>NZ_JBFAKV010000048.1:0-25672 GCF_040655895.1 Streptomyces sp. NPDC050264
CCACCGGCGGCGCGGACCGACTGTGGATCGTGGACGGCACCCTGATCCCGGTCCGCGATCGCCAGGTTGGCTCCTCCAGCCGTGATTACCGGTTTTCGGCGAATGTGCAGGTCATCGTGGATGCCGACACCCGCCCCGTGAGCGCAGCCGCCCGGCCGATGCCGGGCACCACCGCGGACGCACCCGCCTGGCGGGCCTCCGGGCTGGCCGAGCACTGCCAGGACGTGACGGTGCTGGGTGACGGCGCCTACCTCAACTGCGGCATGGTCACCCCGCACCGCAAACGTCCCCGACGCGAGCTGCTCCCGGGCGAGGAGGCCGCCAACGCGGCCCACCGCACGGTCCGCGCCCGGGTGGAACACGTGATCGGCCGGATGAAGAACCACAAGATCCTCCGCGACTGCCGCCAGCGAGGCGACGGCCTCCACCACGCCGTCCAAGTCTGTTGGTGGCTCGGCGGCATGAGTGTGGGGGCGTTCACCTGCGTTCATGGGCAGTCCCTTACTGAGGAGCCGCCGTGGCGTGGTCGTGTCCGAACGCCTATGAACGGGGCTGAATGAGACGGAAACTGAGACGGCCGTTCGTCGGCGGTGTTGTTGGGAAGGCCAGCTCAGAACGGAAGATCGGCGCCGTGACCACTCCACCGCTCGTCGCTCCCAGACGAAGGCTTGTGCTCCGAGTCGCAGAACGCGTATCGCTCTTGTCGGACCTCCAGCCCGGTGGTGTCCTCACCCCAGCGCGTCAGGGCCTCGATCGACCGCTCGCGGTATTGCCAGAGCGTGCTTGCCGCCAGAACGTCCCGCAGGAGAGGGATCAAGGCGACTCGGTGGTGGAGCAAGCGGGGGTCGTCCAGCAAGGGGATACAGGTGGAGACGGCTGCCTCGCGTACGTGGGTGTCGAGGTCGTCGAGGAACGCGGCCGTGGCACGGAAGAGCTGCGGTCGAATGCGGCGGGCTTCGACGAACGGCGGGTAGTCCTCCGTAGGGAAGCCGAACCGGCGACTGGCCGCTGAGGCTTCGTCGGTCGCCTCGTTCGCGACGGAGCCGAGCCATCCCAGCAGTTCGGCGCGCAGTGGCCCGGGGAAGCTGTGAGGGGTCTTCTCGACGGACCATAGCGAGCGCTCGTCATCGAGGATCCCCGCCGTGTACAGGGCAGTCGGGGCTGTGGCGGTGTACAGGGTGTTCTGGTGGTGAACCACGTGATGCAAGTCGTCCAGGGCCCGGGAACGTACGCCTTCATCCACGTCGAGAAGTGCGGTCAGCATCTCGGGGACATCGGCGGCCGGCCCATAGGCGTGCTCCAAGGCACTCCAGTGCGTCGCGGCCAGTACTTCCGCGGGATCGATCGGCTCGGCGAACTCCAGGTCGAGGGTCACGCGGGGAGTAGACAGTGCGCGAAAGGGCCAGACTCAGCCGCGGGGCGATCACCACTACGACCCATCCGGAGTGAGGCTGGCGAAGGTGACGCCGCAGGCCACGTGCACCTTCTGATCCGTAGCTCTATGCAGGTCGGTCGGCGACGGTCAAACCAGCTGCCCAACGGTTCTCGGTGAACCTTGCTGGGTGAAGCCGGTTGCTGTGGTTGCTGTACTTCGCTGCTGTACAGCTGGTGTCCAGCCGGGACTTTGTCCTCCCTCGGGCGGGCTGAGGCCGATTGGCCCGGCACACGATCTCTAGGCCCGCTCCACCAGTTCAATCGCGATGGGCGCCGCGGAGTCGATATTGATCGTGGCCCCTTCGTCCTCCTGCGGGGCGTCAGAGGAGGCGTCGACGGGGAGTACGACCAGCCTCGTGTGCGGCCGAGGAAGCCGACCCAGGTCCAGGGGCGGATCGTGACGCAGGATGTCGACGACACGAACGAGCGTCTCGGGGATGCTGACGCTGCACGAGTCCCCACGGTTCAGGTGTTGAGGGCTCGGCTCGGTGCGAAACAGCGTGTACGACCACTCCCACGAGCCAGGGTCGACAGGGAAGGCCACTTGCCCGTTCCATCGGAACCGGGAGTGCGGATCGACCTTCTCCCAGGGCCACTCCACAGAGATGTAGGAGCCCCGAACATCGGCAACTCGCGCCCTCGCTGGGGAGCAACTCACTCTCAGTACATCGCCCACCTGGTAGGCCGGTCGACTGGCCTCGCGCTTCACCACGCTGTTCCCCACACGTCTGATCCGTGTCCGAAGGCTACTGCTGGTTGTTGCCTTCTTCTTGCCCTGGGTCTTGTTGGGGATCTTGGTGAGCTGGGTTTTTGCAGCTCCGGGGCCTGGTCGGGGGCTGAGGAACATCCGTGTCAGATCGTGCGCTAAGGGATCGCTGGGTTGTTTCGTGCTTTGACCTGGGGTGATTGAGCGTCGGAGCCTTCGTGGGTCGTTGTTGTCGATCTTCGGAGAGCTGTTGTGGCGGTCGAGTTGCTGACGGATGAGCAGGCGGCCCGGTATGGGTCGTTCCGCGAGGCGCCTTCGCGGGCGGAGCTGGAGCGGTACTTCTTCCTGGACGACGCGGACCGGGAGGCGGTGCAGGCCAAGCGGCGGTCGCACAACCGGCTCGGGTACGCGGTTCAGCTGACGAGTGTGCGTTTTCTGGGCCGGTTCATGCCGGACCCGCGGCAGGTGCCGGCGGAGGTGGCCCAGTATCTGGCCGGGCAGTTGAAGATCGCGGACGCCTCGTGCCTGAAGCTGTACGGCGAGCGGGACGGCACGGCCCGTACGCACGCCGGGGAGATCCAGGAAGCCGGGGGCTGGCGGGACTTCGCCGAGGTCCGCGAGGAGCTGGCGGGCTGGCTGGACGCGCGGGCATGGACGACGGGGGACGGGCCGAAGGCGTTGTTCGACGCGGCAGCGGGGTGGCTGCGCGAGGGCCGGGTGCTGCTGCCGGGAGCGAGCCGACTGGCCCGGCTGGTGGGCACGGTGCGGGAGGCGGCGAACCAGCGGCTGTGGGACACCCTGTACGGGATGCTGAGCGTCGGGCAGCGGGCGGTGCTGGACTCGCTGCTGACGGTGGCGCCCGGTGAGCGGGTTTCGGAGCTGGACCGGCTGCGGCGCGGTCCGGTGCGGGTGTCGGGTCCGCAGATGAGGCGGGCGCTGGAGCGGGCGGAGGAGATCGCCGCGCTCGGGATGGGCGCCCTGGACGTGTCGGGGATACCGCCGCGGCGCCTGGCGGAGCTGTCCCGGTACGGGGTGGACGGCAAGGCGTCGCTGCTGCGCCGGCACTCCGACGCCCGGCGGCTGGCGACGTTGCTGGCCACCGCGGTCTACCTCACGTCGCGGGCGGTGGACGACGCACTGGACCTGCTGGAGGTGCTGATCGCGACGAAGCTGCTGGCCCGGGCGGAGCGGGAGAGCGCGAAGGAGAAGCTGAAGACACTGCCGCGGGTCGAGCGGGCGTCGGTGAAGCTGGCGACCGCCTTCCAGGTCGTGTTCGACACCACGAGCGAGCAGGTCGACACCGACACCGGGGAGATCGCCCCGCCGAAGGTGGCGAGCCTGGACGCGATGTGGGCGGCCATCGAGCAGGTGGTGCCCCGCGACGAGCTGGCGGCGGCGATCGCCGCGTTGTTCGAACTGACCCCGCCGCTGGACTCCGACGCCGACGAAGCATGGCGGGCCATGCTGATCAACCGGTTCGGTACCGTCCGTCCGTTCCTGAAGCTGCTGGTCAGCGTGGTGGACTTCGACGCCACCCCGGAGGGTGAGGCCGTGCTGAGCGCGCTGTTGTCGCTGCCGGGGCTGATGGGCCGCAAGAAGGTCGGCCCGGCTGAGATCGACACCGGTCTGCTCACCGGCTCCTGGCGGCGTCTGGTCCTGGCCGCGTCCCACCTGGAGCCGGGGACGGTGGACTGGAGGGCGTACAAGTTCTGCGTGCTGGAGCACCTGCACCGGATGCTGCGCAGCAAGCAGGTCTTCGCCCGCAACTCCTCCAAGTGGGGCGACCCGCGGGCGAAGCTGCTGGCCGGCGAGGCATGGAAGCAGGCAAGGCCGACCGTGCTGGCCTCGCTTAACCTGCCCGGTGAGGCGGGCGGGCACCTGGCGGCGCGGGCCGCGCTGCTGGAGGGCACCTACCGGGAGGTCGCCGCCCGGGTCCCGGACAACGCGCAGATCGTCTTCGACGGCGACGGCCGTCTGCACTTCGCCGCCCTGGAGCCGGAGCCCGAACCGGCGTCCCTGCTGGACCTGCGGGCCGCGGTGAACGCGATGCTGCCGCGGGTGGACCTGCCCGAGGTGCTGCTGGAGGTGTTCTCCTGGACCGGCGCCGACCAGGCGTTCACCTCGGTCACCGGCGGTGAGGCGAGGCTGAAGGACCTGCCTGTGACGATCGCGGCGCTGCTGGTCGCCCATGGCTGCAACGTCGGTTACACCCCGGTGATGGGCGGCGCGGATGCGCTGAAGTACGGCAGGTTGTCCCACGTGGACCAGACGTATCTGCGGCTGGCGACCTACCGGGCCGCGAACGCGACCCTCATCGAGCACCAGGCGTCCATCGATCTCGCGCAGGCGTGGGGCGGGGGCCTGGTCGCCTCGGTGGACGGGATGCGGTTCGTCGTGCCCGTCCCCAGCGTGTACGCGCGGCCGAACCCCAAGTACTTAGGGCGCCGGGGCGGCGCGACCTGGCTCAACATGATCAACGACCAGGCCGCAGGACTGGGCGGGAAGGTGGTGGCTGGCACCCCGCGCGACTCCCTGTACGTACTGGATGTGCTCTACGACCGCGACGGCGGCAAGCGCCCGGAGATGATCGTCACCGACACCGCGAGCTACAGCGACATCGTGTTCGGCCTTCTCACCCTGGCCGGGTTCGCCTACGCTCCGCAGCTCGCGGACCTGCCGGACCAGAAGATGTGGCGCATCGACCGCACGGCCGACTACGGCGCCTTCCAGGACGCCGCCCGCGGCCGGGTCGACCTCGCCCGCATCGAGCGGCACTGGGAGGACATCCTGCGGATCATCGGCTCCATCCACACCGGAGCCGTCCGCGCCTACGACGTCATCCGCATGCTGTCCCGCGACGGTCGCCCCACCGCGCTTGGCGACGCGATCGCGCACTACGGGCGGATCGCGAAAACCCTGCACATCCTGCGCCTGGCCGACGAGCCCGGATACCGCCGCCAGATCAAGGTGCAGGCCAACCTCCAGGAAGGCCGCCACGCGCTCGCCCGGAAGATCTTCCACGGCCGGGCAGGGCAGCTCTACCAGCGCTACCAGGACGGCATGGAGGACCAGATCGGCGCGCTGGGCCTCGTCCTCAACGCACTCGTACTGTTCAACACCCGCTATATGGACGCCGCCGTAGCCCAGCTCCGGAGTGACGGTTTCGAGGTCCGGGACGAGGATCTCGCCCGGCTCTCCCCGTTCGTGCGACATCACATCAACGTGCTCGGCCGGTACTCCTTCCAGCTCCCCGACCTGCCCGGTGGCCTGCGGCCCCTGCGCGACAAGACCGCCGTGGACGAGCTGTGACGGGGCAGCGGTGGGGCCGGCGCCGGACGGTGCATCCCTGTGGGGCCGGGCGCGCGGGCCGGGCTGGACGGAAGGGGTCAGGTGTCAGCGCGGTACGCCGAGGCCGTCGAGGACGATGCCCACGGCCCGGTCGAGTGCCTCGCCTTCGCTGAGGTCCGTGGCGTATGCGAGGGCGCGCAGGAGGAGGGAGACGTCGTCGCCGGTGACGTCGGGGCGCGCGGCGCCGGCGGCCTGGGCGCGGTGGAGTGCGCCTTCGAGGGCCGCGCGGAAGGCGTCGGCGGCCTCGGTGACCGGCCGGGACAGGCCCTGGCCGTCGTCGTCGTGCGGGGGCAACAGGTCCAGCAGGGTCATCTTCACCGGCCCGGCCGCCGCGAGGGACTTCATCAGGGAGGCGAAGGCTTTTCCGGCGTCCTGGCTTTCGGCGAGCGCCAGCGCCTGGGCGGTCAGCTTCTCCAGGTAGCGGCACGCGGTGGCCTCGATGAGGTCCTGCTTGGTGGCGAAATTCCGGAAGACGGTGGCGATGCTGACCCCGGCCCGCTGCGCGACCTCATCGGTGGAGGCGGCGGCCCCCTTCTCGGCGAACACATGCTCGGCGGCCAGCAGGACCTTCTCCCTGTTGGCGGCTCCGTCGCGGCGCATAACCGACCCCTTTTGCAAACGTAGTGGACACTACGTATGATGCGTAGTGGAGACTTCGCTTAAGGGTAGGGGGTTTCGCCCCGCTGTGCCAAACGCGCGGGACGCCCCATGTCCGACGAGCGCCCTGAACAGAACGGGCCGATGAGCGCACAGCCCTCCCAACCGCAGGCCCTCAGGGCGCCGGCGTGGCAACGGCCCTCCCCACGGGCCAGCAGAAAACACAAGGAGAACCAACCATGTCCGTAACGGACGAGAACACCACTGTCGTGATCGTGGGCTCGGGTGTCGCCGGGCTCGCCCTCGGCAACTTCCTCCTGCGCAGCGGGATCGACTGCGTGGTACTGGAGCGGCACAGCCGCGAATACGTCGAGCAGCGCCAGCGCGCGGGGGTCATCGACCCCAGGGCCGCGCGCATGTTCCGCGAGTGGGGCCTGGAGGACCGGGTCCTCGACGGCGCCCCCTTCGCGCCGGTGCTGAACTTCCGCGTCGACGGCGAGACGTGGCCCTTCCGGTACGTGACCGACGACCACGTCGACGGACGCTTCTGCCCCCAGCAGGTCCTCGTGCGCAACCTCATCGACGTCTTCGTCAGCGACGGCGGCGACCTCCGCTTCGAAGCCGAGGACGTCGAACTGGAGGACCTCACCGGCCCCCGGCCCCAGGTGCGCTACCGCGACAGCACGGGCGTGACGCGGACCATCACCTGCGACTTCATCGCCGGCTGCGACGGAGACCACGGCGTCAGCCGGGCGAGCATCCCCGACAACGTACTCACCCGCCAGTCCCACGAGTACGGGTACGCCTGGCTGACCGTCCTGGCCGACGCCCCCGCCAACCACCAGTCCATGATGGCGATCCACGACCGGGGATTCGCCGGCCAGTTCGCCCGCGGACCCCAGGCCAGCCGCTTCTACCTCCAGTGCCCGCTGGACACCGCCGTCGAGGAGTGGACGGACGACCGGATCTGGGAAGAGATCGAGGCACGCTTCGGCGAACCGGTCACCGCGAAGGGACCCATCACCAGCAAGACGCTGGTGCCGCTGCGCAGCGTGGTCTACGACCCGATGAGCTACGGCCGCCTGTACCTGCTCGGTGACGCCGCGCACATCGTGCCGCCCATGAGCGCCAAGGGCATGAACCTGGCGCTGCACGACGCCGACGTGTTCGCCACGGCCGTCCTGAAGCAGGTCAAGGAGCAGGACGCGGGCCCGCTGGAGGCGTACTCCGCCACCTGCCTGAAGCACGTGTGGAACTACCAGGCGTACGCCGCATGGTTCACCGACCTCATGCACGACGCGGGAGACGTCTCTTACCACGGCAAGTTCCGGCGCAGCCTGGCACGCGCCGAGTTCGAACGCCTCTACGACTCCGAAACCGCCAACCGGCTCTTCGGCGAATTCCTGACCGGCCTGAACTGAGCCCCCACCTCCTGGCCGAGTAAGCAGAGTTTGCAGGTCTGAGCAGCCGGGCCTTCAGCCTCTGCCACCAGCACCTGCGGGGGCCGGAACGGGGAAACCTGTTCCGGCCCCCGCAGGTGCTGGTCATGAACACCATGCCCTGACAGTTCGGTGGCGCAGCTTCATCCTCTGCTGCCTCCCGGGGCGAGCAGACTGGTCAGTTCCGCGATTGCCTCTGCAGAGGGCTTGAAGTATCGGCGCACGTTCTCCGGCTTCTTGTGCCTCGACTTCGCCATCAGCATCAGCAGCGACGCCCCCAGATGCGTCAGAGCGGAATGGCGGTACTCGTGCAAGTCCCAGCCTGTACCGGGCCCCCGCACAGCCGTGTGCTCATCCAGCAGTGCACGGGCCTGGCCGTAGGAGAGGCGGGCCAGACCGGTGTCCGGGCATACGTCACGCGGGTTGACGACCTTCCCCGGACCGGGGCGGCGGTGGGTGACGAACACCGGGCCCCGGGAACGGCCACGCAGCAGGCGGGGCAGAAGCCGGGCTGTACCAGCGTCCCAGTAAACGGTCTCCAGCACGAAGTCCTCACGGGCCTGGCCCCGGCGTCGGGCCTTGCTCCGGGCGCCCTTGGCCTTGACCGAACAGCGGCGGCCACCGAGGTCCAGGTCCTCGATGTTCACGCCGAGGACCTCCTCCGTGCGGGCGGCGGTCTCATACAGCATCCGCCACAGCGTCTTCTCCCGCAGGTGGACCTCGCGCCGTCCGGTGAGCCGGTCCACGGCCATCTTCGAGCGGGACGGGGTCTCGGAGTCCGGCACTGCCAGCCGCTTCGTCCAGGCCGGGACCGTCGGGCCGTCGTATCCGTACTCCGCGCACCAGCCCAGCCAGGAGAGCACCGCCGCCCGGCGGACGTTCCAGGTGTTGACCGCCGCGGCGCCCCACAGCAGTTCCAGGGCCTCGCCGATCTCGTCGTCCGCGACCGACCCCAGCGGGCGAGCCTCCCCGATCTGCTCGGCTGTCTTGCCGACGCCGACTCCGTAGCTGCGGACGGTGTTCCGGTTACGGAGCGAGCCGAGGAAGGCGTCAGCCGTCGCCCGGACGGTCAACGTCTTCCCTGCCGGCAGTTGTATGACAGTGGGCACCGCTTCCTCCTTGCCACGGATAACAGGGCCGCTTCATGTACAGCCTGGCGGACGTCACCGCAGGTGACGAACCAATCTCCCGCAGATAATAGGGCGTTATCCGTGGAACGACTTCAGACCGGCCCCACAGCCGATGCTCCGTCAGCCGCCCACCAGGGTCAACGAACGCTTAGCGCACGATCTGACACAGATGTTCCTCAGACCCCTGGTCGCGGTCGTCTGACTGGTCGTCATTGGTCGTTGTCGGCCGGTGTTGAGCGGCTTCGGACGGCCCAGAGACGGCCCAGGCTGCGCCTCCAGAGGCACCGGCAGTCAAGAGGGACGTACACGCCATGGTGGGAACTCTGTCTGGTTCTAGCCGCTGCTTGACCTGCGCATATGCCATTACGCTGCGCCCTCATGGGGAAAGCCATGCGCCTGTACTGGGGATACATCGCGGTTGCAGCACTCATCGTTGCGTGGACCCAGCAATGGGCCCTTCCGATCATCGCTGCCTTGTCCATTGCAGTCTTCGCCTACGCCTCCTTCCAGGTGCCCGTCTGGTGTGGAGCGGTCAACCGAGACGGCAGGACGTACTGCCGGAACAACGCCTACGGCGTCCTGATGGGGTGCCGAAACCGCCAACATCGTTGGCAGAAGCTCAAAATGATCGTGCTGCGGAGCAAGGTCGGGGACGTGAGTCGTGCCGTCTTCCCGACCGCGAAAGAGAAGTTCAACGCCTTCTTGGCCGTAGCGGGTCTACTCTCTGCAATCGCAGCAGTGATCGTCCCCGTCTTCACTGGTGACTGAACACCCCACTCGCCTCGGACTGCGGCGTGCGATCTTGAAAACCGTCGTGGCGCGGGTCACCGTGGGTTCAAATCCCACACCCACCGCGCAGGTTGAAGGCCCCTGACCAGGAACATCGGTCGGGGGCCTTCGTCGTGTCAGGTGCCCGTGGCTGCCCGGTGGCCCCCGTGGTTTCCCGGTCTACCGGGCACGCAAGGGGCACGCCTCAGTCTGAAGCCTGCAACTCATGGGTGAGGTCGCAAGCGTCTCGCTCCAGGTGCAGACGGCGGAGTTCTCGTAGCTCAGAGAAGGGGAAGGGGTGCTGTACCCACTTCTTCCGGTACCCGTCTTCGCCGTGCAGCCGTAGAACATCTTGGGCGGCTTCCATGACCACGTGGCTGAGGGCGGTGCGCGGCTGCTTCGAGCTCCACAGAAGGGTGCCGTCGGCGTCCGGCAGATCGAAGCTCTTGTACATGTCGGGGAACCGGTAGATATCGATCTCGACGGCTGCCTCGCGGCGGCTGAGGACCCACCTCACTTCTGCGGGCTCCAGGTCGAACGAGAACGTCTGAGTAGCCTTGGGGCCATACAGCCCTGCAACGCCGGTGAGTAGATCAGCAAGGGCGTTGGTGCAGTAGCTCGGACTGCTCTTGTGCTCCGACTCGCCATCAGTGATCTGGCATGTTGCCCAACCTGATCCGGTCAGACTCCAGCTGAACTGAAGATCACTCGACATCTGGTCCCTCCCCTGATTGTCTGCGGAGACCGTACATACCTCCCCGACCCGCCACTCACCCCAGCTCCCATCCCGTCCGCCGTCGACCCACACGTCTGTGGAGCGGTCGCTCACATGCACAACCTCGTGCTTGCATCATGACCAGAAGACCGCCCTCACAGGCCCTGACCAGCCCGAACACGGCCTTGTGCAACACCCTTTACTGTCCTGCGCCGGAGATCCGTCGTTAGTTTGTGTATGACTGCTTCTGCGGATGTGCCGGTGCCTCGTCGTGGTCCGAAGCTGGAACCGTTGTTGTCGCCCGATGAACGTGTGATGTTGGAGAGTTGAGTCCGCAGGGCATCATCCGCGCAGGCAGTGGCCTTGCGGGCCCGCATCGTGTTGACTTGCGCTGGTGCTGATGTGCCGCCGATCGTTGTGGTGGCACGGGAGTTGCAGATCGCGGCTGACACGGTCCGCAAGTGGCGTCGCCGGTTTTCGGCGGCCCGTCTGGACGGGCTGGTGGACGAACCCCGGCCGGGCCGGCCACCCAGCATCAGCATGGACCGGGTGGAGGCGGTCGTGGTCCGCACCCTGGAAGAGATTCCGAAGAACGCAACTCACTGGTCGCGTGCAACCATGGCCGACCGCAGTGGCCTGTCGAAGTCGACAGTGGGCCGGATCTGGAGACGGTTTCAGCTCAAGCCGCACCTGAGCAACACGTTCAAACTGTCGACGGACCCACTGAGCCCTTCCAACCTGATGTGCGTGTGCGTCGCAGGAGCCTGTTGGAGCTCACCGGAGAAGGAGGCAGCTGTGGGGACCCTGACCAAGAGCCCGTGCCGGATACGGACAATCGATCACTGACAGGGCGCTGACCAGCACGGCCGCCAGGTCGGAAAAGGCTCACTGCGCCGTCGTGTCACGGCCGGAGCGGGACTGGATACGCACTGTCTCCCGGCGCCACACCACAGCGCGACCACCGTCGAGCTTGGGTTATGCGCTGTTGAGCTGTCCGCAGATAGTGTCCAGCTCCATGTCGAGCACGGGATGGCGTGTGCACTTCACCCGCCAGGAGAACAGCGAACTGCGGCGCACCCTCGCCCTCTATGAGGAAGCCATCCGCCGGCTCACGCTCGAAAATCAAGCCCTTCGCCAGGGAACCACCGTGGTCCCCCTGCCCATAGGAACCAGTGCGGCAACCGACACGTGAGCGGCGGGGTGGAGCGGAGCGTGTCCTGTCCCAGATAAGTGTGGGCAGACCAAACCTGTGACGTGCAGTGCCCACAGTTACGTGAGACATCGGCTGGAGCGATGTCTCGAAGAACTGTGGGCAAGTAACTGCGTACAGGCCTGGCGGGCCCAGGGTCAGGAGAACCAGACGACGAGCCGTACGTTGGATGCGCCGTGAAGGTCGCTCAACGTGCGCACAACGCTCCAGGCGGGCCCCCAGTGCGAGGTATCGCCGACCGCCTGCTCCCGGCTCCGCTTGCCGGAGACGTCGGTCTCCTGCCAGTCGGCGACAAGCAGCTCGGCCCAGGTGATCCACGTAGTGCCGTGGACGCTGTCAAGCCCCCAGGCAGCGTGCTCGCCAGCCACGGTCTCGGAGGCATCCGTAGGGAGCCCACGGTCTGCGGCGAGGGGCTGAAAGCCGTAGGTGTTGCGAATGCCGAAGAGGCAGGCCAGAGCGTCGTAGGCGTTGCCGATGTTCAGCAGCCATAGCTCCATGGCGGCGTGCCAGACAGAGTCCTCGTCGTCAGTCCCCCACAAGCGAGCGCCTGGACGGCACTCGATCACCCCGTCGATCTCGGTAGCCATGCCGAGATCCTGCCTCCTCGCCGGCCGTGAAGCATCCTCCTTATCCGACGCACCGTGATCAAGGAGCCTGCCTGCAATCACTTGGATTGATTGCCTCGCAGACCGAACTCGTCTGAGCCACGGCCCGCCGGGATGCTCACAGGTAGCCGGGACACCACGCTCTTGCCCAGACTTTCGCGAGACGGACGCCCTGTCGCCCGGAGAACTCTGAGACTGCCCACACGTACCTGAGACACGACGGAGCGGGTGGTCACCGTGGAACGGTCGATATCCAGTGAACCGCTCCGGGATTGGTGGAGGCTCCGGTGTGTCCCGAGTTGAGTGGAGCGGAGTTACTTGGTTTCACGCTATCGGTGGTGGGTGGAGTACGTACTCCATCGGGCTGAGCATGCCCAGTGCGGAGTGCCTCCGCTGTCGGTTGTGGAAGATCTCGAGGTACTCGAAGAGCGCGGTGGAGAGCTCCATCCGGATGGTTCAGGCGGACTGCTTGTCGCCTTGTCAGGCGACGCAGATCCCCGGCACGGCCTGCGCCCGGAACAGGTGCGGGGTGGCGACGAGACTGGCCGGGTACAGGTCTCGGGCGGCCGCGCGCACGCTGTCGTCCAGCCGGGCTGCGCGGTAGTGGTCGGTCGACTCCCAGACGGCGTGGTTGAGGAACGTGCTGCTGCCGGCGATGCCGCGGTACAACTGGGTGGAGATGAAGCCCGGTTGGTTCTTCAGCCCGGCCGCGTCGGTGGACCAGGCCAGCAGCAGTTGGGCGACGTCTTCGGGGGCGACCCGCAAGACGTTGACGAGGATGACCGGTCCGCCTCCCTCGTCGAGCTGGTCAGCGAGTGTGACATCGGCGTCGAGTTCTCGGAACTCGGGCATGATGGCTCCTTTCGAGAGCTGGCGGGACGCTCAGGCGCGTGTGCCGGCCCGTTCGGGCTGCAGGACCCGGTGCAGGGCGTCCAAGGCTGTGGTGAGTCCGTGCTCAACCGGTTCGGTGGGACGCAACACCCGCCCGCCGCCGAGAGAGTGAAGCAGCTGGTCGATGAGCGGGATCGGGACCAAGCCGACCACTCGCAGTTGTAGCGCGATCAGCACCGGTTCGCATGCCATCGCGGCTCGGGCCCCGGCTGCCACGCCGCCGTAACGGACCAGGACAACCGGCTTGCCCTGCCACACCCAGAGCAGGTGATCCAGGGCCTTCTTCAAGGCGGCGTTCGTTGTAGCCGTCGTTGTACTTCGGCACCACGAAGATGTATCCCGTCTCGCGGTCCATGAGCTCGCCGAACGCGCGGGTCGACGCCGTCTGGTAGTCAGGCGCGCTCGGGTGCCCCGGTTCGGCGGGCATCGGCAGGCCGGTCCCGGCGAGGTCGACCATCTCGATGCCGAAGGCGCCGCTCGTGGCGGCCTCTGCGGCGACCCACCGAGCGGTGGGCTCGCCCGCGCGGTTCGGCCGAGTGCTCGCGATCAGGACCTGGACGAGAGGGCGGTCGGTCGACGGCTCGGTCATGACAGGTCCGGGAGCTTCCCGCTCGTCTTGAGTTCCTCGGTGAGCAGCGGGTTGACGTGCTCGGCGTCGAGACCGCCACTGCCGTAGGGGCGCGTGATGATCTCCAGTTCATGACCGCTGGGGTCGTTGAAGTAGACGCCGCGGCCGTCATCGAGGTGGTTGATGACGCCCGGTTCCTGATGACGGGGGTCCCCCCAGTAGTCCAGGCCACGCTCCCGCACCCTGGCGAAGATCGCGTCGAACTCGTTCTCGCTGACCAGGAAGGCGTAGTGCTGAGCCATGATGTCGCGGTCGGTGGTCATGTAGTCGAAGGTGATGTCGGAGCTCACCTGCACCATGACGAAGTGACCGAGCTCCACCGGGGGCTTGAAGCCCAGCATGTCGGTGAGGAAGCGGGCGGAGGTTACGGCATCGCGGGACCAGACGATCTGGTGGTTCAAAACGCTCATGTGTCGAGTGTTCGTCGCCCATCCTGAAAACCCCAGCGATCAGCCGGATTCGCCTCGTAACTTCCAACCCATGGGCATTGGACAACTAAACTTCCCACATGGATGTTGTAGATCAACAGATCCTCCAGTGCCTGATGCTCGACGGGCGGGCCCCGATGCGCCGGATCGCCGAGGTGGTGGGCGTCTCGGAGCAGACCGCGACACGCCGCTACCGGACCATGCACGCGAAGGGAGTGCTCCGCGTCCTGGTCAGTGAGGCAGCCGCCTCCGCGAGGAATCGGCTCTGGCTGCTGCGGCTGCAGTGCCGCCCTGACGCCGCCGCACACCTGGGTGCCGTACTCGCTGCGCGCCAGGACGTTTCCTGGGTCGCGCTGCACTCCGGCGGTGCGGAGCTGATGTGCACCACGACCCTGCCCGCCGACGCGGCCTGCGGCGCGGGGGTGCTGCCCCAGATCTCCCACACGGCGGAAGTGCTCTCCTTCACCACGCACCTGGTGCTGCACTCGTACTCCGGCGGCCCTGCCGAGTGGTCCGGTTTCGAGAAGCCCCTGAACGAGGACGCAAAACGGCACCTTCTCCAGGGGCGCACTCCCTACCGGCGCAAGGAAACGTACAGTCCGGTGCCGCTCGAGGACCGCGTCCTTCTGGAAGAACTGGGCCGCGACGGCCGAGCCACCGTCTCAGCCCTGTCCCGCGCTCTCAACTGGCCGCTGTCCCGGGTCCGAGGCCGCCTGCAGACACTCCTGGACAGCGGTGCGGTCACCGTGGACGTGGACGTGATGCTGGAGGCGTTCGGCTACCGCACCTCGGCCACCCTGCTCCTGCAGGTCGCCCCGAGCCTCATCGTCACAGTCTGCGAGGCGCTGGCCGCGCACCGGCACACCAGCTGGGTCGCCGCGGTCACCGGCTCCGCGAACATCGTGGCCGCAGTGACCTGCCGCGACAGCGTCGAGCTGTTCAGCTATGTCACCGAGCAGCTCGGCAGCCTGCCCGGGGTGACCCACGCCGAGGTCGTGCCGGTACTCAGCAGACTCAAGCAGGCGACCACACGCGTGGCCGCCGGCCGGCTCGTGTAGTCAGATGACGTGCTGCGCGGACCGAAAGCTCCTGCAAGGCTCAGTCGCATGACACAGTCGTCGTCAGCGGCCCCTCGTCCGCGCCCACGAAACGCGGCGATTCGGATTCTGGCCTGTGACTTGCAGACCGTCCTGCACGACGGGCTGATCCGTCTCGGAGCAGGTGGAGGGCGAAGTTGGTGAGGCCGGGCAGTTGGCTGGCGTCGACGGCGTCGATCCAGGTGGGGAGCGTGGAGCCGAGCCGATGGGTGAGGATCTCGCCGAAGCCCCGGACGTGTTCAGCGGCGGAATCCAGTTCGGGGCAGCGTGCCAGGACATCCTTCAGGGCGGCGCGCTCGTCGTCGCGCAGGGCGTCGGGGTGACGGGTGAGCCGGCCGGTGACCCGCCGCACCGTCGGCGGAGGAGGCGGCGCCTGTGGCGGCACGGCGCGCAGGTCGGCGATGTAGGCGCGGACCATCTGGTAAGTGACGGGGGCGTTCTCGGTGACCAGTTCTCGATGCAGGCGAGTGACGGCCGTGCATCCCGCGGCGAACCGCCGCTTCAGATAGGGCTTGTAGGGGTCCAGGCGACTGGACCGGGGACGGTTCTCTCGGAGGATGTCCTGCCAGGTGGCCGCACGTGCGTATCGCAGCACGGTGTTGAGTCCCCAGCCCAGATGCCGGGCGATCGCCCGGCGCGAGTACCCCTGAGCGAGCAGTTCGTGAACCAGGGCGTGCGCGGCCTTCTTGCGCTGGGCCCGCCGGCCATCAAGGTCCGGTCCGCCACGCGCCGGGTCGTTGGTCGACACCCCGACGTCCGCTCGTGTTGGTGGTGTTGGCTCATTCAGGCATTCGCGATGGGCGGCGACGCAGGTCTCTACTGCTCTGCCGATGCCCTGCCACAGGTGGAACCGGCCGGAGACCTGGATTGCGGTGGAGCGCCGAGTCGTACGCCCTCCGCGCAGGCGCCCGCCCGGTCCCGGCAGATGATTTCCACGCCCGGGTGGGTGGCCAGCCACGCGGTCAACGGTCCGCAGTCGCGCGTCGGGAGCACGTCTACCACGCGATGAGTCTCTCCGCAGGTCAAGACGGTGGAGTAGGTCTGCCCGCGGCGAGTTGCAAAGTCGTCCACGCCCAGCACGCGTGGCGTGCTGGGCTGCCGGTCGGGTAGCGCCATGACCCTGCGTAGCAGGGGCATCCGTCCCACTTGAATGCCCAGTTGGGCGGTCAGCCGAGCGCCGGCTCGTCCGGCGAGTGCGAGCCCGACGCGCTCCAGGACGTGGCCCAGCCGCGTGGTGAAGCGTGCGTACGGGGCGGTCAACCGATCGAACCGCTCGGCGCACGTGCGACGCGGGCAGTTGTCCGTGCTGCAGATGAAACGCCGGACCGTCAGATGTATCACGACACTCTGTTCAGCGAGCGGTAGATCCTTCAGTCTGCGCTGGTAGGAGTCATGCACACGATTCGAGGAGCGGCCGCAGTCCGGACACGCGACCTCGGCTGCCCGGCCTCTGGCCGTGACATCGACCGTGCCGAAGGCGGCGGTTACCGCTTCGACGGCCACGTCGTCGATTCCGTCGAACACGAGCGAGTCCCAGAACGTTGCGTCGGCCTGCATGACCAGTACCGTCACCGCTCGCCGCGGTCACCGGAGAGACCGAGCGCAGAGCTGATGGAGCGTCACCCCCTGCTGCAAGGCGGGAAGGCGTACGCGGTCTCACACGAATCTGAGCCCTTGCAATAGAACGCCGTGGTGACGCTCCGCGAACGCTTCCCAAGATCCGCAAGCTGCGTTGCAGCACCAACCGCATCACCGCGGTCGTCAAGGTCATCCTCGTCCTTCACCTCGCAGCCGCGTCAGGATGAAAACCGCTCACTTATGAAGAGGACCCGGAACGAATTCTCACTCTGAACATCGGGGCGCACCGATTCGTCATCCCGCTGGACGACGGATCAAGCCTGGGCCCCACAACAAGCCTTACCCCGCGGCCAGATTGATGGTCTTGGGCCGCCTCCGGCACCGGGCCAGTCGGTCCGGTGCCGGAACAGGGCGGAGTCTTCCTGGCCGTGGCCTGGACTTAGGTCATAACGGCATGGAGTCCTCCGTCTACGTGCAGGATCTCTCCGGTGGTGGCCGGCAGCCAGTCCGAGAGGAGCACCGCGCAGGCTTTCGCCGTCGGTTCCGGGTTGTGGACGTCCCAAGCGAGCGGCGGGCGGGTGCGCCAGATCTCCTCCATGCGGTCCACTCCGGGGATGGAGCGTGCTGCCAAGGTCCGGACCATGCCCGCCGCGACGAGGTTGACGCGGATACGCCGCTCGCCGAGGTACATCGCCAGATAGCGGTTGATGGCCTCCAGCGCGGCCTTGGACACACCCATCCAGTCGTAGCCGGGCCAGGCCAGGGCCGCATCAAAGTCGAGGCCCACCACAGATGCGCCCTCGTCCATCTGTGGCAGACACGCCGTGACCAGGGCCTTGAGGGAGTAAGCCGACACTTCGATCGCCGTTCCCGCGTCCTGCCACGACGTCTCCAGAAAGGCGCCGCCAAGCGCCTGTTGCGGGGCGAAAGCGATCGAGTGCACTATGCCGTCGAGGCCTCCGAGGTGCGTGGTGATCGCGTTCGGCAGCGCTTCGAGGTCGTCGCGTTCCGTGACATCGAGGCGGACCACGGGCGCGGGCGCGGGCAGCCGCTCCGCCATCGCCTTCGTGATGGGCAGGGCTCGCCCGAACGAGGAGAGCATCACCTGGGCACCCTCCCGCTGGGCGATCCGCGCCACGTGGAAAGCGATCGAGGTGTCAGACAGCACTCCGGTGACCAGCAGCCGCTTGCCCGCGAGTATCCCGCCCTTTTCGGGCTCGCCCGGGAAGCTCATACGCCCATCCCGAGGCCGCCGCTCACCGGCAGGAACGCGCCGGTGAGATAGGACGCTTCCTCGTCGGCGAGGAAACGCACGACGTTCGCCACCTCCTCGGGGGTGCCGGGGCGGCCGAGTGCTGTCATGGAGAGATACTCGGCCCGCCGCTTCGCGGTGACGCCTGCGACCATGTCGGTGTCGATGAAGCCGGGGGCCACGACGTTCGCCGTGATACCCCGGCGTCCCAGCTCTCTGGCGAGGGAGCGCGCGAGGCCGGTGAGACCTGTCTTCGACGCCGCGTAGTTGGCCTGGCCGGGCGAGCCGAGCATCCCGGAGAAGGACGAGATGAAGACAAGTCGGCCCCAACGCCCCTCCAGCATCCCGGGGATGGCACGTCGCGCCGATCTGAAGGCGCCCACGAGATTGGTGTCGAGGAGCTCCAGGAAGTCCTGGTCGGTGGTCTGCAGCGCCAGCTTGTCCCGCATGATTCCGGCGTTCGCCACCAGGACTTGGACCGGTCCGTGCTCCGCCTCGATCTTCTCGTACGCGGTGTCGAGGGATGCGGTGTCGGTGACGTCGCAGCGTACGCCGAAGAAGCCCTCGGGAGGCTCGCCCGAACGGTGGCCGACGGCCACCCGGTCGCCCTGTGCGGCGAAGGCGCGGGCGATGGCCAGGCCGATCCCGCGGTTCGCGCCGGTGACGAAGACTGACCGGCCGCCGGTCATCACGTACCTGCTTTCTGTAGGACCAGGACGGCGTTCTGGCCGCCGAACCCGAAGGAGTGGCTGGTCGCCGTCTCGACGCGTTGCTCGCGCGGCACACCGCTGACGACGTCGAGGTCGATCTCGGGGTCGAGCTTGTCGAGGTTGGCGGTGGGCGGCACCAGGTCGTGCTCGATGGTCAGGGCCGTGTACGCCACTTCGATGGCGCCGGCGGCACCGAGCGCGTGGCCTGTGACTCCCTTGGTGGAGGTCACCGAGGGGCGTCCGCCGAGCACGCGGTTGATGAGCTGGGATTCCATCAGATCGTTCAACTTGGTCGACGTGCCGTGCGCGTTGACGTGGTCGACGGCACCGGGGTCGACGGCCGCGTCGTCGAGCGCCGCGCGCAGGGCGCGTTCCACTCCCGCACCCGCCGGGTCCGGTGCGGAGGCGTGGTGACCGTCGGCGCTGGCGCCGAAACCCGCGATCAGGGCACGGACCGTGCCGCCCCGCGCCCGCGCATCCGCCTCGCGTTCGAGGACCAGGACGGATGCAGCCTCCGCAGCCACGAATCCACCGCGGTCCGCATCGAAGGGGCGTGAGGCACGTGCGGGGTCCTCGATGCGCTGGGACAGCGCGCCCATGCGGTGGTAGGCCGCTATCGGGGTCGGGCTCAGCGGAGCCTCGGACGCGCCGGCGAGCACGACGTCGCAGACACCGGACTGAAGCATCTGCCGTGCGGTGCCAACCGCGGTGACACCCGAGGCGCAGGCAGTGGCGACCACCAGGTTCGGGCCGAGGGCGTGGCAGTACATGGCGAGATACCCGGAGATCATGTTGACCGGCCAGTTCACCATCACGAGCGGCGAGATCTGGTCGGCGCCCTCCTGGTGGTACGTGGTGTGGGCGTTCTCGTAGGAGGCGGTCCCGCCAAGGGCATTGCCCATGACCACGCCGACGCGGGTGCCGTCCCATCGCTGCGGGTCGAGAGCCGCGTCGGACAGAGCTTCCTTGGCGGCGACCAGGGCGAGTTGGCTGACCCGGTCCAGGCGCCACGCTGTGGACCGGCCGAGCAGGGCATTGGCGTCGAAGCCGGGGACCCGACAGGAGATGTCCACGGGCAGGCCGGCGAGCGACGGATCGTGCTGTGCGGTGGAGCGGCCCGACAGGAGCCGCTCCCAGTTCGCCGTCACCCCGATACCGGCCGGGGTGACGAGGCCGATTCCTGTGATCGCGACGGGGGCGTGCCGTCCGGCGTGCTCGGCCATCAGGCTTTCTCCGCCGCTGTGTTCACCAGCTCGTACAGGTCCGAGACGGTGCCGCTGCTGTTGAGGTCCTCGGTGGGTATGGCGACGCCGAGCTGCTTCTGCAGGGTCAACGCGACCTCGATGAGCGCGAGTGAGTCCAGTTCAATGTCCTCCAAGACCGTGTCGGGCTTGATGTCCTCGCGCAGGACGCCGAACTTCTCCTCGAGGACCTGGGAAAGGATCTCGAAGGTGGGAGGTGTGAAGGTGCTCATGGCTGATGCTGCCTTTCGGCTGTGGGCGGGGTGAACGAAGCGGTTGTTACGCGGACTTCAGTGCGGGCCAGGTCAGGGCGGTGGCACCCCATGTGGCGCCGCCTCCGAAGGCGGCGAGGACGACGCGAGTGCCGAGGGCGAGGTCGCCCGTGGTGTGCGCGTGGGCCAGGGCGAGCGGGATGGACGCCGCCGCGGTGTTTCCGACCCGGTCCAGATGGATGACGAGCCGGTCCGCGGGGATATCCAGCTGTTCCGCGACGGCGTTCAGGATGCGCAGGTTGGCCTGGTGGCCAACCAGCCGGTCGACGTCGCTCGGACGCCATCCGGTGTGGGCGAGCGCGGCCCGCGCCGACTCGGACATGCGGGTCACTGCGTGCCCGAAGACCTCCCGGCCTCGCATGGAAAAGTAGCGGTCGGCTGGGTCGGAGCGCTGCGGGTCGGCCCCGCGGTGGGGCAGCTCGGAGCCGCCTGCCCGGACCGTTATCAGGTCGGCCAGCGTTCCGTCGCTGCCGAGCACGATCCGGCCGAGCGCGCCGGGCTCGCCGGGATCCCCCGCACGCAGCACCACCGCACCGGCGCCGTCGCCGAACACGACGGCGCTGGAACGGTCGTGCGGGTCGATGAGGGTACTGAAGGCCTCGGCGCCGATGACGAGGATCTGGTCGGCCGCTGCGGAGGCAATGATCCCGGCGGCGGTGGTAAGAGCGTAGAGGAATCCCGTACAGACGGCGGAGACGTCGAAAGCCGGGCGTCCGGTGAGACCGAGGAGGCGGGCCACCTCGGGGGCGGTGGCCGGGCAGGGGCGGTCGGGGGTGGTGGTGGCGAGAACCACCGCGTCGATGTCGGATGTGCCCGCCGACTCCATGGCCCGCGCTCCGGCCTCGGCGGCGAGGCGGGAGGTGGGCATGCCGGGTGGGACGAAGTGCCGGGTGCGGATTCCGGTTCGGGTGCGGATCCATTCGTCGGAGGTGTCCATGCGGGCGGCCAGGTCGTTGTTGCTGACGACGTCGGGCGGCAGCCAGGAGCCGATGCCGCTGATGACGGCGGCTCTCATGCGCCGCCTCCCCGGGCGAGGGCCCTGCCGACCGGGACGAGTTCTCCGACGCGGGCTGTGGCGGCCTCGGCGCCGGTGAACTCGATGCCGTGCCAGCCGGCCCGAACGGCGCCCGCGCAGTTGACAGCGAGGTCGTCGACGAGCACGCATTCCTCGGGGCGCATGCCTGCCCGTTCGGCGGCGTGGCAAAATATCTCCTCGTCGGGTTTCCGGCAGCCGGCCTCGTAGGAGAGGACGACCGCGTCGAAGAGACCGTCGGGTGGCACGGCGAGGCGCCAGTGCCGGTCCCAGGCGGGCGGCATGTTGGACAGTAGGCCGATGAACACCCCCTGCGCGCGCAGCCGGTGCAGGGTGTCGAGCCACGGCTGGTTTACGGCCCGGTCGGCGAACCAGCGCGCGGGGTAGTCGCCGAGGTCTGCGCGGACGCCGCTGTGTGTGGCAAGGGCGTCCTCCACGCGGCGTTCCCAGCTCTCCTGGGTGAGCAGCGGTGTGTCGAGTGGCGCCATGAGGTCACCGTCGGCCCCGCAGTCGCGGGACACCTGGCGCATGGCGGCGAGAAGGGTGTCCGGCGGCACCCCGAGCCGTGCGCAGAAGGTCTCCATCGAGGCGGCCACCGGAGGGGTGAGTACTCCGCCGTAGTCGGTCCAGACTGCGCGGACCGGTCCCGCAGCGGGCGGCATCAGAACTCCTCCGAGATGCCGACGGCTATCTCGCTGGCGATGGTGCCGTGCTGTCGGAAGCGCACGGCGACCTCGTTGCTGGTACGGCGCACGGCCGACACCCGGACGGGGGCGTCGAGTTCGGCGAACCGGGCGAACCTCGATCGGTAACCAGTGATCCGGACGCCGCTGCCGGCCGCCAGGAGCGCGGCCTGCCGGGCGGCCTCCATGAGGATCATCGCCGTGTAGTGGTCCTGCGGGTGGTCGAAGTGCGTGCGGTGCCCGGACGGTACGGCTATCACAGCGGCCACACCGCCTGCGACGTGGCGGGCGTCGGCCAGCGCCACGTTGGTGGGGTCGCGGCGTGCAACGTCGGCGGGCGACACGGGTGTGCCAGGGGGCAGCGTGGGCAGTGAACCCGACAGGGGTGGCGTCGACTTGCGGTGATAGCGGCGGACGATCTCTGCCTCCTCGCTGGGCGAGTAGCAGGCCGAGATGTCGCAGCGGCCGAGGACGGTACCGCCTTGCGAGAGCTCCAGGACGTAGCGCGCGGCGCGCACGGTCCCGGAGCGGACCCGGGAGCGAGTGACGGCAGCCGTGATGTTCAGCTCGCGGGGCCGGTCGTGCGCCGGCGGGGCGGCGCCGGTGAGGTCGAGCGTCCAGTCGGTGACGTGGAAGGCGCTGTCCCTGGCGATGCCGAGGCCGCGGTGGGCGATGCAGGTGGCGGCCTGCCGACAGCATTCGAGCAGGAGCATGCTGTCGGGGGCGTCTGCGCCCGGGCCGGTGTGGTCGCCGAAGTAGTAGTGGGCGGGCGGGAGTTGCGCCGCGGCTAGGTACTTGTCAGCGGTCAGGTCCTCGTAGTCGGTGAGGAAGACCTCACTGACCGCCCAGCGGTGGACGTCGCCGCGGTCGACGGTGCGGCGGTAGGAGAGGGCCGGGGCGGTCGTGGCCGCTTCCGGGGCGAGGGCGCTCTGTGGGAGGGGCATCGTCGTGCTGCTCCTTCGGGAGTGGCCGGGCTCGTGTCCCACATTCTTCGAACACCCGGCCGCTACCAGCCAGAGCGTTCTGGCACCCGTGCGGGTCATACCCTTGAATTCGCTACCAGTTACCCCGGAGTCAGCCGACCGACTTGCTGTGACGTAAACCTATTTGCGCCCTACAGGGGCGAGTTGATGCGCTGCGAGACGCGAGGTCTGCGCCCAGGAACACGCCGCCAGCGCCGGGATCACCTGCCGAAAAGATCGCTCAGGGTGGTGCTGGACTCAGGGGTATCACGCGCACCATGCCGGGTCCCTTGAGTTCATGCACGATGGTCATCCGGCGCGAACCGGCCAACTGGGCCGAGGCGGCGCCCTTTCTCCCACACCCGTACACCCGTTCCCACTGAACGCAGGAGGTGTGACGCATCACCGTGGACAGCGAAGCACTGGTCGTCGGCGCGGGACCGACCGGCCTGATGATGGCCACCGAATTGATCCGCCGCAGGATCGACACCAGGATCGTCGATCGCGCGGCCCGAAGGAACCCCCATGCGAAGGCGATCATTCTTCAGCCGCGCGCGCTGGAGGTGATGGCCCGCCTCGGCCTCGAGGACCGCATCCGCGACGCGGCGCTCCCTGTCGTCGCCGCCAACTACTACACCCACGGGCGCCGGATCGCCCGCATCAACTTCCGTGGCCTGAAGGGCAGTCGCTTCGACACACCGCTGTCGCTGCCGCAGAACGAGACCGAGGGGCTGCTCCTCGAAGCGCTGCACGAAGCGGGAGGCCAGGTCGAGTACGGGCATCGGTTGACGGCTCTGACCCAGGACACCGGCGGGGTCGACGCCACCCTGTCCGACACCGATCACCGCACGGGCCGGCTGCTCGGCTGCGACGGCGCCCACAGCGCGGTCCGCGAGCAGCTCGGCGTCGCCTTCGACGGCCCGACATACCCGCAGTCGTTCGTCCTCGTCGACGGGGCGTGGGACACCCCGCTCGCACACGCCGAGGCACACTACTTCATGGGCCCTACGGGCGTGCTGGTGGTAGTCGGGCTGCCGGGCGGGTGCGTCCGTGTCTTCGGCAGCGCCCCCGAGGGCGCCACCCCGGAGAACGTCGAGGAGACGGTGCGCGCCATCGCCGCCGAACGCTGCCCTGTGCCCCTGGAGCTGACGTCCGTCACCGGAGCGGGTCACTTCCAGGTCCACCGCAAGCTGGCGAACCGATTCCGTGACGGGCGCGTGCTCCTCGCGGGCGATGCCGCGCATGTGCACAGCCCGGCCGGCGGCCAGGGTCTGAACACCAGCATCCAGGACGCACACGAAGCCGCCTGGCGTCTCGCCGACGTGATCCGCGGCAGACTGCCGGAGGCCGCACTGGCCGCCTGGGAACGGGAGCGCGCGCATGTCGCGCACGCCGTGGTCTCCGACACCGACCGCCAGACCCGGCTGTGGACCTGGGGCGGCTGGCGCGAGCGAACCCGCAATCTCGCGGCTGCCGCCGCTGAGCACAGCGGCGTCCTCGACCGCGTCCTGCCGCCCCGCTTCGCGCAGATGGACCTGCGCTACCCCGCCGAGGGGCCCTCGCTTGGCCCGCTCGGCCCCGGAGCGCGGCTGCCGGATGTCCAGCTTCCGGCCGGCGGCCGCACCCATGACCTGCTGCGCGACGGACAGCACGTACTGCTCGTTCTCAGCGGCCGCACCCCGTTCGCCGAGCGGGACCTGCCTGTCTGCGCGTATCTGGACGCGCGCACCCTGGGCGTCCGCCGCCCGGGAGCGGTGCTTGTGCGTCCCGACGGCGTCGTCGCCGCAGCCGCAGCCCTCACCGATCGGGCAGCCCTGAGCCGCCTGGAGCAGCTGCTGCCCGCCCGGCCCGACACCTCCACAACCACCACGCCCCCACCCGCCGTAGCCCACGAGGAGTAGGCATGACCACCACCACACCGAGCACCCTGGACCGCATCCTGCTCGGCGGCCGCCTGGAAGTGTCCGCGATCGGCCTCGGCTGCATGGGCATGGCCGAGTTCTACGGAGACCGCGATGAGGCCGAGTCGATCCGCACCATCCACGAAGCCCTCGACCGGGGCATGAACTTCCTCGACACCGCCGACATGTACGGCGCGGGCCTGAGCGAGGAGATCGTCGGCCGTGCCTTGGCCGGCGGGCACCGCGACCGCGTCACACTGGCCACCAAGTGCGGTCTGATCCGCACCTCCGACGGCGTTCGCGTTGATGCGAGCCCCCGGCACATCTCCCAGGCGGTCGACGCCAGCCTCAAGCGCCTCGGCACCGACCGCATCGACCTCTACTACCTGCACCGCGTCGACCCCACTGTGCCCGTCGAGGAGTCGGTCGGAGCCATGGCAGAGCTCGTACGGGCCGGGAAAGTGCGGCACCTGGGGCTCTCGGAGGCGGGTTCCCAGTCGATCAGGGCGGCGCACGCCGTGCACCCCATCACGGCGGTGCAGACCGAATACTCCCTGGCCAGCCGTAACCCAGAGCGCTCGATCCTGCCCACGGTGCGCGAACTCGGCATCGGCTTCGTCGCCTACAGCCCCTTCAGTCGCGGCCTGCTCTCCGGAGAGCTTTCCGGGGCAGAGTTGGCCCCGGACGACATGCGGCGCGGTCTGCCCCGCTTCTCGGACGACAACCTCGGATTCAACCAGCGCCTGGTCACCAGGATCGGCGAGCTCGCGTCCCAACTGGCTTGCTCACCGGCGCAGTTCGCCCTCGCCTGGCTGGTTGCCCAGGGCGTCGTACCAATTCCGGGAGCCCAGCGTCGTACGCACATGAGTGAAAACGCATCCGCGGGGGCTGTCGCGCTGACCGCCGACATCCTGCGTCAGGTCGACGAGATCGTGCCCGCCGGCGCCTTCGCAGGCGAGCGCTTTCCCGACCATTTGCTGGCGCTGGTCCAGGAGGACTGACGCACAGGGGCGGGCCCGGGTGGAAAAAAAACCCCGCCCCCCC
>NZ_JBFAKV010000049.1:0-25158 GCF_040655895.1 Streptomyces sp. NPDC050264
CCTACGGCATACAACAAACGACGACACCGATCCGGCCAAGGAGGTACCCCGCCACGGCCCCGCCCCACGACACAACAGGGCGGGCACGTGACGAGGCGCACCGCAGGACACCGCAGAAACTCCGCGCCGGACGACCCGCCTACGGCATGCAAGAAACGACGACACCGATCCGGCCGAGGAGGAACCCCGCCACGGCCCCGCCCCACCCCCCAGGGACGCAAGGCGCAGCCAGCGACCCCGCCCCGCCCACTCAGAACAGCGTCTCTTCCTCCGGCCCGTCCAGCTCCTTCAACAGCTCGGGCCCGTTGTTGCGGACGTTGCTGACCGCCGTGGACACGGGATGGGCCCGCATCAGCCCCTCAGGCGGAGCGGCCAGCAGCGGCCGCAGCTCGTCCACCTCCGTCCGCGCAGGGTCCAGCCACGCGTCCCACCGATCCGGCGTCAACATCAGTGGCATCCGCGGATGGATGTCGGCGAGCGAGCGCGGCCCGCTCTCGGGCGCCACCCCGAGCGGAGCGCTCTCCGCCTCGGTGGTGATCACCGAGCACGTCACCCACCAGGCCAGCGGATGCTCGTCCGGCAGCGTCCGGTCGTGCCAGAACTCGTAGAGCCCGGCCATCGCGAACACGGACCCGTCGGCCGGCGTCACGAAATACGGCTGCTTTCGCGGCCGCTTCTTCTTCCCCTCGACCTCGAGATCCCGCTCCCCGACCCCGGTCACCCACTCGTAGTACCCGTCGGCGGGCACGATGCAGCGCCGCGTGGCGAAGGCCCGCCGGTACGACGGTTTCTCGTGCACGGTCTCGGCCCGCGCGTTGATCAGCCGGGCCCCGCCCTCCGGCGTCTTGGCCCAGGACGGCACGAGCCCCCACTTCAGCTTGCGCAGCTGGCGAACCGGACGCGGATCCCCGGCGTCTTTCACGGGGCGGTCGAGAACGGCGTAGACCTCCTTGGTGGGGGCCACGTTGAAGTCGGGCTCATAGGCCTCCTCCGGCTCCCACTTCTCGATCTCAAAGATTCCTGCGAGATCCTCGGGCCCACGACTCGATGCAAACCGTCCGCACATACGTGCCACAGTGCCAGAACGAGAACCCGGACCACCACCGAACGGGAGCAGCCGGAACACATGGACGCCAGCCTCTGGGACCGGATCTTCGGTACCCAGTCCGACCCTGACCAGTGGGTGGTCATCGCCACCGGCGTCGTCGCGCTCGCAGCGATCGTCCCGCACACCGTCTGGCGGCTCTCCCGCAACGCGATCACCATCGCCCACGAGGGCGGCCACGGCCTGATCGCCCTGCTGATGGGCCGCCGCCTGGACGGCATCAGGCTGCACTCGGACACCAGCGGCCTGACGGTCAGCCGCGGCAAACCGACGGGCCTGGGCATGATCCTGACCGCGGTGGCCGGATACACGGCCCCGCCGCTGCTGGGCCTGGGCGGCGCCGCCCTCCTGGCGACGGGCCACATCACGCTGCTGCTCTGGCTGGCGACGGTCCTGCTGGTGGCGATGCTGCTGATGATCAGGAACGCGTACGGGGTGCTGACGGTCGTCATCACCGGCGGAGCGTTCCTCCTGGTCTCCTGGCTGGCAGGCCCCCAGGTCCAGGCAGCGTTCGCGTACGCGGTGGTCTGGTTCCTGCTCCTGGGAGGCGTACGCCCCGCGTTCGAGCTGCAGGGCAAGCGCCGCAGGGGAGGCGCGGGCGACTCGGACGCCGACCAGCTCTCCCGCCTCACGCACGTCCCCGCGGGAATGTGGCTCTTTTTCTTCCACGCCGTCTCACTGTGCTCACTGCTGGGCGGGGGCCGCTGGCTGCTCGACCTGTGAGCAGGTGGCCGGGGGCGGGCCCACTAAAGTAAAGGCATGACCACGCACCCCGCGCCCACCGCCCTCTGGCCCGCCCCTCTCGCGAGCGGAGCCGTCGACGCGACCGTTTCGGTGCCGGGGTCCAAGTCCGTCACCAACCGGGCCCTGGTCCTGGCGGCGCTCGCCGCCGAGCCGGGCTGGTTGCGCCGCCCGCTGCGCTCCCGCGACACCCTGCTGATGGCGGGCGCGCTGCGCGCGATGGGCGTGGGCATCGAGGAGGGCGTGGGCCCGGACGGTTCGGGTGAGGCCTGGCGCGTCATCCCCTCCGGACTCGCGGGCCCGGCCACGGTCGACGTGGGCAACGCGGGCACGGTCATGCGCTTCCTGCCGCCGGTCGCGACGCTGGCCGACGGGCCGATCCGGTTCGACGGCGATCCCCGTTCGTACGAGCGGCCGCTGCACGGCGTGATCGACGCGCTGCGTGCGCTCGGCGCCCGGATCGACGACGACAAGCGGGGTGCGCTGCCGCTGACGGTGCACGGCGGCGGGGCGCTCGACGGCGGCACGGTGGAGATCGACGCGTCGTCGTCCTCCCAGTTCGTGAGCGCGCTGCTGCTGTCCGCGCCGCGCTTCAACCAGGGGGTGGAGGTCCGCCACACGGGCTCCTCCCTCCCCTCCATGCCGCACATCCGGATGACGGTGGACATGCTGCGCGCGGTGGGCGCGCAGGTGGACACCCCGGAGTCGGGCGGCGAGGCCAATGTGTGGCGGGTCACGCCGGGCGCGCTGCTCGGCCGGGACATCGTCATCGAGCCGGACCTGTCCAACGCGCAGCCGTTCCTGGCCGCGGCCCTGGTCACCGGCGGCAAGGTGACCGTTCCGGACTGGCCGGAGCAGACCACGCAGCCCGGCGACGCGCTGCGCGACATCTTCACGCGGATGGGCGGCGCCTGCGAACTCACCGAGAACGGGCTCGAGTTCACCGGTTCCGGGTCGATCCACGGCATCGACGTGGACCTGGGCGAGGTCGGCGAACTGACCCCGGGCATCGCGGCGGTGGCGGCCCTGGCCGACGGCCCCTCGACGCTGCGCGGCGTCGCGCACCTGCGCCTGCACGAGACGGACCGGCTGGCGGCGCTCACCAAGGAGATCAACGAGCTGGGCGGCGACGTCACCGAGACGGCCGACGGCCTCCACATCCGCCCGCGCGCGCTGCACGGCGGGGTCTTCCACACGTACGACGATCACCGGATGGCGACGGCGGGCGCGATCATCGGTCTGGCGGTGGAGGGGGTACGGATCGAGAACGTGGCGACGACGGCCAAGACGCTGCCGGACTTCCCCGACATGTGGACCGCAATGCTCGGGTCCGACAGGCCGTAGGGAACGTAGAGCGATGCGCCGCTACGGCAAGCACACCGACGAGGACGACATCCGCCAGCGCCCCAACCGCAAGGGGAACAGGCCGCGGACGAACATCCGGCCCAAGCACGAGGACGCGGCGGAGGGCATGGTCCTCACCGTCGACCGGGGACGGCTGACCGTCCTCATCGACGACCACCCGGTGTACGCGATGAAGGCCCGCGAGCTGGGCCGCAAGGCCGCGGTCGTCGGCGACCAGGTGGCCGTGGTCGGCGACCTGTCCGGCAAGAAGGACACGCTCGCCCGGATCGTCCGCATCGAGCCGCGCACCTCGGTGCTGCGCCGTACGGCGGACGACGACGACCCCTATGAGCGGGTCGTCGTCGCCAACGCCGACCGGCTCGCCGTCGTGACGGCTCTGGCCGATCCCGAACCGCGGCCCCGCATGATCGACCGCTGTCTGGTGGCGGCGTACGACGGCGGGCTCGAACCGCTGCTGGTCCTGACGAAGTCGGACCTCGCGCCGCCGGACAAGCTGCTGGAGCTGTACGGGGATCTCGACATCCCGTACGTCGTGACCAGCCGCGAGGAGCTGGAGAACGGCACGGCGGTGGCGCGGGTGCGCGAGCAGCTGGACGGGCGGATCACCGCGTTCGTCGGGCACTCGGGTGTGGGCAAGACGACGCTGGTGAACGCGCTGGTGCCGCTGGACCAGCGGCGTACGACAGGCCATGTCAACGCGGTCACGGGGCGCGGCCGGCACACGACCACGTCGGCGCGGGCCCTGCCGCTGCCGGACGACGCGGGCTGGGTGGTCGACACTCCGGGCGTGCGCTCGTTCGGGCTGCACCATGTGGATCCGTCGCGGGTCATCCACGCGTTCCCGGATCTGGAGCCCGGGACGGAGAACTGTCCGCGCGCGTGCAGCCACGACGAGCCGGAATGCGCCCTGGACGCCTGGGTGGCGGAGGGGCACGCGGATCCGGCGCGGCTGTACTCGCTGCGCCGTCTGCTCGCCACGCGGGAGCGCCGCGAGGGCGACTGACCTCTGACGGGTTTGCTGCCCCGGCGCACCGGTAAAGGCATAATCGCACCAAGCCGGACGCAAGATCGAAGCCGTACGGGATCAGTGAACGCGGGAGGCACATCACATGGCGTGGCTGCTGGTCATCGTCGCTGGATTTCTGGAGACCGGTTTCGCCGTGTGTCTGAAGCTCTCGCACGGCTTCACGCGTCTGTGGCCGACGGTCGCGTTCGCCTCCTTCGCGCTGGGCAGTTTCGGTCTGCTGACGCTGTCCCTGAAGAAGCTGGACGTGGGTCCGGCGTACGCGGTGTGGACGGGCATCGGCGCGGCGGGCACGGCGATCTACGGAATGGTCTTCCTGGGCGACGTGGTCTCCACCCTCAAGATCGTCTCGATCAGCCTGGTGGTGGCGGGCGTGATCGGCCTACAGCTCTCGGGCTCGGCACACTGACGCAGTTGCCAGATCAACTCACCCGGCGCCCCACCGGCCAGTGCCGGACCGCCAGGGCTCGGCGACCCACCGGGCAGAGCCGGACCCTCATGGCGCGACGCCCCACCAGGCAGAGCGGACCACCAAGGCGCGACAGCGCACCGGCCATTCACCAGACCGCCGAGGCGCGGCGACCCACCGGCCAGAACCAGACCACCAAGGCTCGGCGACCCACCAGACAGAGCCGGACCCTCATGGCGCGACAGCCCACCGGACAGAACCAGAACCTCAAGGCGCGACGCCCCACCGGCCAGTGCCGGACCGCCAGGGCTCGGCGACCCACCGGGCAGAGCCGGACCCTCATGGCGCGACGCCCCACCAGGCAGAGCGGACCACCAAGGCGCGACAGCCCACCGGACAGAACCAGAACCTCAAGGCGCGACGACCCACCGCGCACCCGCCCGGGGCCCAGGGCGTCGGAGCGGGCAAGCCCCCGAGCCTCGTCCCCGGTGCCGACCGGCTCCGCTCACACCACCCCCCGCACCCGCGGAAAGTGGCAAGCAGCCTCGTGCACGCGCGCCCCCGGCGCCACCGGAACCTCTCCCTCGCACCGCGCCCGCTCGGCCTCGCCCAGGCCCGCGTACACCGCGCACCGCGCCCGGAACCGGCACCCCGTATAGCGCGCCGTGGGGCTCGGTGGGTCTCCGGCGAGGAGGATTCGCTCGCGTCCGCGTTCCCGTTCCCTGGGCGGGTCGGGTACCGGTACCGCGGACAGCAGGGCTTGTGTGTACGGGTGCAGCGGGTGTGCGAAGACGTCCTCGACGGGTCCCGACTCCACGGTCCGCCCGAGGTACATGACGCTGACCCGGTCGGCGATGTGGCGTACGACGGACAGATCGTGCGAGACGAAGAGGTAGGCGAGCCCCAGCTCGGCCTTGAGCCGGCTCAGCAGGTTCACCACACCCGCCTGCACCGACACGTCCAGGGCGGACACCGGCTCGTCCAGGACCAGCAGGTCGGGCTCGACCGACAGGGCGCGCGCGATCCCGATCCGCTGGCGCTGCCCGCCGGAGAACTCGTGCGGGTAGCGCTCGGTGTGCGCCGGGTCGAGTCCGACGAGTTCGAGGAGTCCGGGTCCGCGCAGGGCGGCGGCCGCCCGGCCGACGCCCTGCGCGCGCAGCGGCTCGGTGACGATGTCGCCGACGGGCATCCGCGGGTCGAGGGAGGCCATCGGGTCCTGGAACACGATCTGCATGCGACGGCGCACGGCCCGCCGCTCGGCCGCCCCGAGCCCGCCGACGGACTGCCCGAACAGTTCGATGTCGCCGCCCTCGGGCCGCTTCAGTTCGAGCAGTTCGAAGAGGGTGGTCGACTTGCCCGAGCCGGACTCCCCGACGAGGGCGAGGGTCTCGCCGCGCGCGATGTCGAGGTCGACGCCGTCGACGGCGTACACGCTGCCGACCCGCCGTTTGAAGGCGGACCCCTTGTACACGGGAAAGGTCCTGGCGAGGCCGCGTACCTTCAACACCGTTTCGCCGCGCCCCTGTTGACCGACTCGGGCCGGTAGGTCGGGGACCGGGAACACGTCCTGGGGCGCGAGCCCCACCACGTCCCCGGTCCGCACGCACGCCGCGCTGTGCGAAGCCCCCACGGCCACCGCCTCCGGCACGCTCTTCACGCACCGTTCCTCGGCCAGCGGGCAGCGCGGCGCGAAGGCGCAGCCCGCCCCCGACTCCCCCGCCCCGGGCGCCACTCCGGGTACCGGCACCAGCACGTCGGCCGCCGCGTCGATCCGCGGCACCGCGCCGAGCAGCCCCAGCGTGTACGGCATTCCGGGCGCCCGGAACACGTCGTCGACGGGTCCGCTCTCCACCACCCGGCCCGCGTACATCACGGCCACCCGGTCGGCCATCCCGGCGACGACCCCCAGGTCGTGGCTGACGAGCAGCACGGCGGCGCCCGTCTCCCGCTGGGCGGTGCGCAGCACGTCGAGGACCTGGGCCTGGATCGTCACGTCCAGCGCGGTCGTCGGCTCGTCGGCGACGATGACGTCGGGGTCGTTCGCCATGGCCATCGCGATCATCGCGCGCTGCCGCATGCCGCCGGAGAACTCGTGCGGATAGGCGTCGGCCCGTTCCCGCGCCCGGGGTATCCCGACGAGGTCGAGGAGTTCGACGGCCCTGTCCCGCGCGGCCGCCCGGGACACGTCGCGGTGGGCGCGGACGGCCTCGGCGATCTGGTCGCCGATCCGGTAGACGGGCGTGAACGCGGAGAGCGGATCCTGGAAGACCATGCCGATGCGCGCGCCGCGCACCCGCGACAGCTCCCGGTCGGAGGCGCCGACCAGTTCCTGACCGTCGAGGCGTACTGATCCCCGTACGGTCGCGTTGTCCGGCAGGAGACCCGGGAGGGCCAGCGCGGTCGCGGACTTGCCGGAGCCCGACTCCCCCACCAGGCCCAGGACTTCACCGCGTCGAAGGCTCAGGTCGACGCCCCGCACGGCGGGCTTTCCGTCGAACTCGACGTGCAGAGCGCTCACTTCAAGCAGCACGGCGTGCGCCCTTTCCCGAGGCGGCCGGGTCGAGCGCGTCGCGCAGCCCGTCGCCCACCAGATTCACCGCGAGTACGAAGACGATCAGCAGGCCGGCCGGGAAGAAGAACATCCAGGGGTAGGTGATCGCGGCCCCGGTCGTCGAGGCGATCAGCGTGCCGAGCGAGACGTCCGGCGCCTGCACGCCGAACCCGAAGTAGGACAGGGCCGTCTCGCTCATCACGGCGCCGCCGACCGCGATGGTGGCGTCGATGATGAGGAACGAGGCGACGTTGGGCAGCACATGCCGCCGGATCACGGTGAACGGCCCGACGCCCATGTACCGCGCCGCGCGCACGAATTCGCGTTCCTTCAGCGACACCGTCATCGACCGCACGACCCGCGCGGTGATCATCCACCCGAAGACGGCGAGCAGCCCCACGAACGCGAACCAGCCGGCGCCGCGCAGCCGCGGCGAGACGATCGCGATGATCAGGAAGGAGGGGAAGACGAGGAGCAGGTCGACCACGAACATCAGGAGCCGGTCGGCCCAGCCCCCGAAGTACCCGGCGCAGGCACCGACGAACGCCGCGAGCCCGGTCGAGAAGAGGGCCACGAGCACCCCGATGACCAGGGATTTCTGCAGCCCGCGCACGGTCTGCGCGAACACGTCCTGGCCGATCCGGTTGGTGCCCCACCAGTGGTCGGCCGAGGGCGCCGCGCGCAGCGCCGTGTAGTCGACCTTCTCGTACGTCCATGAGGTGACGTGCGGGCCGAACACGGCGAGGGCGACGAGCAGCAGCGGGACGCACGCCCCGGCGAGGGCGCCGCGGTTGCGCAGGAAGCGGCGCGCGACGACGGAGCCGCGGCCTTTGGGCCGGGCGATGGCGCGGGGCGCTGTCTCTACCAGGGGGGTGGTCATGGCGGCTTCTCAGGCGCGGCGGACGCGCGGGTCGAGGGCGGCGTGCAGGACATCGGCGAGGAAGCCGGAGAGCAGCACGACCACGGCGGCGAAGACATTGACGGCGACGACGGAGTTGACGTCGTTCTTTCCGATGGAGGAGACGAACCACTCGCCCATGCCGTGCCAGCCGAAGATCGTCTCGGTGAAGGTGGCGCCGGTGAACAGGGCGAGGAAGCCGTAGCTGAAGAAGGTGGACATGGGGATGAGGGCGGTGCGCAGGCCGTGCTTGAGGAGGGCGGTGCGGCGTGTGAGGCCCTTGGCGCGGGCGGTGCGCAGATAGTCGGCGCCGAGCACGTCGAGCATGGCGGAGCGCTGGTAGCGGCTGTAGGAGGCGATGGCGCCGAGGGCGATGGAGACCGTCGGCAGCAGCAGGTGCACCGAGCGGTCCTTGAGCACGGCCCAGAAGCCGGAGTCGATGCCGGGGCTCTTCTCGCCGGTGAACTGGATGACGTCCGTGCCGGTCTGCTGGTTGAACCAGATCGCGCCGATCTTGAGCAGCACCGCCAGCAGGAACACCGGGGTCGAGAGCAGCGCGAAGGACGCCACCGTGAGCGCCCGGTCAGAGAGCCGGTACTGGCGCACCGCCGTCCACGCCCCGGCGACCACGCCGAGCACGGTGCCGGCGACCGTGCCGAGCAGGAGGAGGCGCAGGCTCACCCCGATCCGGCGCCCGAACTCGGCGCTCACGGAGGCCCCGTCGATGGTCTCGCCCAGGTCGCCGCGCACGGCGTGCCCGGCCCAGGTGAGGAACCGGGCGGGCAGCGGCCGGTGGTCGTTGACGCCGATCGCGGTCAGATGGTGGTCGACCGCCGACGGCGACAACGGTGGCTGGCGCCCCTCGTAGTACGCGCGCGGGGAGAGGGCGAGCGAGGCGATGAGGTACGAGAGGCAGATGGCGACAGCGAGCAGGAGGACGTAGTAGCCGATCCGCTTCGCCAGGTATCCCGGCACCCGTTCCGCCCCCTTCCTCTGTACCGCTGCGGCTGTTCGTGCAGGTCAACGACGTGCAGCAGCAAGCATGATCGCGATTTGTTGCCACATCATGAAGAGCGCATGTCATCTCCCGAAGGCCCTTCCACGGGCGGCCGCCGCGGGCTTACGGTCTCGCCGACCGCGGCCGCGGATCCGGCCGCGCACGACCCGGAGGACGACCCACCATGCGCAGAACCACCGTCACCGCCATAGCCGCTGCCCTGTCGGCCACCCTGGTGGTCGCGGGCTGCGGGTCGTCCGACGACGACAAGCCGGTGAAGAAGCAGGCCGCGCCGGCGGTGGACGGGCAGGACGTCAACGCGCATCCGGTGAGCGACCTCAAGCAGGGCGGCACGCTGAAGATGGGCCTGTCGACGTGGCCCGCGAACTTCAACTGGAACACCCCCGACGGCTTCATGGGCGACGCGCAAGAGGTCGACGCGGCGCTGCTGCCCGACCTGTTCGACAACGACGCCCAGGGCGCCCAGCACGTCAACGCCAACTTCCTGCTCTCGGCGAAGGTCGTCTCCACCGACCCGCAGATCGTCGAGTACGAGCTGAACCCGAAGGCCAAGTGGTCCGACGGCAAGCCGTTGAGCTGGAAGGACTTCCGCGCCCAGTGGAAGGCGCTGAGCGGCTCGGACAAGAACTACGAGGCGGCCGCCACCGACGGCTACGAGCAGATCTCGAAGGTCGAGCAGGGCAAGGACGCGCACGGCGTCCGCATCACCTTCGACAAGCCGTACGCGGAGTGGCAGAACCTCTTCGACCCGCTGTACCCGGCGGCGTACATCGACACCCCGGAGAAGTTCAACAAGGGGTGGGCGCAGAAGCTCCCGGTCACCGCGAACGCCTTCAAGATCAAGGAGATCGACAAGACGGCGCAGACGATCACCATCGTTCCGGACGGCGCGTGGTGGGGTCCCAAGCCCAAGCTGGACTCGGTCGTCTACCGCACCATCGACTTCACGGCGTCCACGGAGGCGTACCTCAACAAGGAGGTCGACGCGGCGACCGCGCTGCTGCCCGAGGACTACAAGCGGCTCGTGAAGGCGCCCGGCACGGACATCCGGCGCGGCGCCCGCTGGGACGAGGTGCACATCACGCTGAACGGCGCGCACGGCCCGCTCAAGGACGTGCGCGTGCGCCAGGCGCTCGGCAACGCGATCGACCGCAAGGGCATCAACACCGCCTTCAGCAAGGACCTCTCCTTCGAGCTGAAGCCGCTCGACAACCACTTCTTCATGCCCAACCAGGAGGGGTACCAGAACAATTCGGGTGAGTACGGGAAGTACGACCCCGAGAAGGCCGGCAAGCTCCTCGACGCGGCCGGCTGGAAGTCGGCCGGTGAGGGCGAGCCGCGTACCAAGGACGGCAAGCAGCTGACGCTGGAGTACACGCTGAGCGCGGGCAGTTCGTCGGCCCAGCTCGACCAGGCGGAGCTGGTGCAGCAGCAGCTGGCCGCGGTCGGCATCAAGATCACGCTGAAGAAGGTCCCGGCCAACGACTACTTCCCGAAGTTCGTGAACACCGGGAACTTCGACCTGACGAGCTTCCGCAACGTCGACGCCGTCTTCAAGAGCGTCGTCGTCCCGACGTTCCTCCAGCCGCAGGGCAAGAACCTCTTCCAGAACTACGGCTCCATCGGCTCCCCGAAGATCGACGAGCTGCTGAAGAAGGCGCAGCGCACCACCGACACCGCCGCTGCGAACAAGCTCTACAACGAGGCCGACAAGGAGCTGTGGAAGCTCGGCCACTCCATCGAGCTGTACCAGCGCCCGCAGATCGTCGCGGTCCGCTCCGGCCTCGCGAACTACGGCGCCGAGGGCCTCGCCGGCCGCGACTACACCAAGATCGGCTGGCTCAAGTAGCCCTCACCTGAGCTGGACCCGCCCCGGCCGCAGTGCCTCGCGCACCAGCCGGACGACGCCGCCGTCCCCCGGCGGCACCATGACGCAGGACAGCGCGATCCGCACCGCCAGTTCGCAGTCCCGGGCGAGTGCCTCCGCATCCGTCTTGGCCGCGCCCGCCGCCCCGAGCGCGGCGAGCGCCCGGTCGCGTACGGAGGTGACGAGGTCGGCGGGGGCGGGCAGTGGTCCGTCCGCGCGGCGCTGCGCCGGCACCGCCGACGAGGACGGCACGGCGGACAGCGTCGGCGAGGGCAGGCGCTCGCTCCAGCAGCCGGTGAGCGCGGCCCGCACCAGCGGATTGCGGCGGGCGCTCGCCACGGTCCACTCGGCGACCGTGTCGAGACCGCCCTCCTTCAAGGCCCGGTCGACGCCCGCGAGATAGGCGTCGGCCTCGCGCCGCACCAGGGCGCGGGCCAGGCCCTCCTTGCTGCCGAACTCGTTGTAGAGGGTCTGCCGGGAGACCCCGGCGGTCGCCGCCACATCAACCATGCGCACCCCGGACCAGGGGCGTCGTGCGAGCGCCGTGAAGGCCGCGTCCAGTAAGGATTCCCGCGCTGCAGGCATCGTCGCCTCCCCGGGCCGCCGTGTCCGTACGGCTTGTTTCGCCAGAGTTGACGGGCTTGTCCCCCCTGTCAATAGCCCGCACGCGGCCGGTGCGGCGAGGTCCGGGACCGAGGGCCTTGTGGCCCCGGACCGGCCACGATCGATACTGTGCAGTCATGCCCGACTACCACGATGATCTGCGTCTCGCCCACGTCCTCGCGGACGCCGCCGACGCCGCGACGATGGACCGGTTCAAGGCGCTCGACCTGAAGGTGGAGACCAAGCCGGACATGACGCCGGTGAGTGAGGCCGACAAGTCCGCCGAGGAGCTGATCCGCAATCACCTCCAGCGGGCGCGGCCGCGCGACGCGGTCCTCGGCGAGGAGTACGGCGTCGAGGGCACGGGCCCGCGCCGCTGGGTCATCGACCCGATCGACGGCACCAAGAACTACGTCCGCGGCGTCCCGGTCTGGGCCACGCTCATCTCCCTGATGGAGGCGGGCGAGGGCGGCTACCAGCCGGTCGTCGGCGTCGTCTCGGCGCCCGCGCTCGGCCGGCGCTGGTGGGCGGCGAAGGGCGCCGGCGCGTTCACCGGCCGCAGCCTGACCTCGGCGTCCCGGCTGCACGTGTCCAAGGTGAACCGCCTGGCCGACTCCTCCTTCGCGTACTCCTCGCTGACGGGCTGGGAGGAGCAGGGCCGCCTCGGCGGGTTCCTGGACCTGACCCGGTCCGTGTGGCGTACCCGCGGCTACGGCGACTTCTGGCCCTACATGATGGTGGCCGAGGGCTCGATCGACCTGTGTGCCGAGCCCGAGTTGTCGCTGTGGGACATGGCGGCGCCCGCGATCGTGGTGACCGAGGCGGGTGGCACCTTCACCGGCCTCGACGGGCGTCCCGGCCCGCACAGCGGCAACGCGGCGGCGTCGAACGGGCTGCTCCACGACGACCTGCTGAGCTATCTCAGCGAGCGCTGACGAGCGTTCGTACGACCCACGGGCGCCCCTCAACTCACCTCCCGCGCCCTCTTGTTGACACTCCCTTTACCTGTAACTCTGAGAGTCCCCCCACTTGTGAACTTGTGAACCCTTTCTCGTTTTCGGACCGATCACAGCGGATCGGCCGGAACGGGGGCGGTTCCACAAGTAACTTCCACAGGAAGGTGGCTCCATCCATGCTCGTCCGTGACGCCATGAGCACGATGGTCCTCACCATCGGCCCCACCCACACCCTGCGCCAGGCGGCCCGGCTGATGTCGGCGCGCCGCGTCGGAGCGGCCGTCGTCCTCGACCCCGACGGTTACGGCCTCGGCATCCTGACCGAACGCGACATCCTCAACTCACTCGGCCTGAACCAGGATCCGGACCACGAGACCGCCGACACCCACACCACCACCGATGTCGTCTTCGCCGCCCCGGCGTGGACGCTGGAGGACGCGGCGGAGGCGATGACGCACGGCGGCTTCCGCCATCTCGTCGTGCTCGACCGCCAGGAGCCGGTCGGCATCGTCTCGGTTCGCGACATCATCCGCTGCTGGACCCCGGCCAGGCAGCACGCGCCGACCCTGACGGTCTAGGAGGCAGCCCGGACATGACGAGGAGGGCCGGCTCCCGCGGGAACCGGCCCTCCTGTCTCACTTCGCGTACGTCACACCAGGTCGAACCGGTCCAGGTCCATGACCTTGCTCCACGCCGCGACGAAGTCCTTCACGAACTTCTCCCCGGCGTCGTCGCTCGCGTAGACCTCGGCCACCGCACGCAGCTCCGAGTTGGAACCGAAGACCAGGTCGGCGCGGGTGCCGGTCCACTTGACCGCGCCGCTCGCGTCGCGGCCCTCGAACTCGTCCTGCGCGGAGGACGTCGACTTCCACGCCGTACCCATGTCGAGCAGGTTGACGTAGTAGTCGTTGGTCAGCGTGCCCGGCCGGTCGGTGAAGACGCCGTGCTTCGACCCGCCGGTGTTGGCACCCAGGACGCGCAGGCCGCCGACGAGGACGGTCAGCTCGGGGGCGCTCAGCGTCAGCAGGTTCGCCTTGTCGAGCAGCAGGTACTCGGCCGGCAGGCGGTTGCCCTTGCCGATGTAGTTGCGGAAGCCGTCGGAGGCCGGCTCGAGCGCGGCGAACGACTCGACGTCCGTCTGCTCCTGCGTGGCGTCCACCCGGCCCGGCGAGAAGGGCACCTCGACGTCGAAGCCGCCGTCCTTGGCGGCCTTCTCGACGGCCGCGGAGCCCGCGAGGACGATCAGGTCGGCCAGCGAGACCTGCTTGCCGCCCTTGGCGTTGAAGGACTCCTGGATGCCCTCGAGCGTCCGGAGCACCTGCGCCAGCTCCTCCGGGTTGTTGACCTCCCAGTTGCGCTGCGGCTCCAGGCGGACGCGGGCGCCGTTGGCACCGCCGCGCTTGTCGCTGCCACGGAAGGCCGAGGCCGAGGCCCAGGCCGCGGAGACCAGCTGCGCGACCGTGAGGTCCGAGCCGAGCACCTGCTCCTTGAGGGCGGCGATGTCCGCGGCGTCGACGACCTCGCCCGTACGCTCCGGCAGCGGGTCCTGCCACAGCAGCGTCTCGGCGGGAACCTCCGGGCCCAGGTAGCGGACGACCGGACCCATGTCACGGTGCGTCAGCTTGTACCAGGCGCGGGCGAAGGCGTCCGCGAACTCCTGCGGGTTCTCGTGGAAGCGGCGCGAGATCGGCTCGTAGATCGGGTCGAAGCGCAGCGACAGGTCGGTCGTGAGCATCGTCGGGAGCTGCTTCTTCGTCGCGTCGTGCGCGAGGGGGATGGTCGCCTCGGCATCCTTGGCGACCCACTGGTTGGCACCGGCGGGGCTCTGGGTCAGCTCCCACTCGAAGCCGAAGAGGTTGTCGAAGAACTCGTTGCCCCACTGGGTCGGGGTGCTGGTCCAGGTCACCTCCAGACCGCTGGTGATGGCGTCGCCGCCCTTGCCGGAGCCGTAGGTGTTCGCCCAGCCCAGGCCCTGCTGCTCGATCGGGGCGGCCTCGGGGTCGGGGCCGACGTTGTCCGCGGGACCGGCGCCGTGCGTCTTGCCGAAGGTGTGGCCACCGGCGATGAGCGCGACGGTCTCCTCGTCGTTCATCGCCATGCGGCGGAACGTCTCACGGATGTCGCGGGCCGCGGCGATCGGGTCCGGGTTCCCGTTGGGGCCCTCGGGGTTCACGTAGATGAGGCCCATCTGCACCGCGCCGAGCGGGCTCTCCAGCTCGCGGTCGCCGGTGTAGCGCTCGTCGCCGAGCCAGGTCTTCTCGGGGCCCCAGTAGACGTCCTCCTCCGACTCCCACACGTCGGGACGGCCACCGGCGAAGCCGAAGGTCTTGAAGCCCATCGTCTCCAGCGCGACGTTGCCCGTGAGGATCAGCAGGTCGGCCCAGGAGATGGACTGGCCGTACTTCTGCTTGACCGGCCACAGCAGGCGACGGGCCTTGTCGAGGTTGCCGTTGTCCGGCCAGCTGTTGAGCGGCGCGAACCGCTGCTGGCCCGCGCCGGCGCCACCGCGGCCGTCGCTGATGCGGTACGTACCGGCACTGTGCCAGGCCATCCGGATCATCAGCGGGCCGTAGTTGCCGAAGTCGGCGGGCCACCAGTCCTGCGAGGTGGTCAGCACCTCGGCGATGTCACGCTTGACGGCCGGCAGGTCCAGCGCGTTGAACGCCTCTGCGTAGTCGAAGTCCTCACCGAGCGGGTTCGCCACCGCCGGGTTCTTGGCGAGGATCTTCAGGTTCAGCCGCTCCGGCCACCACTGGGTGTTGCCGCCGCCCTGGGTCGGGTGCTTGGCCCGGCCGTGAGCGACCGGGCAGCCGCCCGTCTCCTCCGTCTTCGCGTCCGTGACGATTGCTTCATGGTTCTCGGTCATGCGAACCCTTCCGGAGTCTGTCCTGTCGCTTGGCCTAAGCCACCGTTGATCCTACAATGGACAATGTCTAAGTCAAGCAAGACTCCAAAGTCACATTCGTTCGGGATTCAGGTCCCCTGCTGTTAGGCTGGTTTCCATGAGTGACCTCCTGGACCGACTGCGCGAACGCGGCTGGCGCATGACCGCGCAGCGGCGCGTCGTGGCAGAGGTGCTCGAAGGGGACCACGTCCACCTGACGGCCGACGAGGTGCACGCACGCGCCGTCGCGAAGCTCCCCGAGATCTCGCGGGCCACGGTGTACAACACGCTGGGTGAGATGGTGTCGCTCGGTGAGGTCATCGAGGTCGCCACGGACAAGCGGGCGAAGCGCTACGACCCGAACGCGCACCGGCCGCACCAGCACCTGGTCTGCGCCCGGTGCGGCCAGATCCGCGACGTCCACCCGACGGGCAACCCCTTGTCGACACTCCCCGACTCGGAGCGCTTCGGCTTCACGATCTCGGACGTGGAGGTCACGTACCGGGGCGTCTGCCCGAACTGCGCGACGTAAGTTTTGCTGGATCAGAAGGCCCGCACTCATCGGTGCGGGCCTTTTTTGCGCCCTTGAGGGGCGCGAGGAACAGCGCGAGCAACAACACAACCCGCACCCGGCAACAACACACCCACGCACCACCCCCTCTTCCACAATCTGACACACCGTCATATCCTCACGGGCGCCCACCAGATCCCGCCGCACCCCCGGAGGGCCCCGTGAAACCCAAGCTCCAAGCGCGCGAACTCACCCGAACCTTCGGCCCCACCCACGCCCTCGGTCCCCTGGACCTCACGGTCGCCCCCGGCGAGTTCGTCTGCGTCGTCGGCCCGTCCGGCTGCGGCAAGTCGACGCTTCTGCGGATAGCCGCCGGCCTCACCCGCCCCTCCACCGGCACCCTGGAGATCCGCACCGACAGCCCCCGCCCGGCCGCGATGATCTTCCAGGACTACGGCATCCACGACTGGAAGACGGTCCTCGGCAACATCCGCTTCGGCCTCGACATCCAGAAGGTCCCGCGCCGCGAGGCGACCGCCCGGGCGCGCGACTGGCTGACCCGGATGGGCCTGGCCGACTTCGCGGACGCCTACCCGTCCGCGCTCTCCGGCGGCATGCGTCAACGCGTCGCGATAGCAAGGGCGTTGGCGGTGGAACCGGAGATCCTTCTCATGGACGAGCCGTTCGCCGCGCTCGACGCGCAGCTCCGCACGATCCTCCAGGACGAACTCCTCGCCCTCACCCAGACCACCCGCACCACCACGCTCTTCATCACGCACAGCCTGGAGGAGGCGATCGTCCTCGGCGACCGCGTCCTGGTCATGTCGGCCCGCCCCGGCCGGGTGATCGCCGAACGCCGGCCGCCGTTCACCCGCCCGCGCACCGGCTCCATCCGCAGCACCTCCGAGTTCACCGCGCTGAAGGGCGAGCTGTGGGACCTGCTGCGCGGCGAGGTGCACCAGGATGCGGTCCCGGCATGACTGGCATGACTACGGCAGGAGGCGGCCCGGCATGACCACGACCCTCCCCGCCAAGGACCGCGAGGGGGTCCTGGTCCGCTCCCCCGGCCCCCAGGAACTCCATCCCGCGCGTACCCGCCGCAGGCGCCGCGCCCTCGAACTCTCCCTCGCGATCGCCGTCCCGCTCGCCCTTGTCCTGCTGTGGCAGCTGGCGGCCGCCCAGTCCTGGATCGACGACCGCGTCTACCCGGCCCCTTCCACGATCCTCGCCGACGGCTGGGACCGCGCGGCCGACGGCGACCTGTGGCCGGACGTGTGGGCCACCCTCAAACGCGTCCTCGCCGGCTACGTCGTCGGCACGGTGACCGGCTATCTCCTGGGCCTCCTCATGGGCTCGGTCTCCCTGATCCGAGCCGCGCTCGAACCCCTCCTCGACGCGCTCTACGTCGTACCGAAGCTGGCGCTGCTCCCGGTGTTCCTGAACATGTTCGGACTCGGCGAGGGCCCGCAGGTCGCGCTCGTCGCGGCGACGGTCTTCTTCTTCGTGTGGATCTCGACGATGGCGGCGGTCCTCTCCGTCCCCGCCGGACACCGCGACGCCGGCCAGGTCTTCGGCGCGTCCCCGTGGCAGATGTTCCGGCACGTCCTGCTCCCGGCCTCGCTGCCCGCCGTCCTCGTCGGGGCGCGCATCGCGGCGGGCGTCGCGGTCCTGGTGATCGTCGCCTCGGAGCAGATCGCCGCGGCGAACGGCCTCGGCCACCTCATCTTCGACGCCCGCGCCCTCTTCCAGAACGACGTCATGTTCGTCGGCATCCTCTGTGTGGCCGTGCTCGGCGTCGTCTTCTCCGAACTGGTGCGTCTCACGGGCCGGTTGCTCACCCCCTGGGCCCCCCGCGACCGCGGCCGCGGCCAGTCCTGAACCCCCTTCCCAGCTACGTATGACGCATGACGTCTACGTATGACGTGTACGGAGGCTCCATGCGCACGCCATCCACCGGTCCGTCGTCCCGGCCCATGTCCCGGCTCGCACCCCTGCTCACGTCCCTGCTGCTCACCGGCGCCCTGCTCGCCACCGCGACAGCCTGCGCCAAGAACGACACCCCGCCCGACGCCGTCGCGAAACCCCGCACGATCAAGGCAGTCGCAGGCTGCGGCAAGGGAAGCTGGACGGACCCCTCCGACCTCGCCCCGGACCGAAAACCGGCCCGCTGCGCCTCGGGCGCCCCCGCTCCCGTCAGGCTCGCCAGGACACGCAAGCTCACGATCGCGACGGGCACGCTCGCCGCAGAGTACGTGGCACCCCTCGAAATGGCCGTCGAGAAGGGCGAGTTCAAGAAGGAGGGCCTGGACGTCACCCTGAAGGTGCTGCCCACCCCCGACGCTCTCCCCCTGCTCGCCAAGGGAGACATCGACGCCCAGTGGGCCGCGCCCGAGGCGGCTGTCATGAACGGCATCCTCGGCGGCTTCGACATCAAATGGGTCGCCGGTAACTTCTCCCCCGACCCGAAGTCGAAGAGCGGCCTGTGGGTGCGCCTGAAAGAAGGGCAGTCCGCGTCCCATGTCCCCATGGCGGGGCGGAAGATGGGCACGATGATCGGCAAGGGGTCCGTCATCGCGTACCCCATGGACACCGCGCTGAAGAAGCACGGCGGCGGCCTCGACAAGATCCAGTTCCAGCAGCTGGGCTCGGCCGACGTGCTGACCGCCCTGCAGAACGGCGGCGTCGACTCGGCCTGGCTGCTCGACCCGGTCTGGCGCAGGATCGACAGCGACCCGCGCTTCGCCTTCCTGGGCGGTCAGCCGGAGGGCGAACCGCTCGGCGGTCTGCTGTTCGGCCCGAAGCTGCTCAAGGAGGACCCGGACGCGGGCGTCGCGTTCCTGCGCGCGTACACGCGCACCGTGAACACGTACTTCGCGGGCGACTACAAGAAGGACCCCGCGTTCGTCACCGAGCTGGCGGGCCTGCTGAAGACGGACAAGAGCGTTCTGGAGTCGACGCCGTCGCTGCGCATGGACTGGGAGATCCGCGCGGGCACCACGGACCGCCTGCAGAAGGCGTACAAGGCGGCGGGAGTATCGGAGGGCGATCCGCTGCCGGAGTCCAGGACGGTGGACAGGCGCCTGTACGAGGAGGCCGTGGGCCATACGTCGTAGATCTCTTGTCCGCCCGGTTTTCCGGCTTCCCGGCTTTCCGGAAACACGCCTGAGGCCCGGAACCAACTGGTTCCGGGCCTCAGGTCTTCAGTAGCGGGGACAGGATTTGAACCTGCGACCTCTGGGTTATGAGCCCAGCGAGCTACCGAGCTGCTCCACCCCGCGCCGTTGAACACAACCTTACGGGACGGCTCCGACCAGCGCAAATTCATACCGGGGCCCGTCCGGGCCCCGGTCCGCGCTCAGGCCGACAGCTCCTGGCGCAGGGCGTCGCGCAGCCGTCCGGCCCGCTCGGACACCTCGGCCGGCCCGAGGTCGACGGCCCGGCAGGCCCACTTCTGGCCCTCGACCAGATCGCCGCGCCGCGCGCACAGCAGGGCGAGCCGGAGCGCGGCCCGGCCGTGTCCGGCGTCCGCGGCCCGCGTCCACCACAGCGCCGCCTCCGGCTCGCTGCCCTCGCGGGCGAGCAGCAGCCCGAGGTTGAACGCGCCGTTGCGCGAGCCGGCCTCCGCGGCCTCCCGGTACCAGCGCGCCGCCTCGACCACGTCACCGCGCACGGCGGCGAGCATGCCGACGCGGACCTGCGCGCGCCGGTGCCCGTGCTCGGCGGCCCGCTCGTACCACTCCTCGCACTCGCTCTTCGCGGTGACGGGCTCGCCCAGCTCGTGCCGGACCGCGGGCGGGCGGCGCACGTCGAGCATCGAGGCGAGCCGGTACGCCGCCTCCGGGCTGCCCCCGCCGGCGGCGCAGCGCAGGTGCCGCTCGGCGGTCGGCTCGTCGCCTTCGCGCAGGCGCGCGATGCCGGCCTGCAGCGCGGCTTCCGTGTGCCCTCCGGCGGCGGCCCGCTCGTACCACTGCAGGGCCTTCTGCACGTCCGCCTCGTCGTCCCGGCCCGCGTACAGGATGCCGAGGTTGAAGGCCGCGTCGACGCTGCCGGCCTCCGCCGCCTTGGAGAACCAGGGCTCGGCGCCGACCGCGTCACCGTTCTGCAGGAGCAGCACGGCCAGCGCGTTGGCCGCCTCGCGGTGGCCCGCGTAGGCGGCACGGCGGTACCAGCTCTCGGCCTGCGCGGTGCGCTTCTGCTCGGCGCACAGCAGCCCCAGGTTGTACGCGCCGTTGTTGTCGCCCGCGTCCATGGCGGCCCGGTACCAGCGCTCGGCGGTCTGCGTCTCGCCGCGCTGGGCGTGCAGCGCGCCCAGCGCGTTCGCCGCGTTGCCGTCGCCGTCCTGCGCGGCACGCAGCCACCACACGGCGGCGCTCTCCTCGTCCCCGGCGTCGCGCAGCAGGAACGCGAGGGCGCACGCGGCGCGCGGCTCGCCGTCCTTCGCGGACGTCAGGTACCAGCGCCCGGCCTCTTTCAGCTCGCCGCGCTTCTCCAGGATCGCGCCGAGGTGCAGCGCGCCGCGCCGGTGCCCGCGCGCGGCGGCCTGCCGATACCACCGCTCGGCCTCGGCCGCCGGCTGCTTGTTCTCTTTGTTCTCTACGCTGACCAGGACGTCCTCGGGGCCGAGCCGTGCGGCCTTGCGGTCCAGGGCGCGGGCGAGCCGGTACGCGGCCTCGCGGTGCCCGCGCTCGGCGGCGACCCGCATCCAGCGCTCGGCGCCGACGTCGCTGCGGTGCTCCAGGAGATCGGCGAGGGCGTACGCGCCGAGCGTGTGGCCCTGCTCGGCGGCCTGGCGCAGCCAGTACTCGGCGGCCGGCTCGTCACCGCGCTCGCGGAAGTGGCGGCCGAGCGCGTGCGCGGCCGGGGCCGAACCGGCGACGGCCGCGACCCGCCACCATCCGGCGGCCTCGTCCGCGTAGCCACGCTGGTGGAGCAGGACACCCAGGTTGTTGGCGGCGGCGCGGTCGCCCTCACCCGTGGCACCGCGCAGCAGGGGCTCGGCTCCGTCGAAGTCACCGCGGCGCAGCAACATGGCGCCGAGGACACTCATCGCCTCGACGTCGCCGGCCTCGGCAGCCAGCCGTTGGCGTGCTTCTTCTACCGCCTCGCCCGGTTCATCCCGGTTGGAAGGCTGCACAAACCGCCCTGTCTCCAACAGAGTTGCCTTGTCCCCCATAACGTCCATCGTCGCACCACCCGCAACCCGGGTACACCTGGTATACCGCCAGCCATTGAGGTCACTTCAGCGTTTTGTCGACATGCCCACAGGGAGACAAGTGAAACACGATTCTCCCAACTCGCCCCGGGCGGAGCAGTGTTCGCACGGACTTGATACACGCTTCGCACATGCCAGCGGCTCGTGACACCCTGGGCGTTGACGCACCGAAGGCCCGGAAGCTGATGCTTCCGAGCCTTCGATCATCAGTAGCGGGGACAGGATTTGAACCTGCGACCTCTGGGTTATGAGCCCAGCGAGCTACCGAGCTGCTCCACCCCGCGCCGTTGTGTTCAAACCGTACCACGGCGCGAGGGGGCTCCTGACTCAGCCGCCGGCGGCCTCCTTGTCACCGCTCTTACTGGCGCTGTCACCGCTCTTGTCGTCGCTCTTGTCGTCGCTCTTGTCGTCGGCGGCGCTGTTCTGCTTGGCGTCCTTGTCGGCCTGCGTCTGGGCCTTGTCGGCCCGCTTCAACGCCTCCGCGAGCTTGTCCTGCGCCTCGCCGTACGCGGCCCAGTCGCTCTCCTTGAGGGCCTTCTGACCGTCCTCGAAGGCCTTCTCGGCGTCGGCGAGCGCTTCCTTGACCGTGGAGTTCGCCGGTGGCTTCGTCGTGTCCCCACCGGGTTTCTCCGGCTCGGCCGGCGACGCCCCGTCCACTTCGAAGGCCTGGTTGAGCGCCTCCGACAAGGAGTCGGCGAAGCCCATCCGGTCACCGTAGGAGACCGCGACCTTGCGCATGAGCGGGTACTCGGCGTTGCGTCCCTGGGCGTAGATCGGCTCCACGTACAAGAAGCCCTTGTCGAGGGGCACCGTCAGCAGATTGCCGTACAGGACCGTCGAGTCCGCGCCCTTCATGTCGCGCACCCAGTTCGCCACGGAATTCGAGGAGTTGAGCTTGTTCTGCACCTGCTCAGGTCCGTAGACCTTGTCCTCGGTGACTCTCAGGAGCCTTATTGTCCCGTAGTCCTTACTGGTGGCGTCGGCATCGACCGCCATGAAGGCTCTCAGGTTGGGCCGGCCGCTGGGCGTGAACGTCGTCGTCAGGGAGAACTGCTGACTGGTCTGACCCGGCATCTTCATGGACAGGTAGTACGGCGGGACCGCGCTGTTGTCCTTCTTGGTCGGGTCGTTGGGGACCTGCCAGGCGTCGGACGCGTTGTAGAACTGGTCCGAGTTCGTGACGTGGTACAAGCTCAGCAGCTCGCGCTGGACCTTGAACATGTCCTGCGGATAGCGCAGGTGCTCCTTCAGGTCGGCCGGGATGGCGCTCTTCGGCTCGACCGTGCCGGGGAACGCCTTCTTCCAGGTCTTCAGGACCGGGTCCTTGTCGTCCCACGTGTAGAGCTTGACCTCGCCCGTGTACGCGTCGACGGTCGCCTTCACCGAGTTGCGGATGTAGTTGACCTGGTTCTGCTGGGTCACCACGGCGCGCTGGTTGTCACCCTCGTTGAGGGAGTCGGCGGTGGTGTCACCCAGCGTCGTACGAGACGCGTACGGGTATCCGTTCGACGTCGTGTACGCGTCGACGACCCACTTGATCTGACCCTTGACGACGGTCGGATAGGCGTCGCCGTCGATCGTCAGCCAGGGGGCGACGGCCTCGACGCGCTCCTTCGGCGTGCGGTTGTACAGAATCCTCGAACCATCGCCGATGGCACCGGAGTAGAGGATCTGCGGCTCGCTGAAGGCCACCGCGTACGCGGCGCGGTTGATCGGGTTCGAGAGGTTGACGCCGCTGTTGCCCGTGTAGCTCGTGGTCTTCTGCGTGCCGTCGTCCTGCTCGTAGTCCAGCTCCTTCTGCGGCCCGCCGACGATCGAGTACTGCGTCGTCTTCTCACCGTAGTAGACACGCTGGTTGTAGTCGCCCAGGTCACCGGTGGTCGGCAGACCCGACTCGGTGAACTGCGGAGCGCCCTGCGCCGTCGAGGTCCCCTTCGCCGTCACCGCGCCGAAGCCGTGCGTGTACACGAAGTGGTCGTTGATCCAGTTGCGCTTGTCCAGCTTGCCGAGGTTCAGCTCGCGCAGACCGACGACCGTGTCCACGCCGTTGTAGCGGTCCACGTCCAGGGTCGTCGGGAACTGGTAGTACTTCCGCTGCTGTTCGAGCTGCTGGAAGGTGGGCGACACGATGTTCGGATCGTTGAGCCGGTAGCTGGCCGCCGAATCGGAGTCCGACCGCTGCTTCTTGGTGTCGTCCGAGCTCTTGCCGCTGTAGTCGACAGGGTTCGCCGTGTCGATGCCGTACGCCTTGCGGGTCGCCTCGATGTTCTTCTCGATGTACGGGGCTTCCTTGGACTGCTCGTTCGGCTGGACCTGGAACTTCTGGACGATGGCCGGGTACAGGCCGCCGATCAGGATCGCCGAGAGCACCATCAGGCCGAAGCCGATGACCGGCAGCTGCCAGGTGCGGCGCCACAGCGTCGCGAAGAACAGCACCGCGCAGATGGCGGCGATGCAGAACAGGATCGTCTTCGCCGGCAAATACGCGTTGGCGTCGACGTACCTGAGGCCCGTCCAGTTGTCGGTCGCCTTGAAGTCGCTCGACTTCACGGCGAGCCCGTACCTGTCGAGCCAGTACGCGACAGCCTTCAGGGCCACGAACACGCCCAGCAGCACGGAGAGATGACCCGTCGCGGTCGCGGTGGCCCGCGCGCCCGGGCTGGTGATGCGCAGCCCGCCGTACAGGTAGTGCGTCAGCGCGGCGGCGACCAGACCGATGACGGTGGCCGCGAACCCGAAGCCGAGCAGGAAGCGGTACCAGGGCAGATCGAACGCGTAGAAGGACACGTCCATGTGGAACTGCGGGTCCTTCTGGTGGAAGGGCACGCCGTTCACGAACATCAGCCACGTACGCCACTGGCTGGCGGCGGAGGCACCCGCGATGAGTCCCACCAGTGCGGTGATACCGAGCAGCAGCCACTTCTTGAAGGGCGCGATGCCCATCCGGTAGCGGTCGAGGCTCTGCTGCTCCATCGACATGGCGCTCAGCGGCGGACGCAGCCGGTGCGCCAGCCAGATGTTCACGCCGACGGCGAGCGCCATGAGCAGACCGAAGACGAAGAAGAGTCCGATCTTCGTCCACAGTGTCGTCGTGAAGACGGACGAGTAATCGACCGATCGGTACCAGAGCCAGTCCGTCCAGAAACCGGCGAACATGACGAAGGCCATGCCGAGCACGGCCAGGACGCCCAGCGTCAGCAGCAGCGTCCGGGCCCGCCGGGACGGGCGGCCCACTCTGATCCGCGGCCCTGTCGGGCCTCCGCCGCGGTCCGGCATCTGGAAAGCCAAGGTGTGCACCTCGAAGTTGAGTAATCGGTCGGCCGGGCCCCCGAGATCGCGGACCCATCACCTATGCAACTTACTCACGCTTTACTCAGTTCCCGGTTCGGGGGACGAACGAGGCAGGATTGTGACCATGTCCAACACTCCCATGGCAGCGAGCCCCCTCACCCGGGCCGTACTCGAGATCGACGAGTACGCCTCCACCCTCGGCTGGGACCAGCCCGCCCGCCTCTTCGCCCTCGTCGACACCGCCGCACTTCGGGCCCAGGAACCCGCTCTCGCCACCCAGCTCGGCCTGGAGGGCGAGCAGGCGGCCCCCGGCCTCACCCCGATCGAGCAGGACGAGATCCCGGCCGGCCAGGCGCTGGACGAGTTCCTCGGCACCATCGCCTGGCCCGACGCCGTCGCGGGATGCGCCCTGACTGTGGAGCGTCTCATGCTGCCGCCGTCCGCCGAGGCGACCGTCCCGGAAGGCCTGAGCGACAAGAAGCTCGCGCGGTGGGTCGCCGAGCACCCGGACCGCCAGGAGGTCCGCATGACGGTCGCGGTGCTGCGCGACGGCTCCCGCGACTCGGCTCTGCGGCTGCGCGAGAAGGACTCGCCGACCGAGGTCCTCACGGGCTCGAAGCTCGTGCCCGGCCTCGCGGAGGCCCTGTCGGCGACGTTCGCCGAGTGAGGCAAGGGCAAGTACAGCGACAAGATCCAGCAGGGCACGAGCAAGGCGAAGGACAC
>NZ_JBFAKV010000050.1:0-24003 GCF_040655895.1 Streptomyces sp. NPDC050264
CGCTCGGGGGTGCACGCACCAAGATCGCGGCTAAGGCAACGGCATTGACCCTAGGACCTCCAGGAACCCGCCCCCGTCCACGAACGGGCCGGCGCCCTCTCCCGGAGCGATGTCCGCCTCACGCGGAGACGTAAGCCGCTGCCACGCACCACCAACTACAACCCGCTCAGGCGGCCGCGGCCTGTCAGACGTTGCCGAGGTCGGAGGAGATCCAGTGCTCAGGACGGATCGTGATGACGACTCCTTCGCCGTGGTTCGCCTCGGCGAACTCGATGTAGCCGTCGACCTTCTCGGGCGGAAGGTAGCGCGAGGTCATCTCGGTCAGGTGCGCGCGCGTGGCGGGGACCGTGGAGATCACCGGGCCCTCGACGGACACGTAACGGACGGTCGGCTCGAGGCGGTCCACCATGAGCGTGAACCGGCCCGCCTTCTCGATGAGTTCATGCTTGCGTGAGCCCTTGGCGGTGTGGATCCAGATGTCGCCGCCGGGCGCGTACTGGTACCAGATCGGCACGGTCAGCGGTGCCCTCCCTTCGCCTGCGTCGACGGCCAGGGCCGCGATGTGCGGCTCGGCGAGGAATTGCTCGCGCTCTTCACGGGTGAGAGCCATGGAACTGCTCCTTCGGAGGTGGATGCCACTGCGGTCACGTCGTCAGGCGGTTCGATCCAGCATTCCGCACAAGACGTCGGGCGGCGGTCCTATTCCGCCGTCGCCGAATTCCGGACGCCGCTGAGCGTGCGCCGCCGCGCGCGACGCCGAGACCGCTTCGCCCCGAACATCCTGCACGCCCCACCCATCCGACGCGTGCAGCAACGTACCCGCACGTGTGGGCGCCCCCGGACTACCAGCACTTCTCCACCAGCGGGCGCCGGCAGGACCACAGGCTCACGTACCGGGCCGCCCCGCTGTACACGAGCGTGCTCTCCGTCCGGGCCGGAGGGAGGGTCAGATCCGTCCTGCACAACAGCCGTTCCAGCTGATCGTGGTACCAGCGGCGCACCGCGGGCTGCGGCGCCCTCGTCCGCAGATGGGGCGGGCGTGGCTGCTCGTGACGGTCTCACCCAGCGAACCCTCGAGCCCGGCCTGCCGCCACCGTGGATTCGCCACCCCCACCCGGCGCGTCGTGCCGGGCGATGCACCGGGCTTCTCGGGCGACTCCGGGAGAGACGGGGAGGCCGGTGCCGCAGGGCAGGGGCTCGCCGCACAGTTCGCCGCGCTGGAGAAGGAGTACGACGCCCGGCTGGGGGGGCTACGCCCACGACACCGCCAGCGGACGGTCCGTCACCTACCGCGCCGACGAGCGCTTCCCGATGTGCTCCACCTTCAAGACGCTCACCGCCGCGGCCGTCCTGCGCGACCTCGACCGTGACGGCACCTTCCCCGGCATTGCGTAGGGCTGCGGAATTGGACGGCGTCCGGGCGGTCAAAAGGGCTCTTGACCGGGCCGAACCCTGCCGATCGCGGCAAGCTCGGGGCGAAGGTGCACATCGTCTGTGAGCGCAACGGCCTGCCGATCTCACTGGGCATTTCGAGTGCGAACCTCCACGACAGCCAGGCGCTGATCCCGCTGATGCGCGGCATCCAGCCGATCCGCTCCCGCTCCGAGCGCAAGGCTGAACACTTCGCCGCACCATCATGGAAATGGGCGCCCAGTTGCCCAGGATGACCAGGCCGCACCCCTGGTCATCATTAGGGGGGCGACGGTGTTGGATGGGCCCATGAGCCAGACAGTCGCCCTGCGCACTTCGTGATTCGTCCCGGCAACAGATGTCTGTACGCACGGGATGGCGACGAGGGGCACGCAGCGGACACCCGCTCTGCGGGCAGTTTGGCTTTTCACCCTCCCCCGGACGCATGAGGTAATAGACATCCGTGACCGAACCGCCCCAGTCCGTCACCCAGCACGCGTTCATCGCCCTCGCGCCGCCCGACGATGCGAAGAATGAGCTGGCGCACGCGCTGGGCCCGGCCTACGCCGGCTATCCCGACCTGCGCTGGAACCGCATCGAAGACTGGCACATCACTCTGGCCTTCCTGGGCGAGCTGCCGGTGCAGGCCGTCGACCTGCTTCGTTCACCCCTCGCCGATCTGGCGGCTGCCCGCCCCTCTCTCGAACTGGCCCTTCTCGGGGGCGGACACTTCGACGAGCGAGTGCTGTGGAGCGGCATCGAGGGCGATCTCGATCAACTGCACGAGCTCGCCGAAGCAGTACGGGCACGGGTCAGGGACTGCGACGTCGCCTTCGCCGAACGTCCGCTGCGTCCCCACCTCACGCTGGCCCGCGCTCGCCGCTACGACAACGCGTCCGTAACGGCGGCGGCCGCCTGCCTCGACGGCTTCTCCGGACGCCCTTGGCAGACCGAACGCCTCCACCTGGTCGGCAGCACGGTCAAGGGCCGCCCGGGCCCGCGGCGCTATCAGGACATCGGCTCATGGGCCCTGGTCACTGGGCAAAGACATCCCGATCCGAAACCGCCACAGGCTGCTGTTCCTGAGCACCAGGACGATTCGGACCTCTCGCGATGATGCCGACCAGATCCCACGCACCCTGAACCCGGTCAGACGATCACGCGCCGGTCCAGGAGTCGGGCCATCACATGCTCCTCCGGTTGCAGATGCGTGGCCCGGGCTAGCAGCCGCGCACGACGGCAGGCCGGACCAAGATCCGGACCAGGCGCGGACCAACCCCGCTCAGCCGCAGCCAATTCCACCCATAGCCACAGGTCAGAGGCTATGGCAGGCCTGCACCACCAGCAGACGAGGAACCCAATGGGACGCTATGCACATGTGGCCGATGCACTCCTCTCGGCACGAAGCCGCTCCATGCCTGCACAGCCGCCAGCAGGAAAAAACACCTAGTTTGTTGAGTGTCTCCAACCAGCCCGCTCGCGAGCGGGCCCGGCCACAAACTGCTGGTGCCCATGGGCCCTCTCCCGCTCCACCGAGCCGTGAGCCAGCAACGGAATGACCGGCTCCCGGTGACGAGGGTGCCTAGGCATACACAGGACCGGTGACCACAGATACACGAGGCTGACCTGACATGCCATCAGAAAGGTCAGCATTGGGTCACCCTTGGGTTTGCTGGACCCGCCCGCACAAGATCACACCATGCGCTCCAGACCCTCTCCTCGGGCATCGGCACAGAGGGTTTCCACGGCGTTGGTCAGCCGCATCCCGAGCAGAGATGCGGCTGCGATCGCGCTCCAGGCCCGGCGGACATCCTCGCTGATCAGCGCATCCGCCCCCGCGGCTTCAGCGGCACCGACGGGAGTTCCGGGGCCGGCAGTGGCTCCCCGTCGTACCCCCGCACCTCACCGAACCGGGTGCCGGTCATCCAGTCCGAACGTGCTTGTGCGATGTCGGCGTGCGACCGCCCGATGAAGTTCCACCACATGACGATCTCCTCGTCGAAGGGCGGGCCGCCCAGCAGGATCATGCGTGCGGGCGCGTCCGTCTCGTTGGTGAGGGTCAGGGTGGCGGTGCCCGGCGCGAGGTAGCCCAACTCGGCCTGGCGCAGAGGGGTTCCGGCCATCGTGATGTCACCCTGGTCGACGAGGAGCCCGTGCTCGAATTCGCTGTCCACGGCGAGGGTGACCCGCGCGCGTGGGGCGAGGAGGAGTTCGGCGCCCAGCAGCGGGGTGAAGGTGCGCACCGGCGAGGTCGCGCCGGCCAGCGAGCCGAGGAAGACGCTGAGTTCGGCGCCGCCGTCGAGCGGGACGGGCTTGGGCACGTAGTGCTGGAAGTCCCGGTCCGCGTGCCGGTGCCGGTCGGGCAGGGCCACCCAGAGCTGGACGCCGTGGAGCACGGTGGTGTCGGGAGTGGAGACCTCCGTGTGGCTGATGCCGTGGCCGCCGGTCATGAGGTTCAGCTCGCCGGGTCTGACCATGGCGTGACTGCCCAGACTGTCCCGGTGCTCGATCTCCCCGCTGAACAGCCAGCTGACTGTCTGCAGGCCGGTGTGCGGGTGCGGCGCGACGTCCATGCCGCCGGTACTGGCGACGTCGTCGGGACCGTAGTGGTCGACGAAGCACCAGGCCCCGATCAGCGTCCGGGCCCGCTGCGGCAGCGTGCGGCGTACGGTCATCGCGCGCGGGCCGCCCAGCGGCACGTCCCGAGCGGTGAGCACCTCGGCGGCGTCGCTCATCCCTAGCCCTCCCACCCCAAGTAATTTGACATTCAACAACCATGGGCGATCATAAGGCCGAGCACATCGCGAAGCGAACCGGGCTCCGCAACGGACCACGAAGGAGACGACGTTGAGCGACACGGCACCGGCCCCGGCACCGGACCCGGCCCAGGACCCGGCCCAGGCCCCGACTCCCGGACGTGTCTTTGTCGACAAACAGAGCCCCAACGCGTACCACGCCCTGGTACAGACGTCGGAGGCCGTACGGACGACCGCGGCGGACGCCGGGCTCGACCGCGTCCTCGTCGAACTCATCAACCTGCGCGTGTCCCAGATCAACCACTGCGCCTACTGCCTCGACGTGCACACACGGGCCGCACTGCGGGCCGGCGAGACCGCCCAGCGCCTCGGCACGCTCGCCGCGTGGCGTGACACCGAGCTGTTCACACCGCGCGAGCGCGCGGCGCTCGCCCTCGCCGAGGCCACCACCTGCCCCGCGGACGACGCCGCCCAGGAGAGCGCTTACGCCACGGCCCGCCGAAGCCTCACCGACGACGAGATCTCCGCGGCGATCTGGGTGGCGATCACCATCAACGCGTTCAACCGGGTCTCCATCCTCAGCAAGCACCCGGTCCGCGCCCCGCGCGCCTGACCGTCACGCACTCTCCGCCGCGCACCGCAGCAGCTGTCCGATCTCGGGATGGAAGACGTGATGGTGTCCGCCCATGGGGATCTCGTCGGAGCGGATCACCTCGGAGGCGTCCACGTTCACATAGGGCGCCTTCCACGGCTCCTGCTCGGCCACGTCCTTCAGGAAGACCGGCGGAGGTCCGTCGATGCCCTGGATGCCGTCGAAGCCGATCGCTCCCCATTTCCGAGCGGTCGTGGCCAACTCGGCGGAGTCACCGATCATTTGGGCCGACAGCGGATACAACACGCCGAGGTGCGAGTCGAGATGGGAGAAGGTGCAGAGCAACGGCCCTTGCACGAGGCGCCGTTTGCTCCACAGCGCCCCGTGCCCGGATACCTGTTGCGGCAGGCTGTCGGCGAAGGCGAAGTGGGACATCTCTCCTTGCAGGAGGGTGAGGGAAGCCAGCGTCACCGGCTCCGCCCCCGTCTCCAGGCCGCGCAGCGCGAACCCGGCGAGCCGACCGCCGAGGCCGTGCCCGACGAGGTGGAGGCGCACCTCGCACCCCTCCGCCAGCGTCGGCAGGCAGGGGCCCAGTCCCTCCTCGCCGATCAGCCCGGCCCTGCGGCGCAGGACATGGCGCACGACCTGCCGGAAGAGTTCATGGGCCCCCGCCCACAGTTCGGCGAAGTCCGTCGAGCGGGCCGCCTCTCCCAACGGGCCCCCGGCAGCGACCGTGCCCGCCCGGCGCACCCGGTCGCTCTGCGGCCGCGCGGGACGCGGGCCCGCCTGCCGGGCCTCCTGGAGTGTCCCCTCGTCGGACACGGCGGAACCGTCGGCAGCGCTCTCGTGCCGCGCGGGCGCGTCCGTCCGCGCCTCCAGGGAATGCCGCAAGTCCCTTAATGCGCCCGCGAATTCGGAGCACACCGTCCGCGTGTCCTCGAACAGCATGAGGGGGTCGGCCTGCGGCAGTACCTCGCCCTCCATGTCGGCGGCGAACGTCGCGACCGGGTCCTGCAAGCGGATCTCCGCGAGGCGGCGCAGCGCGGTGCCGAAGTCGTCGAACGCGGTGTCGCGGGCCGGCCGGTCGTTGAGCAGGTCGGTCAGTTCGGTCAACGGGCCCTCGCTGTCGGGCAGTTGCCGGTGGAGGTCGTCGGCCATGGCCCGACTGATCCCGGGGCGGCCGTCCCCCTCCTGTACCTCTTTCGGCTCCTCGACGCCGGGCGCCCCCTCGTCCCGGAAACAGAGCGAGGGCCAGTGCACGCCGAGAAAGCCCAGGCGGTGAGCCGCGTCGCCCCACGCGTCGGTGAGCATGCGCCGGAAGGCGCCGTCGACCGCGCTGCCGGCCGCCTCGTCGTTGTGGGCGCCGTGCACCACCACGTACAGGTCACGCACTCCGCTGGCCCGCACCTCCTCACGCACGCGCTCCAGGCGGGCGGGCTCGAACTGCGCCCGGCTGTCGAAGCGCAGGGCGCCGAAGTCATGGAAAGCGGTCGACTGCGGCATGGTTGACTCCCTGGGAAAGCCGCCCGTAGCGGCTGGCCGGGAGACGGGCCCGACAGCCCGTCTCGCAAGGCACTCCACGTTCCCGCCGCACCCCCGCGCACGTACTCCGGCGCGCGATGTACGGCGTTTTTACGCCATCGAGCACAAGGTGAGCAGACGCCGTACGCCGCGCGCTCGACGGGCCGGCGTCCCGCGCGAGGGCCCGCTGTCAGTCCTCCCTCTCGGCGCGCACGGCGGCCGCCCACGCGGCGACGAGCGCTTCGTACTCGCGCCGCTGGTCCGGGGTGAGGTGTCCACCGGAGCGCAGCATCAGGCTTCGGATCTGTTCGTTCAGCTCGTGAGCCGATCTGCCAGTGCCGCACGCATATGTGGTGGACATATGAAGAACTGTAGTGCTCCAGGTGAAGCCAAGGCCAGAGCATGACGAGCCCCGCATGCGCGGTGACGTTCGGGTGCGCTCGGTCAGCCGTGCAGCGACCGGTAGGCGGCCAGGGCGCCGGGGTGCAGGGCGATGCTGCCGGTACCGATGAGGCTGCGGACGTCGAGGAACTGGGTGCCGACGGCGTTGCCGGGGACGAGTGACGTCGCGCGCCGGACCAGCAGGCGGGTGAGCGCGCCGGCCACCTCGCGGTCGAGGTCGGGGCGGCAGACCAGGAGGTTGGAGACCCCGATGGTGGCGACCCCGCCCGCCTGTCGGTACGCGCCCTGCGGCAGGGCGACCTGTTCCAGGCCCGCGCCGGCCCGCCCCTCCCGGCCGCCGAGCCGGGGCAGCAGCTCGGCCAGCGGCAGGAAGCGCAGGCCGGGCCGTTCATCGAGTTCCTTCAGGGCGGGCAGGGGTACGCCGCCCGCCACGAGCAGTCCGGTGACGGACCCCGCCCGCATGGCACGGGCCGCGTCGTCGAGCGGCAGATGCCGCACCCGGACGTCCGCCCCGGCCGTGAGGCCCGCGGCGTGCAGCAGCCGCTCCCCGAACACGGCCGCTCCCGACCCCGGTGCGCCGAGCGACACGGTGTGCCCGGCCAGGTCGGTCATGGTCCGCACGCCCGCGTCCGCGCGTACCGCGAACTGCAGATACGTCTCGTACACCCGGCCGATCGCCCGCAGCGGCACGGGCCGGGGGAAGAGCCCGGTGCCCGCGGCGTCCCGCGCGGTGGCGGTGAGGACGAGGGCGAGGTCGACCCGGCGGTCGCGCAGCAGCTCGATGTTGTCGACGCTGCCCGCGGTGGTTCGGACACGGCAGCTCAGGCCGGGATGCGCCGCGGCGAGTTCCTCGGCCAGGAGCTTGCCGAAAGCCTCGTAGAACGCCGTCGGTTCGCCGGTCGCGAGGCGCAGCACGCCGCCGGGTCCGCGGCTGCGCCCGGAGCCGTCTCCCGCGAGCGCGCCTGCGAGGACGACGGCGGATCCCGTGCCGAGCGCGGCGCGCAGGACGAGGCGGCGGTTCACCGGGCGCCGCCCTGTTCGTCTTCGCCGGAGCGCGGCACGAGCGCCCGCGCGGACAGGCCTCGCGGCAGCGCCGGGCGCAGCTCAAGGCGGCCGCCGCGCCCCGCGAGCAGCCGCTCGGCGATGGCGAGGCCGAGCCCCGTACCCGCCGTGCCGCGTTGGCGGCCCGAGCGCCAGAACCGCTCCGTGGCGCGGGCGAGTTCCGCCGCGTCCAGGCCCGGCCCGTCGTCCGTCACCGTGAGGACGGCGAGGGGGCCCTCGGCCGTGCAGCGGAGCGTGATCCCGGCCCCCTCGCCCGCGTACTTGATGGCGTTGTCGAGGAGGATGTCCGCGATCTGTGCGAGCTCGTGGTCCGTGCAGGCGGCCGGGACCGGGTCGGTGGCCGGCGTGGTGAGACGCGCTCCCGCGCGGCGCGCGACCGGCTCCCACAGCCGGTGCCGGCCCGCCGCGACCGCCGCCGCGTCGCAGTGGTCGTACGGGTCGTCGGTCATGGTCAGTTCACCGGCCCGGTGTTCCGCCGTGGCGAGTGCCAGCATGTCGTCGAGCAGGGTTTCCAGCCGGTCGAGTTCGGTGGTGACTCCGGTGTACGTCCGGTTCGCCGACGCGGGCAGGTGGGTGTGCAGGGCGTCGACGCGCAGTCTGAGCGCGGCCATGGGGTTGCGCATCTGGTGGGAGGTGTCGGCGACGAGCCGGCGCTGCTGTTCCAGGGCCTCGATGACGGTGCCGGCCATGCGGTTGAATCCCGTCGCCAGCTGGCGCAGTTCGGGCGGTCCCGTGGCGTCGGTGTGTTCCGGGGGAAGCCCCGCGGCGAGTTGGCCGACGGCACGGTCCAGGCGGCGCAGCGGGCGTACCACCCAGCGGGTGACCGCGCGGGCCAGCGCCGTGCAGGCGAGGGCGACCAGTGCCGCCGCGGCGAGGACGGCGGCCCAGCGCCACATGATGTCGTGTGCCGCGGTGCGCACGGAAGCCCGCAGGACCACGGCTCCGTAGACCTGGGTGCCGGTGCCCGCCGGTTCGGCGAACATCCGGTTCCCCCGTGACCAGGGGTGCAGCGAGGCGGTGGGGTGGGCGGTCTGGTTGCGCAGGGCGGCGTCGATCAGGCGGCCGACGGCGGGGTCGGCGGCCCGCATGCCGCCGGTCTCGACGACGGGCTTGTGCCGCGCGTCGGTGACGACGAGTGCCTCCCCGTACAGCTGGGTGTAGCGGCGCGCCTCGGCGGCGACCGCGGAGGCGTCCCCGGTGGTGGCGGCCTGGTCCATGAGCGAGGCGAAGCGGTCGAGGTCGGAGGAGCGGGCGAGCACCAGTTCCTGCGTACGGTCCGAGGCGGTGAAGACGAGGAGCGGGACGGCGAACGCGGCCACCGCGAGCACCACGAAGGCGAGGAGCGCGGCCTGGACCCGGTTGCGCACGCGTCGGCCCCTAGTCCGCGGTGTCGCCGGGGTGCGCGGCGACGTCCGTGTCGTCGCCGAAGCGGTAGCCGAAGCCCCGGATCGTCGTGAGCAGATCGGGGCGGCCCAGCTTGGCCCGCAGCTGGGTGAGGTGCACGTCGAGCGAGCGCGACACACCGTGGTGGGCGTCGCCCCAGACCTCGTCCAGGACCTGCTCGCGGCTGACGGCCGTGCCGGCGCGCGCCGCGAGGACGGCGAGGATGTCGAACTCCTTGGTGGTCAGCCCGACGTCCGCCCCGCCGGCCAGGACCCGCCGCGCGTCGAGATCGATCTCGACGTCACCGATGTGGACCTTGCGTGCCGATGGGGCGCTCTTCGCGGCGCTCCGCCGGGTGACGGCCTCGATCCGGGCGAGCAGCTCGGCGAGGCGTACCGGTTTGACCAGGTAGTCGTCGGCGCCGAGCCGCAGCCCGCGCACCACCGACCGTTCGTCGCCGCGCGCGGTCAGCACGACCACCGAAAGGTCGCTGACCGCCCGCAGGGACCGCAGCACGTCCAGGCCGTCCATGTCGGGCAGGCCGAGGTCGAGGAGCAGCAGATCGGAGCTGCGGTGGTAGGTCAGGACGTCTCGGCCGTGGGTGACCCGCCGGGTGACATGGCCGTGGTCGTACAGGACCTCCAGGAGCGCCCCGGCCACCCCGTCGTCGTCCTCGGCCAGCAGTATCTGCACCGTTTCCCGCCTCCCATCAGCGGTGTCTGTGCGGATACCGCTCCGCCTTCGAATGTAGACCACTTCCCTCGGAGGGCTCCGCGGGGCGGTCGGCGGGCCGGAATGTTAAGGGACGGTTAGGTCCGTGCGCGGGCCTCTCACGGTGTCGTGCGGGCGGGGTCAGGCTGCAGCGGTCGACGACGACAAGCCGGACACCGAAGGACACCCACAATGATCATCGACTGCCACGGTCACTACACGACCGCACCGCCGGCGCTCGGAGCATGGCGCGAGCGGCAGATCGCCTCGCTCGCCGATCCTGCCCTCTCCCCCGGCAGCCGGGGCCCGAGCATCAGCGACGACGAGCTGCGCGAGAGCATCGAGCCGAACCAGCTGCGGCTGATGGACGAGCGCGGCATCGACCTGACGGTCTTCTCGCCGCGCGCCTCGTTCATGGCGCACCACGTCGGGGACTTCGCCACCTCGGCCGCCTGGGCGCGGATCTGCAACGACCTGTGTCACCGGGTCGGCCGGCTGTACCCGGACCGGTTCGCGCCCGCGGCGATGCTCCCGCAGTCCCCCGGCGTCGACCCGGCGACGTGCATCCCCGAACTCACGCGCTGCGTAGAGGAGTTGGGGGCGGTCGCGCTGAACCTCAACCCGGACCCGTCGGGCGGCCACTGGACCGCGCCGCCGCTCACCGACCGCTCGTGGTACCCCGTCTACGAGAAGATGGTGGAGTACGACATTCCGGCGATGGTCCATGTCAGCACGAGCGTCAACCCGGCCTTCCACACCACCGGCGCGCACTACCTCAACGCCGACACCACGGCGTTCATGCAGCTCGTCCAGGGCGACCTGTTCGCCGATTTCCCCACCCTGCGTCTGATCATCCCGCACGGCGGCGGCGCGGTGCCCTACCACTGGGGCCGGTTCCGCGGTCTGGCGATGGCGCTCGGCAAGCCGCCGCTGGAGGAGCACGTTCTCGGCAACGTCTTCTTCGACACCTGCGTCTACCACCAGCCCGGCTCCGACCTGCTGTACGAGGTCATTCCCACCAGGAACATCCTCTTCGCCTCCGAGATGATCGGCGCCGTCCGCGACATCGACCCGTGCACCGGGCACCACTTCGACGACACGCGCCGGTACGCCGAGGCGGCCGGACTGCCCGCGAAGGATTTGTCGGCGGTCCAGGAGCACAACGCCCGCGCCGTGTACCCCCGCCTGGACGCCCTGCTCACGCGCCAGGGCCGCTGACCGTTCCGGCACCCCTCCCCCGTTCCCCCCAGGAGTACAGAGCCGTGCACACCCTCTCCCCCAAGACCCCCGGCTGGCTCGACTGGTACCAGGGCCCGTCCGAGCCGACGTTCCGCCTGCCGGCCGGAGCCGTCGACGCCCACTGCCATGTCTTCGGCCCCCAGGCCGAGTTCCCCTTCGCGCCCGAGCGCAAGTACACGCCCTGCGACGGCGGCAAGGACCAACTCTTCGCACTCCGCGACCACTTGGGCATCGCCCGCAATGTGATCGTGCAGGCCACCTGCCACGGTACGGACAACTCCGCCATGCTCGACGCCGTCCGCGCGGCGGGCGACCGGGCCCGCGGCATAGCCTCCGTCGCGCCGGACGTCAGCGAGCGCGAGCTGCGCGAGCTCGATGCCGCGGGTGTACGCGGAGTGCGGTTCAACTTCGTACGACGGCTGGTCGACGCCTCGCCCAAGGACGCGCTGCGCACGATCGCGCGGAAGATCGCCCCGCTCGGCTGGCACATCGTCCTGTACTTCGAGAGCGCCGAACTGCCCGAACTGGAGTCGTTCTTCGCCTCGTTGCCCACTCCCCTGGTCGTGGACCACATGGGGCGCCCGGACGTCGGCAAGCCCGTGGACGGCCCCGAGTTCACCCGGTTCCTGCGCTTCGTGGCGGACAACGACGTGTGGGTGAAGGTGTCGTGTCCCGAGCGCCTCACCGTCACCGGGCCCGCCGCTCTGGACGGCGAACAGCACGCCTACACCGATGTCGTGCCCTTCGGCCGGCGCGTGGTGGAGGAGTTCCCCGACCGTGTGCTGTGGGGCACCGACTGGCCGCACCCCAACCTCACCGACCACATGCCCGACGACGGGCTCCTGGTCGACCACGTGCGGCACGTGGCGGTCACCCCCGAGCAGCGCCACCAGCTCCTCGTCGCCAATCCGACGCGTCTGTACTGGCCCGGCGAGGACGTCTGAGTCCCGAACGCCGCTCACCCCGACCCATCTGACAAAGGCGTCACATGTACCACTCCAACGCGCTGAACAGGCTCGACAGGCTCCCCATCGGCCGGTTCCACAAGCTCACGCTGCTCGCCGTGTCCTTCGCGTACTTCTTCGAGTTCGCGGACATCAACAGCTTCGCCACCACCGCGCCGAAACTCATCGACCTGTGGGGCATCACGGTCGACCAGGTCGCCTACGTCACCTCGCTGTCGTTCGTCGGCATGTTCATCGGCTCGATCGCCGGCGGTGCCGTCGCCGACCGCTGGGGACGCAAACGGGCCCTGCTGCAGACCACGTTCTTCTTCGCCCTCTTCTCGTTCGCCTCGGTGTTCTCCTGGGACCTCGTGTCCCTGGGCGTGTTCCGCGTCCTGACCTCGGCGGGCCTTTCGGCGATGACCGTCGTGGCCGTCGTCTACGTCAACGAGATGTATCCGGCGCCGGTCCGCGGCAAGTACCAGGCCTACGCCATCGTCATCGGCATCTGCGGCACCCCGGTCACCAACCTCATCGCCAGCATGGTCGTCCCGCTCAGCGACTGGTCCTGGCGGCTGGTCTACCTCTGGGGCTCCCTCGGCATCCTGCTCGTCCTGTTCACCCGGCACCTCAAGGAGTCGCCGCGCTGGCTCGCGAGCCGCGGCGACCACGCCGGAGCCGACGCGGTGCTGCGGGAGATCGAGGCGCGGGTCGCCGCGGAGCAGGGGCCGCTCCCCGAGCCGGCGCCCCCGGTGGACGAAGTCCCCGTGCCGAAGGCCCCGTTGAAGCTGCTGCTGCAGAAGAAGTACCTGTTTCCGACCCTGCTGCTCACGGTCCTGTGGGTGACCCAGACCATCGGCTTCTTCGGCTATTCGAGCTGGGCGCCGACCCTGCTGGCCAAGGAGGGCTTCAGCGTCGAGAAGTCCGTCTTCTACGTGGCCCTCACCACGGTGGGCGCGCCGCTCGGCTCCTATCTGGCGTCCCTGGTCACGGACCGGTTCGAGCGCAAGTGGTCGATCGCCGTGTTCGGTGCGGTCATCGCGGTGTGCGGTCTGCTGTACGGGCTCACGTTCAACCCGGTCTTCATCGTCGTGTTCGGCTTCCTGGTGAACTTCTTCGAGCGTGGCTACACCGCCCTCGCCTACGCCTACTCCCCCGAGCTCTTCGACACCGCGGGCCGTTCGCTGGGCACCAGCGTCTCCTACGGACTCGGCCGGCTGTCGAACGCCGCGGGACCCCTGATCGTCGCGGCGCTCTACAACAGCCACGGGTACCGCAGCGTCTTCTACTTCATCGCCGGTACGTGGATGGCCGGCGCCGTCGTCCTGGCCCTCTTCGGTCCCCGCACCCGCCGGGCCCGCCTCGCCGCGACACAGCGGCAGGCGGCGGCTGTCGAGGTCTCCGCCCCCTGACGGGGCGGCCGCTCACTCCTTGGAGCGGACCCGCGTCAGCAGGTTCTCCAGGTGATCGCGCATCGCGGCGCCGGCCTCCTCGGGGGCGCCGGACCGGAAGGCGTCCAGGACGGCCGAGTGCTCGGAGCAGCTCTCCTGGGCGTCGCTGATGACGTGCTGGTCGAAGGCGCGGTAGCGCTGCATGTAGCCGTTGAACGAGTTGAAGACCTGCTCGAGGAACGGGTTGCCCGTGTTGGCGGCGATGAGGCTGTGGAACGCCCAGTCGGCCTGCAGGAAGTCCTTGAAGTTCGCGTAGTTCGGACCCGTCGGCGCCGTCCGCTGGGTCTCCACGGTCTGCGCCAGCGATTCGACCAGAGCACGGTCGGCGCGGGCGCAGGCCCGTTCGGCGTTGGCCGGTTCGAGCAGCAGCCGCAACTCCACGAACTGGGCCATCTCCTCGCGCGTGGGCACGTCGGCGACCCGGTAGCCGCGCCGGGCCAGACGGCGCACCATGCCCGTCGCCTCAAGACGGGCCAGGGCCTCGCGCACCGGCGTCGCAGAGACCTGCAGGTGCTGGGCGAGCGCCTCGGTGCGCAGCGGCTGGCCGGGTTCGAGCGAGCCGTCCACGAGCATGGCGAGCAGCGCCTCGTGGACGCCGTCGGTGAGCACCTGCCGTCCGTTGAGGAACGGCGGGGGGTCGGGCAGTTGCATGGTTCTCCTCGCTCGGGTCTTCCCACTCGAAGTCAATCAGGTGTTGACGCACTACGGCAGGCGGGCTAATTTTCTATAGAAAATTATCTATCGCGGAGTGACCGTCATCTCTCCGCCACGCTGGAGCGCACATGAGCAACGCTGGTTCCCGCCCGACTCCCGGCTGGGAGGAGTGGCCCATTGCCGCCGCGATGCTGCAGTTCGCCCACACCACGCCCGACGGCGGCTCGGTCCAGGACGCCGACCCGCAGGTCTGGGCCGACGCGCTGCACGAGGTCGCCGGGGCCGGTTTCCGGCATCTCGACCCCACCGACTCCTGGCTGCGGGTGGCGGACCTGTCCCCCGCGCGCCGGGAGGACTTCGCCCTCGCGGTGAAGGAGGCCGGACTCGTCGTCCCCGCGCTCTCCACGGCCCGCCGCAGCGTCATCGACCCGGTGCACGGCACGGACAACCTCGCCTACAGCCACCGGGTGGTGGACACCGCCGCCGAGCTGGGCGCCGCGGTGGTCTCCTTCGGATTCTTCGAGGCCCTGGCCCCGGCCCAGCGCGAGGCGCTGTGGTTCTGGACGGCCCCAGGGCCGCGCAACCCCGACGACCCGGAGGTGTGGCGGCTGGCCGTCGCCCGTATCCGCGAACTGGGCGAGCACGCGCAGAGCGTAGGGGTCGACGTCTCCCTGGAGATGTACGAGGACACGTATCTCGGCACCGCCGACGGAGCCGTCCGATTCGTGCGCGACGTGGACCACCCCCGGGTGGGGCTCAACCCCGACCTGGGCAACCTCCAGCGGCTGCACCGGCCGGTCGAGGCGGCCCGCGCCATGGTCGAGAAGACCCTCCCGTACGCCAACTACTGGCACGTCAAGAACTACTTCCGGGCCGAGGACGCGAGCACCGGCGCGGTGCTGACCTTCCCCGCCCCCATGGAGTACGGCGTGATCGACTACCGGCACGCGCTGCGGTACGCCGTCGAGCACGGCTTCCGGGGCTCCTTCTGCGTGGAGCACTACGGCGGCGACGGGCTGAGTGTCAGCGCCACCAACCGGGAGTACCTGCGCCGCCTCCTCTCCCAGACCCCGGGCGTCGGCCCCCGGCCCTGAGACCCCGGCCTTCCCGCTCCGTGTGGAGAACGTCTCTTTTTCCACTCACCCGCGCCCGAGCGTCGTAACGTCGCAACCGTACGAAGGAGCACCTGCTCATGTCCGCAGCACACCGTCCCACTCTGGCCCTGACGCTGGGCGACCCGTCCGGGATCGGTGGCGAACTCGCCGCCAAACTGCTCGCCTCCGGAGAACCGCAGCGACTGGCCGACATCGTGGTCATCGCCTCCCGCGAGGAGCTCGACCGGGCCGCGGCCCAGGCCGGCGTCGAGGTCGACGTCGCCGACGAACCCGGCGACGGCCGCCCGGTCCTGCGCGACCCCCGGCGGCCCGGCCCCCTGCCCACCGTCACCGGCCGCGTGGATGTCGAGTGCGGAGCCTGGACCAAGGCCGCGCTGGAGTTCGCCGTCCAGCTGGCCGAGGCGGGAGAGGTCGACGGCATCTGTTTCATGCCGCTGAACAAGGCAGCCCTGCACGAGGCCGGCATGCACGCCGAGGACGAACTGCGCTGGTTCGCGGACATCATGAATTACTCCGGACCCACGTCCGAGATCAACGTCCTGCCCCGCCTCTGGACCTCCCGGATCACCTCGCACATCCCCATGGCGGACGTGGCCGACCGCATCACCGCGGCCCGCGTCACCGAGATCGTCGTCATGTTCGAGGAGATGCTGCGCGACTCCGGCATCGAGGCGCCGCGGGTCGGCGTCGCCGCGCTCAACCCGCACAACGGGGAGAACGGCATCTTCGGCCGCCACGAGATCGACGAGATCGCCCCCGGCGTAGCCGCCGCACGCGAAAAGGGCATCGACGTCCAGGGCCCCTTCTCGGCGGACACGATCTTCCTCAAGGGCCGCGACGGCGTCTTCGACGGCATCGTGACGATGTACCACGACCAGGGGCAGATCGCGATGAAGCTGCTCGGCTTCGACGGTGGCGTCACCGTCCAGGGCGGCCTGCCGGTGCCGGTCACCACCCCCGCACACGGCACCGCGTTCGAGATCGTCGGCAAGGGCGTCGCCGACACCAACTCGGCGCGCAACGCCTTCGAACTCGCCGCGACGATCGCCTCCCGGCGCCTCGCCCGCGCCTGACGGACCCCGCCGTTCTCGCACCACCGCGGCAGAACCGGACCTCCGGTATCCGCCTCCCCGGGCCGTCCCGGCCGACGGCCGCCCGCACCCCGCGCGGGCCCCCACTCCCTCCTTCTCAACGACGAGATGAGGACGTATGCACTCGTCCCTGTACATCCTCGCCAGCGGCGTCCTCGCCGTCGCCCTGCTGGTCCTGCTCATAGCCAAGGCGAAGCTCCACCCCTTCATCGCCCTGCTGATCTCCACCCTGCTGCTCGGTCTCGCCAACGGCCTCGGCCCCACCAAGACGGTCGAGACCGTCACCGACAACTTCGGCTCCACGCTGTCCGTCACCGGACTCGTCATCGCCATGGGAACCGTGCTCGGCGGGCTGCTGCTCAACTCCGGCGGCGCCGACCGCATCGCCGACGTACTCGTCGGCAACCGCGCCGCGGTCTGGATGCCGCTCAGCATCGGTCTGGCCGCCGTCATCATCGGCCTGCCGAACCTCTTCGAGGTCACGTTCGTCCTGCTGGTACCGCTGGTGTTCTCCGTCGCCCGCAAGTACAACCGCAACCTGCTCGCCGTCGGGCTCCCCATGGCCGCGGGACTCATGACCTCGCACGCGCTGCTTCCGCCGGGCCCCGCCACCGTCATGGCCGCCCAGGCCTACGACGCCAGCCTCGGCATCACGATCCTCTACGGGATCCTCGTCGGCGTCCCCGTCCTGCTGGTCGGCGCGCTGCTGTTCCCGCGCCTGATCGCCCGCTGGAACATCACCGGCAACAACGGCGCCCTGGAACTGCTCGGCGACAGCGGTGGTGCGGGTACCACTCCTGCGGGCCCGTCCGGCCCGACCGACAAGGGCACCTCCGAGAACGGCGGCGGCACCGCCGTGGCCGTCCGCTCCGAGGTCAAGGCCCCCGCCACCCGGCAGCCGACGCTGGCCGCCTGTCTCAGCACCGTGCTCGTCGCCCCGGTCATGATGATCGTCGGCACCCTGCTGCCCGACGCGCTCCCCGACCACGGCTGGTACAGCCCGGTCCTGGACGCCATCGGCAACCCGGTGATCGCCCTGCTCGTCTCCGTGCTCTACGCCTACTGGGCGCTCGGCATCCGGCTCGGCTCGAACAGCACGCAGCTGCTCGCCAACACCAAGAAGGGCCTGACCCCGGTCATCAGCCTGCTGCTGATCATCGGTGCGGGCGGCGCGCTCAAGGGCATGCTGAACGGCATCGGGCTCAGCGACATCATCGCGGACCACACGCAGAGCTGGTCGATCTCCCCGATCCTCTTCGCCTGGCTGATCGCCGCGATCTTCCGTATCGCGCTCGGCTCGGGCACCGTCGCCGTGGCCGCCGCGACCGGCATCATCACCCCGGTCCTCGCCCAGCACCCCGGCACCCCGGTGGAGCTGATCGTGCTCGCCACCTGCACCGGCGCCATGATCTTCTCCCACGTCAGCGACGGCGCCTTCTGGATCTTCAAGGAGTACTTCGGGCTGACCGTCCCGGAGACGCTCAAGACCTGGAGCCTGCTGGTCACCGTCCAGGCCGTGGTGGGACTCGTCAGCATCCTCATCGTCGACGCCGTCGTCCAACTCCTCTGATTCGCGCGGAGATCCGACTCATGACACGCCTGCACAACGATCCGGACGCCTTCGCCCAGGAGGCCCTGGAAGGGTTCGCCGCGGCCCACGCCGAGCGGGTACGCGCCGTGCCCGGCGGTGTGGTCCGCCGCGGCGGACCGACCGCCGGCCAGGTCGCCGTCGTCATCGGCGGCGGCTCCGGCCACTACCCCGCCTTCACCGGCCTGGTCGGCCGGGGCCTGGCACACGGCGCGGCGGTCGGCGAGGTATTCGCCTCGCCCTCCGCCCACCGCGTCCAGCAGGTCGCCCGGGTGGCGAACGGCGGCGCGGGAGTACTGCTCGCCTACGGCAACTACGCCGGAGACGTCCTGCACTTCGGCGAGGCCGCCCAGCGGCTGACCGCCGAGGGCATCGAGGCACGCACCCTGGCCGTGACCGACGACGTGGCCAGCGGCCCGCCGCACGAGGCGCACCGCAGACGCGGCGTCGCCGGCGACCTCGTCGTGTTCAAGGCCGCGGCCGCCGCCGCGGAATCCGGCGCGTCGCTCGCCGAGGTGGCGCGGATCGCCGGACACGCCAACGCCCGCACCCGCACCTTCGGCCTGGCCTTCTCCGGCTGCACCCTCCCCGGGGCGGCGGACCCGCTCTTCCAGGTGCCCGACGGCCGGATGGCGGTCGGTCTCGGCATCCACGGCGAGCCGGGCATCGCGGAGGAAGCCGCACCCAGCGCCGACGAGGCCGCCGAACGGCTCGTCGCCAGGCTGCTGGCCGAACTGCCCGACGGTGTGCAGAGCGCCGCGGGACAGCGGGTGGGCCTGCTGCTCAACGGCCTGGGCGCGCTCACCCACGACGAGTTGTTCATCGTCTACCGGCGCGTCGCGGAACTCCTCGCCGCAGCGGGCGTGGAGGTCGTGGACCCGGAGGTCGGCGAGCTCTGCACCAGCTTCGACATGGCCGGCCTGTCCCTCACCCTCGTCTGGCTGGACGCGGAACTGGAGGCGCTGTGGCGGGCTCCGGCGGATGCCCCGGCGCTGCGCCGGGGCAGCCTGCCCGCTCCTCCCACCGGGGGCGCGGACGGCGGGAACCAGGTGGCCGTCACCCCCACGGCGCCCGACGCACGCGCGCCGATCCCGCCGGCGACGCGGGACTCGCGGCACCTCGCGGGCCGCGTCGTCGACACCCTCGACGACATCGCGCGGGCCCTGGACGAGCACGCCGACGAACTGGGCCGCATCGACGCGGTCGCCGGTGACGGCGACCACGGCATCGGTATGCGGCACGGATCGGCCGGGGCGCTGGCCGCGGCACGTGCCGCCCTGGCCGCGGGAGCGGGCGCGGGCACCGTGCTGTCGGAGGCCGCCGACGGCTGGTCCGACCGGGCCGGCGGCACCTCGGGCGCCCTGTGGGGCGTCATCCTGCGCGCACTCGGCGCGGCGCTCGGCGACACCGAACGCGCCACGCCCACCGTCGCCGCCGCGGGCGCAACCGACGCGGCCGAGGCCGTCATGCGGCTCGGCGGGGCAGCCGTCGGCGACAAGACGATGGTCGACGCCCTGGTGCCGTTCGCCGACACCCTGCGTGCCGCGGCCGAACGCGGCGAGCCACTCGACAACGCCTGGCGGGAGGCCGCAGCCGCGGCCACCGAAGCGGCCGCGCGTACGGCGGATCTGCTGCCCCGCGCCGGACGCGCCCGTACCCACGCGGGCAAGAGCCTGGGCACGCCCGACGCGGGAGCGCACTCACTGGGTCTGGTCGTACGCACGGCTCATCAGCGGCTGTTCCGCCCGGCACAGGCCTCCGGCGGAAAGCTCACCGACACCCTCCCCCGTTCATGACTCCACACCCAGCACAGGAGAGCGCCACCATGACCACCCCGCTCACGATCGTCGTCGGCTCGGACGACGCCGGACACATGTACAAGGAGGCGCTCAAGGCCGACCTGGCCGCCAGCGACCTGGTGGCGGAGGTCATCGACGTCGGCGTCGACGCCGACGGCCACACCCCGTACCCCGAGATCGGCGTGGCCGCGGGCCGGCTCGTCGCCGACGGGCGGGCCGACCGGGCCCTGCTGGTCTGCGGCACCGGTCTCGGCGTCGCCATCGCCGCCAACAAGGTGCGCGGGGTCCGCGCGGTCACCGCCCACGACTCGTTCTCCGTCGAACGGTCGGTCCTGTCCAACAACGCCCAGGTCCTTACCTTCGGCCAGCGCGTCGTAGGCCTCGAACTCGCCCGGCGGCTGGCCACGGAATGGCTCGCCTACCGCTTCGACGACGACTCCCCCTCCGCCGCCAAGGTCCGCATCCTGAACGACTTCGAGGCGCGGGCCCAGAGCGAGGGCGCCGGCGAGCGAGGCACCGTATGACGGCTCGCACGGTGCTCGGTGTCAGCCTGAAGATGTATCTCGGGCACCGGCAGACCCTGGAGTGGGCGCGTGGTGTCGCGGACGTCGCGCGCACCCATCCCGCTCTCACCACCGGCACGGCCGAGCTGTTCGTCCTGCCGTCCTTCCCCGAACTCCCGCCCGTACTGGGCGTGTTGAAAGGCACCGGTGTGCACGTCGGGGCGCAGGACCTGGCCGCCGAGGACCACGGCCCCTACACCGGCGAGGTCAGCGGCGCGTCCCTGCGGGAGATCGGCTGCCGCTTCGCCGAGGTGGGCCACGCCGAACGGCGCCGCCTGTACGGGGAGGGCGACACCATGGTCGCGGCGAAGACCGCCGCCGCCCTGCGCAACGGGCTCACACCCGTGCTCTGCGTGGGCGAGCGCGACCCGCTGCCGCCGGCCGGTGCCGCCGAGCGCACCACCGCGGAACTGCAGCGCCTCCTGGCCACGGCCGAGACCTTCGGCCCGCTGGGCCCCGTAGTCGTCGCCTACGAACCCCAGTGGGCCATCGGCGCACCACAGCCGGCGACGGCGGACCACATCTCCACCGTCTGTCGCGCCCTGCGCACCCACCTCACCGGCCGCCCCCAGCTCGCCGGCAGCTCGGTCATCTACGGCGGCAGCGCCCAGCCCGGACTGCTCACCCGACTCGGCGCCGCCGTGGACGGTCTCTTCCTCGGCCGCTTCGCCCACGACCCGCGGGCCGTCGCGGCGATCCTGGACGAGACCCTCACGACAGAGAAGGCGGCCTGACAAAACCTCCGACGAGCACTCTTGATGGGAACTGGCGGTCGAGTTCCGACAGCATGTCGGCAGCGAGGCCCGGTGTGAAGACTCATGAGCCACCCGAGGGTTCACTCGGCGGGCACTGGAGAGATCAGTCCAGTAGGCGCGCCCGTAGACTGCGCCCCCTGTTCGGTCTCAACCGTTCCACTCACCACCACACACCAGCGCATTCAGGAGCCTCTCGTGTCGGATTCACAAGCCTCGAACTCAAGTGTCAAGGACCAGTACGCGGCCCAGGTCGCTGCCGACCTCGACCGCAACACCAAGGAACAGGAGCAGATCAGCAGCGAACTGGAGGCTCTCCAGGCCCAGTTGCAGTCGTTGCAGGGCGACCGGGCCATCCTGGTGAACATGCAGCAGGCGCTGGGCACGAAGGAGAGCGGGAGCGCTCCGGTGAAGTCGCGGAGCAAGTCCGCCCCGAAGACGGAGGCGAAGAACAGCACCCCCAAGCGCAAGACCGCGCCCGCCGCCACCAAAGTCCCGGCCCCGCGGGCGGACAAGAGCCCGTCGAACGCTCAGCCGACGCTGGTCACCCTCGTGCAGGAGTACTTGAAGCAGCAGTCGGAGCCGCGCTCCGCGGCCGAGGTGACGGAGGCGCTCGCGGTGGCGCACCCGGACAGGTCCTTCAAGAAGCCCGTCGTGCGCACCACCGTCGAAGGCCAGGTGGCCAAGGGGCTGGCGCAGCGCAGTAAGCAGGGCACGTCGGTCTTCTACAGCACGCCGGACAAGGCACGCTCCCCGCAGTCCGCCGCGGAGTAACGGACCCGCACCGCGACAGTCTTGCGTACCAGCTGTCAGGCGGTGACGGCGCGACTACGGTGGGGAAGTGCAGCCGGCGGCCGCCGCGCCGCTCGGCGAGCACCGACGAAAGCGTGTGTGGATATGAGTTCCACGGTCCGGGAACTCCTGGACAGCCTGCATGCGGCGGCCAGCGAAGAGGAGCGCCGCCAGTGGGCGGTCGCGTTCGCGAAAGCCCTGGGCCTCGGCGGGATGGCAATCTCCCTGGGGCAGGAGCTGGTCTGGTTCAGTGATGAGACCAGTGCGCGCCTCGAGGACCTGCAGTTCGTTCTCGGGCAGGGCCCCAGCCAGGTCTTCGAGGGCGGGACAGGAACACGCGAAGTGCCCGACCTCGGGCAGCTGCTGGCCCGGCAGTGGCCACAGTTCACGGTCGAGGCGGAAACGCTGGGGATCGCGGCACTCTTCGTCTGGCCCCTGAACATCGGTGCCGCTCGGGTCGGCACGATGACCGGCTACCGGTGCACGACCGGCCCGCTCACCGCGGAGCAGTCCGCGCAGGGCTGGCTGGTCGCCGACGCGCTGGCCCAGCGGCTGCTGAACCGCTGGCCCGATACCGGCGACCCCGGCAGGGCCCCGGGCGGTGCGGGTTCGATGGGCCTGCACCGGGCCGAGGTGCACCAGGCCACCGGAGTCATCAGCCAGAGGCTCGGGGTGCCCCTGGTCGAGGCGCTGGACCGGCTGCGCGCCCGGGCCTACGCCTCGGGCCGGTCCCTGTCGGACACCGCCCGCACGGTCATCGAGCGGGAGCTGCCGCATGACACCACATGACCGGGTCCACCACACCGGCCACGCTCTAGGCGGAAGTCGAGGAGTACACCCATGAGCAGGGAACAACACATCGCCCGCACCTTCGTGGAGCTGGCCGACACCCTGGTGGAGGATTACGACGTCATCGACTTCCTGCACCAGTTGACCGTCCGCTGCCAGGAGCTCCTCGACGTCACCGCCGCCGCGGTCTTTCTCACCCACCCCGGTCCCCACCTGCACAGTCCCGCGCCCTGCGACCCCAGCCCGGCGCTGCAGAGCGTACTCGACGCCGCCTGCTCCGAGGGCCCGGCCGTGGACGCATACGGCGCCGCCCGGACAGCGACCGCGCGCGACTCGGCCGACTCGGCCGCACGCTGGCCGCAGTTCACCACGGCCCTTTCCGCCGCCGGTTACACCCTCACCACCGCCCTGCCGATGCGGCTGCGCCGGGAGAACATCGGCAGCCTCCTCCTGCTCCGCACAGGCGAGCAGCCTCTGAACGCCGATGACCTCACCCTCGCCCAAGCGCTCGCCGATGCCGCCACCATCGGGCTGATCCAGGCCCGCACCATCCGCCAGCAGCACACCGTCAACGAACAGCTCCACACCGCACTGCAGAGCCGCATCATCATCGAGCAGGCCAAGGGCGTCCTCGCGGCCCGCAGCAACGTCACCCTCAACCAGGCGTTCGAGGCTCTGCGCCAGCACGCCCGGCACCACCGTGTCCTGCTCAGCAACGTGGCGCAGGACGTCATCGACACGGGGCTCACCCCCGCTGTCGCCCCGGCCCGGCCGCAGCCCAACACAGCCACCGAGTGACACCCGGCACATACGCCGGGTGTCCGCGTCAGTCAGGGCACACGGGAGTCAGCCACACGGTCGCCAGCGGCGGCAGCCGCAGGGTCAGCGACATCGGGAAGCCGTTGGAGGGGCGCGGCTCCTGCGGGAGCGGATCCGCGTTGCGGACATCACTGCCGCCGTAGCGTGCCGCATCGGTGTTGAGGATCTCCTGCCACTCCCCTGTCCCGGCGGCCGGAACTCCGAGCCGGTAGTCGTGGCGCACCACCGGGGCGAAGTTCGTGACCGCCAGCAAGGGGCTGCCGTCCACGGCGCGGCGGACGAAAGCGAAGACGTTGTCGTCCGCGGCGTCGGCCGCACTCCAGGCGAAGCCTTCGGGTCGCGCGTCCTGTTCCCACAGCGCGGGGTGCGAGACGTAGCTGTGATTGAGGTCGCCCACCAGGCGCTGGACTCCCCGGTGGTCCCCGTGGGCGGGATGGCTCTCGTCCAGCACCCACCACTGGGGCCCCTCCTCCTCCGCCCACTCGGCGCCCTGGGCGAACTCCTGCCCCATGAACAGGAGTTGCTTGCCGGGATGGGCCCACATGAAGCCCAGGTAGGCGCGGTGGTTGG
>NZ_JBFAKV010000051.1:0-23143 GCF_040655895.1 Streptomyces sp. NPDC050264
AGTGGCAGGGCAGGGGCCGGGCAGGCGCGGCCGGATTCGGGCGATGATGGGAGGGTCGGCCGGTGCTGCCAGGTTCCAGCAGGGCCGACATTGGCCGCCCTCGGGAGCTCGGGGGACGCTCACCCGACCGCTTCCCGGGATTCAAGCAGCGGGCGGGTTGTCGAAGTTCCTGATTCCGTAGGCCGACGCGAGGTCGGTGTGCTCGGCATCGGCACGGGCGTCGGCGGGTCCGACCGAGTGGAAGAGGCCTTCGATCGCTCCGGGGTTGTTGCTGACGAGGACCTTCGCGGTCGGCGGGATGGTCTGGAAGGTGTGGGGGACGAGCCGGGACACGTGGATGCAGGCACCTGGCTCGGCGTCGTGCACCTCGCACCCGTCGAGCGACGTCGATCCGACCCAGAACCGGACCCGGCCGGACAGGACGCCCCAGCTCTCGTCCTCGCGGCCGTGGCTGTGCAGCGGGGGCGCATCCTCGCGGCCCACCGTGAGACGCATGACGCTGACGGCTCCGCTCGTCTCGGCGTTGGTCGCCAGGGGCCGCGGCCCCGCAGGCTCTGATCAGCTTTCCCCGGCGCCGCGGAGCGTGTCGGCCGCGGCGCGGGCCTGCCCGGCGTGCCGACGATGTGCGGCGGCCTGCACGGTCCGGACCTGTCCCTCATGCTCGCGGACAAGCGAATCCTCGATCGCGGCCAGCTCGTCGAGCGCCCCTACGACCTTCGACCGCAACCGGTCGGCCTTGGCCTCCAAGACCCTGACGAACAACAGCTTGTGCTCCGCGTGCGGAGCGGCGGAGGCGGTGGACTCCCGGTCGACCGCGTCCTGTCCCCGAAGATCGGCCTCATCCGACCGGTGCAGCGATGCCTTATGGCGGTCCAGGCGCGCCTGGCTGGACCGCAGGAGCTCCTCCGCCCGCTCGATCTCCTCATACGAACGCTGCTTGAGCCCGGGAGCCGAGTCTCCGGTAGCGCGAAGCCGTTCATCCAGGCTCCGTACGCGACCGGCCAGCTCCTCTTGCCACGCGTCGGCAGCGCTCTCGCGTCTGTCGGCAGCGGTCTCGCGTTCATCCGCGGTGCGCTCGCGTTGATCGGCCTCGGCCTCGCGTGTGTCGGCGGCCCGGTCGCGCCTGTCGGCCGTTTGGTGTTGATCGTCGCCCGTAGGCTCGCGCGCCGGCGGCCGCTGCGCGGCCTCGTCCACCGAGGAGGGACCGTCCAACGGGTCAGCTTCCATCTTGGCAGTATGCATCGCCCGGCAGCTCCGCACAGAGGCCCAGGAGAGGACTGCGCCGGTGCACCTGCGGTGACCAAGAGGGCACGCGCTTCCCGCTCACTCCGTGCAGGTCTGCCCAACGGGACGGTCCGCGCCCGCATGCCGGCCGGCGCCGCTCCGGCGCCGAGCGGGCTCATGACTGAAGCGATCACGGCGATCGCGCCAACCGCCTCGGACAAGGATCTCCGCAGTCCGCGACCCGGACGCCCTGCCCGCGGCGGCGGCCACGGTCGCGCAGGCCCAAGTGGCCGCAGCGCGAGCCACGTTGACCGCCGGTGAACGCCCGCACCGCCGCCTCGCACAACCCGGTCGGGCACAAGGCGCGAGTGACCGGCGACTGGCGCTGCTCAACGGCGCCCACGGAGGGGGCGCCCCGCCCTTTCTGCAGTCGACGACCTGAGCGCCTACCGGGACGGCGTAATCGCCCCTGCCCGTCCGGTCGGCCGAGTGCCATGCCGGCAATCGTCGCGCAGCACACGTGCGGTGGACGGCACGGTTACTTGTTCCAGTGTGTTTCGGGGGCACGGTCATGTCGTTGCAGCTCCTCCTGGGGTCCCGGCCCGCGCACCGCCGGTGGCGGTTCTGTGTCGTCGGAGGGGTCGCCGCCCTGGCGCTGTCGGCGGCCGGCTGTTCCGGTGGGGGAGACAGGGCGGACAGCGACGACACCTCGCCGACGAACCCACCAGCGCGCTGGACGTGACGGCCCAGGCGCAGATCTGCACGCTGCTGACGGAGCTGTGTACGGGACACGGCACAGCCGTGCTGTTCATCAGCCACGAACTCGCCCTGCTGGCCGGACTGTGCGACCGGATCGCCGTGCTGCACCGGGGACGGGTGGTCGAGGACGGGCCCGCCGCCGACCTGGTCACCGCGCCTCGCGCCGAGCGCACCAGGCAACTGCTGGCGGCCGCACCGCGGCTGAGCGAACCGCCGGTGCCCAGGCCGCGGGACGAACACGCCGAAGGACACGACGGTGAGTACGGCGAGTACGGCGAAGAACACGACCACGGATATGACGAAGGGGCCGCCGATGGTGCTTGAGGCGCGCGGGATGACCGTCGTGTACGGCGGCACGGCCGTGATGGACAGAGTGAGCCTCACGCTGCCCGACGGACCCTTCGGCCTGGGGTTGATCGGCGAAAGCGGTTCGGGCAAGACGACGGTGGCCCGGTGTCTGCTGGGCCTGGTGGCGCCGACGAGCGGCACGGTGCGCTTCCGCGTCGTCGACCTCGGCGGGACGCGGTGGCCGCGCCCGTACCGGCGAGCCGTACAGATCGTCGTGCAGGACACCGAGGGCGCGCTCGATCCGAGGATGCGGGTGGGCAGGGCGATCGGCGAAGTGCTGCGGGCCCACCGGCTGGTGCCGCGCGGCACCGAGCCGGAACGCGTCGCCGAACTGCTCGCCGACGTGGGGCTGGCCGCCGAGGCCGCCGCGCGCTTCCCGCACCAGCTCTCCGGCGGCCGGCGCCAGCGTGTGGCGATCGCCCGCGCGCTGGCCGTGCGGCCGCGCTTCCTGGTCCTGGACGAACCGACCAGCGCGCTGGACACCACTGTCCGGGTCCGCATCCTCGACCTGCTCCGCCGGCTCCGCACCGAACACCGGCTCTCCTGTCTGCTGATCTCCCACGACCTCGCGGTGGTCGAGCAGCTCTGCCCGCGCGTCCTCGTCCCGCACCACGGCCGGGTGGTGGAGGAAGGTGACCTCGCCGACATGCTCCACCGCCCTCGGCGCCCCGCCACCCGCACCCTGCGCGATGCGGTCCCGCGCCTCACTTCCGTGCCACCGCCGTGACGTGCCGCGATCCCGCGCCCCCCGACCGCGACCTATCCGGAAGGGGGAAGGGCGCGAAGTCCGGCCCTGCGTACGGTCACAGGCTGGTGGCCAGCCAGACGGTCACGGCCGCGGTGGCAGTGAGCCCGATGTTGAGTGTGATCTGTCGGTCCTCGCCGGTCAGGTGGACGGCGATCGCACCTGCTTGCAGGAGGACGAATCCGATGGCTGCGGCCGGCGCGAGCGAGGGTGCGATGCCGGTCAGCGGTGGCAGGACCAGACCAGCCGCGCCGAGTATCTCGACCGCCCCCAGTGCCCTGAGGGCGGGCAAGGAGATGCGGTCGACCCAGGCCATCATCGGCCGGAGTCGATCGCGGCTGCGGATCACCTTGAGCGTACCTGCGTAGAAGTAGAAGAGGGCGAGCAGTCCCGCGACGATCCAATAGGCGATGTGCATGGTTCCCGTTCAAAGGTCGAAGAGCACTGGAGAAGGGCCGGTCCGTGGGCGTCAGGCGCGGTCGGTGGCGGGTTCGGTCGCGTAGCGGCTCATGGCGTCGAGGTTGGCCCGTGGTGTCAGCGGCCGCCCGTCGGCGAGCACCTGTTGGAGGTCCCGGAAGTACTGCACGTACATGTCCGGGGTGAAGGTGCTGAGCATGACGGCGGGCTGGTCCGTCGGGTTGGCGAAGGTGTGCGGGGTGCCCGGCGGCACCATCACGAGCGTGCCCGTGGTGGCGTCGTGGTCCTCCTCTCCGACGGTGAACCGCACGGTGCCGGAGAGGATGTAGAAGCCCTCGTCGTGTCGGGCGTGGCGGTGCTGCGGCGGTCCCTGCGTGTGCGGGGCGAGGACGGACTCGGTGATCGCGAGGCGGTGCCCGGTGTGGCTGCCGTCCTCCAGAACGCGCATGCGCGTGGGGCCCAGAACGATGATCTCCCCGTCGCCGGGGCCCACCACCGATACGGCGGGGTCGGCCTGCGACCCGCTGCTCTTCGCTTCGTCGGTCATGCTCACGAGTCCACCGCCGGGAGCCTGTCCCTGTCCAAGACCCATCCCGCGACGCCGATACCTCACGGGTATCGTTGCAGCGTGGAGCTAAGAACCCTGCGCTACTTCGTGGCTGTCGCCGAGGAACTCCACTTCGGCCGGGCCGCCAGCCGACTGCACATGAGTCAGCCGCCGCTGAGCCGGGCGATCAAGCAGCTGGAGGCCGATGCCGGGGCCCTGCTCTTCGCCCGTTCCCCCACGGGCGTCACGCTCACCGCGGTGGGCGCGGTACTGCTCGACGAGGCGCGGGCCCTGCTCGACCATGCCGACCGCGTCCGGATACGTGTGAGCGCGGCGGCCGGCGCCTCGACCATCACCGTCGGCATGCTGGGCGACGCCACCGACCCGGGGGTGTCCAGGCTGGCCGCCGCGTACCGCCGAAGCCACCCCGGCATCGACATCCGCGTCCGCGACACCGACCTGACCGATCCGACCTGCGGGTTGCGCGCCCAACTCGTCGACGTCGCCCTGACCCGGGGGCCGTTCGACGAAACCGCCCTGACGGTGCGCACGTTGCGAACCGACCCCGTCGGCGTGGTCCTGCGCGCCGACGATCCGCTGGCCGGTCGCGACCGGTTGCGGCTGGCCGAGCTGAGCGACCGCCGCTGGTTCCAGTTCCCGCAGGGCACCGATCCCATCTGGCAGTCGTACTGGAACGGCGGCAGGCCGCGCGAGGGCCCGGTGGTGCGTGCCGTCCAGGAATGTCTGCAGGCGGTGCTGTGGAACGGCACGATCGGCCTGGCCCCGCTCGGACACGACCTGCCCGCCGAGTTTGCCCTCGTTCCGTTGACCGACATGGCGCCGAGCCGGGTGGTGGCAGTGTGGAACGAAGGTGACACCAACCCGTTGATCCGCTCCTTCGTCGAGACGGCGACCGCCGCGTATCTCCATTGAGCACCGGTGACTTGGCGGCGCCGCATCTGTCGGGGAGATGACCGGCGCGGCCTCCCTGCGCGGCCGGGCTGCCGACCGCAACCGCACTATTCCGTACCGCGTGGCGGCAGCCGCCGCGTGATCCGGTCGAACAAGTCCGTCAGCGGCTCACCGATGTCCTGGCCGAACTCGGTCAGCCCGTACGTGACTTGAGGCGGCGTCGTCGGCTCGACCTCCCGCCGGACCAGGCCGTCCTGGACCAGCGCGCGAAGGGTCTGAGCGAGCATCTTCTCGCTGATGCCCTGGATGCTGTCGCGCAGTTCGTAGAACCGGAGGTCGTTGCTCCGCAAGGAGATCAGCACCCAGATGCCCCACCTGCTGGTCACGTGGTCGACCAGGTCGCGTGCGGGGCAGTCGGTGTGAAACACCTCATAGCGATGAGTCGCCCCGGCCTGCTTCAGCTGCGCGCCTTCTCTCATGTAGGGAGCTTACCTCTGGGTATGTTCTTACGAAATGTAAGTCCGGCTCCTAGCGTCAATCACCGCAGCGCACAACGGACTTGGAGCTGAACATGATCGTGGTGACCGGGGCTACCGGAAATGTGGGCCGACCTCTGACGCAGGCCCTGGCCAGGGCGGGCGAGCAGGTGACGGCGGTGTCGCGGCACGCGGCGGAGGTGCCGGACGGAGTCCGGCATGTGGCGGCCGACTTGGCCGAGCCGGAGGAACTCACGTCCGCGTTGGACGGGGCGAAGGCGCTGTTCCTCCTGCTCTCCGGCGACCTGCACGCCCCCGGGGCCAGGCCGGCCGACATCATCGCCCTGGCCGGGGCCGGCGGGGTCCGGCGGGTCGTCCTGTTGTCCTCGCAGGGCGTGGCGACCAGGCCGCTCGGCCCGACGCGGGTCGCGATGCGCGCGGTGGAGGACGCGTTGCGAGGGTCCGGCATGGAGTGGGCCGTCCTGCGACCGGGCGGCTTCGCCTCCAACGCCCTGGCCTGGGCGGAGTCCGTCCGCACGCAGGGGACGGTCGCCGCACCCTTCGGCGATGTCGGGGTACCGGTCGTCGATCCGGCGGACATCGCCGAGGTCGCGGCGGCCTGCCTGCTGGACGACCGGCACGCCGGCGAGGTCTTCGAGCTGACCGGGCCGGAGGTGATCACGCCGCGTCAGCAGGCGCAGGCCGTCGCCGCCGCGCTCGGCTCGCCCGTACGGTTCCACGAACTCACCCGCGACGAGGCCAAGGCCGCGATGACCCGGTTCGTGCCGCCGGAGCTGGCCGAGGACACCCTGGACATCATCGCCGCCCCCAACCCCGCGGAACTGCGGATCAGCCCGGACGTGCGACGAGTCCTCGGCCGCGCCCCGCGCCCCTTCGACGGCTGGGTCGCCCGCAACATCGCCGCATTCCGCTGAGCCACAACCTCGTAGAGTCAGCACATCAAGCTGCGCGAGTTGGCCCCGGGGCGCGCCGGGGACGCCGGTTCAGCCCTCCAGCGTGATCGACAGGATCGCTCCGATGAAGCCTGCGGTGGCTACCTGCGCGCCGTGCCAGGTCTCCCCGGACTCCGGCCTGGTCCCGTACATCTTGAAGAAGAACAAGGGGTCGCCGCCGGATGCGGTGGCGTTGCCGACGTCCGGGTCGCGCCGGGCGTAGTTCTCCATGGTGATGTAGTCGTTGCCGCTGGTCGCCACGGTGGCGCCGAAGTGGTACTCGAAGGTGCCGTTCCTGTCACGCGCCGCCTCCTGGTCGGCGTCGCCGTAGCCGACCGTCACCAGGGCGGAGCCGGGCGGTGGGGGCGGCAGGAACTCGTTGAGGCCCAACTCGCGCAGTGCCCTGTCCAGTTCGGCCGAGTCGGCCGCCTTCAGGACCTGGAAGGCGCGGCTCATGTCCTGAGAGTAGGCGAGGTATGCCTGCTGGTCCCCGTCAACTCCCTTCTGGAAGGCCGCCTTGACCCCGTCCAGATGCTCGTCGCCGCTGTCCTCGACCTTGTCGAGGACCCGGGCCAGGAAGTTCTCCCAGGCGCCGATGCCCTGGGCCGAGAGCCCCTTCTTGCCGGTGACGAACTCCGCCATCTCGTTGCAGCGTTGCGGGGTGAGGATCGACAGTCCGGTCGCCTTCTTCGTCATGCCCAGCGCCCCGGCCACACCGGTCTTCTTCGTCTCCACCACCGGCTTGACCTGGTAGAGCCGCAGTTCCCCGGTCTCGCCCTGCACGCGCAGGAAGCGGGTGCCCCGGCGGAACTGCACGCGACCGGCGAGCGCGGTGTTCGCCGTCTGGATGTGGGCCTCGGTGGCGAAGAAGACCTTCGACTCGCCCGGCCCCTGCTCGATCGCGAGGTCCAGGCTGTCCGAGAGGCGCAGCGGGACGCTGCCGTTGAACACGACGTTGGCCGTGTGTGCCTGCGCGTCGGAGAAGTAGCTCCCGCCCGCTTCTTGCTGGCTGGGGAAGAAGTGGTCGTCGCTTTCGGCGCTCTTGTTCGAACCGATGGACGCACGGCGGTGCTTGGTCGGGTAGTTCTCCGCGCCGGGCGCGATCTCGACGTAGCGCTGGACAGGGGCCTGTGTGCCGCTGTGTGCCGGGGCGGCCGCAGCCGTGCCCGAGTCCGCCGCGTGCCCGGGACCGGGGGAGTGGCCGCCGCCCGTCATGACGCGGTGGGCGTTGGCCTCGGCCTCCCGCTCGAACCGGTCGGAAGGGTCACTCACGCTCAGGCCCTGACCGGAGTCCGTGCCGGAGACGGGGCCGGAGCGCTGCTGGATGACATGGGTGAGCTCGTGGGCGAGCGTGTGCTTGTCCGAGCCGTTCTCGCCGATGACGATGTGCCGTCCGGAGGTGTACGCGCGGGCGCCGATCTCCGTCGCCGAGCGCTGGGCGGCGGCGTCGGCGTGCACGCGGACGTCACCGAAGTCGGCGCCGCCGAAGCGGTTCTCCATCTCGGCGCGGACACCGGAGTCCAGCGGGCGACCGGAGGAGCGCAGTACGTCGTGGACGCCGGACCGCCTCTGCACGGTGGGCTCGTGAGCGGCCTCGGCGTCGCGCTCGTGCTCCTCCCCTGACAGCAGGCGGGCCACCGCCGCGTTCCCCGCGGAGCGTTGCAGGTTCCGTATGGAATCCGGGGACAGCGGTCCGGCCGGGAGTTGCGCCGGGACGGCGGAGCCGGCGGCCGGCCGGTGAGGCCGGTCCGGCGCCTTGCCCGTTGCGCAGTCCGGCTCCTCGTGTTTACGCACGGCGCTCCTTCGTCGGTCGCTCCTTCACCGGAGGACGGTGAACGTCCCTCCCGCCACAGTCTCTCCACACGCCCGGCGCAGCGGAAGAACCGGAAGGGCAACCCCAGGGGCAGCCTCGGCCCGAGCCGGGGGGCACCCGAGCCGAGTGGACCGGCTGGGGCGCCGCGCACACGGGCGCGGGGACACCCGCGGGCCGGACGCGCCCGCCCGGCGCGTGCCCACGGGATGCCCTTCAGTCAGTCCACAGGGACCAGTCCCCGCACGCATGCTTGCCACGGATATCGGATTCCACTATCGGCGGGACCTCATGATCCACGACCAGGAAGGTTCCATGAGCCGGCGGCGCGGGGTCACGGCGAACACCACTGCACCGGGCGGGCGTTGAACGGAGATGCTGGGCCGGAACTCTCGTCCGGGCAGTCCGACGACCCGTGCACATCCCGGACCCGGGAACTATCCGTAGAGGCATGCAACCGCGGACCTGCCGGGCCGGAAAATCCTTCGACCAACCATGTGCCGGTGGGGCACCCTCCGCGGCATGACCGCGCCCGCCTTCATCCCCGGCCTTGAACTCTCCCGCCGCTTCTACCTCGAAGCCGTACGCCCCGTCCTGGACCAGGCGGTCCCCGCACTCGTGCACTCCGCCGCCCGTCTCGGCAGCGGCTCGGAAGTCCTCGGATTCGACACCGCCCGCTCCGCCGACCACGAGTGGGGACCCCGCCTGCAAATCTTCCTGAGCCCGCAGGACGCGACCCGCCACGGGGCAAGGATCAGGGAACTGCTCACCGACCGCCTGCCGAAGGTCTTCTGCGGCTACCCGACCCACTTCGCCCCCACCGGCGAGGCGCGTATCGGGGTCATGCAGGTGACAAACGGGCCCGTCCGCCACCGAGTCGACGTCACCGATCCGGGCGCCTGGTTCAGCGCGCACCTGGGCTTCGACCCACGCCGGGACGTCAGCCCGACGGACTGGCTTGCCACCCCCACCCAACGCCTCGCCGAGGTCACCGCCGGCGCCGTCTTCCATGACGGACTCGACGGACGCGAACAACTGGGCCCGGCACGCGCCAATCTCGACTGGTATCCCCACGATCTCTGGCTGTACCTGCTGGCCTGCCAGTGGCAGCGCATCTCCCAGGAAGAGGCCTTCGTAGGCCGCTGCGGCGAGGTGGGCGACGAGCTGGGCTCCGCCGTCGTCGCCGCTCGACTGGTACGCGATCTGATGCGGCTCTGTCTGCTGATGGACCGGCGCTACCCGCCCTACAGCAAGTGGCTCGGCTCCGCCTTCGCGCTCACCTCGCGTGCCGCCGATTTCACCCCGGTCCTGTCCGCTGTGCTCGCCGCCCCCGACTGGCACGTCCGCGAACAACACCTCGCACGCGCCTACGAGATCACCGCCGCCCTGCACAACCAGCTGGCCCTCACCGACCCGGTCGACCCGGCTACAAGGCCCTACCACAGCCGTCCGTTCCAGGTACTCCACGCCGAACGCTTCACCGCCGCTCTGATCGCCCGGATCACCGACCCCGCGGTCCGCGCTCTGCCGATGGTCGGGGCCGTCGACCAGTTCATCGACAGCACCGATGTCCTCGGGCGGCCCGAACTGACCCGCGCCGCCACCCACACCACGCTCACGAATCGACACCAAAGTCGATGAGAGGTCGCAGGGTCAGCGCCAGGCCTGCCGTTCCCGGCCGCGGGGGTCGTCGACCTGGGTCCATTCGGCGTCGATGCGCATCGTGGCCCGGCGCTCGTCGTCGTACGGGTCCCGGCCGGGGTCGCCGGTCCTGGCGAAGCGGACCCACGTCGCGTGCATACGGGCGGCGAGATCCGCGGGGGGCTTGTCAGGGCCGAGCAGGGCGGCGGATCCGCGCAGTTGTGGAAGGTGGGCGGCGTCGAGGACGAAGGACAGCTCGGCCGCGTGGGTGGCGCCGAGTTCTCCGCCCAGGGCGTGGGAGCGCCACGCGAACTCGTAGGTGCAGGTGGCGGATTCGGGGTGGGCGGCATGTGCGCCGGCCGGGGCCCAGCTCCCTGCGCCGAACAGCGCGTCGCCCATGATGGCGGAACGCAGTTCGCCCAAGGACGCCTCGGGGCGTGCCTTCCGGTAGGCCTCGACGAGCCGTACCGGCGCAGACCCTGCTCGACGTCGCCGAGTGGCTGCGGCGCCGTCGGCGCATCGCTGAGGCGCGCGGGCCGCTCACCGAGGCCCTGGAGATCTTCCGTCGGCTGAGCGCACGCCCGTGGATCGAGAGGGCCGGGCCGAAGCGCGCGCCGCGGGCCTCGACATCACGGATGCGGCGCCCGGCGCGCTCGCCGAACTTTCCCCGCAACAGCATCAGATCGTCCGGCTCGCCGCGCGTGGGCTGACCAACCGTGAGATCGGCGAGAAGGTCTTCCTCTGCCCGCGCACGGTCAGCTCGCACCTCTACAGGCAGCTTTCCCAAGCTGGGCATCACCGCCTGTTCCCAGCTACGCGACCTCATCGAAGGGGCCCTCGCGACGGCGGCCCATGAGTAGGAGGGAACCGGCCGGCCTGCCTGTACTCTTTCGCTCCGACAATGCAGCGACGGCCCGATCGCGGGCGCCTGCTGCACAGGGGAGGGTTGTGGGCTGTCGCAGCGGCGGTCGCAACGACAAGCATGCTGGTGACAACGGCCGCGCACGCCGAGGGCAGGGGCGACATCCGGGTCACCAAAACCATCGTTGATCACGGGACCAACGTCATCGTCGGCACCTCGAAAACGATCAAGTACCCGATCGCGATCACCGTCAAGGACAACTCCGGTGTCAAAGGGCTCACCCGAGTGAGCACCTTCAACCGGTCCAACGGCTATGGCTTCGGGGACTGGACCGGCACCTCGTGCGTCAAGAAGAGCGCGACGACGTCGGTGTGCACGGCCACGATGACGATCAAGCCGGAGTGGATCGCTTCCAGCGACGACATCGACTCCAACAAGGTCGCCGGCGTGTGGCAGGTCATCGCGACGGTGAAGGCGAACGACGGGGACTACTGGATCTCCGACAGCATTGCCCAGTACAAGGTGAAGCGCGCCTCCGTGTTGGTGACGAATGCTTCTCCGGAGCCGGTGAAGCGGGGCGCCAAGCTCACCGTCACGGGCAAACTGACCCGGGCCAACTGGGAAGACCGCAAGTACCACGGCTACTCGGGTCAACCGGTCACGCTCCAGTTCAAGAAGGCCGGCTCGTCGTCGTACACGACCGTCAAGAGCGTGAAGACGAACAGCACCGGCAACTTGAGCACCACCGTGACCGCGAGTGCGGCCGGTTCCTGGCGCTGGTCCTTCCCGGGCACCACCTCGACGGCCATGGTCGTCTCGACCGGGGACAACGTCCAGCTCAGGTGATCGGCACGTCGTGAGGTCTGCACGGGCCCGGCGCGGATGTCCATCCGCGCCGGGCCCGTAGCAATACGCACGGTTCGACGCGGCGGCCCCGTCCATCGCCACGTGCCTGGACAGGAGCCGTCCGGCTCCAGAGCACACGCGCTCCTCGGGTCGGCGCGGCGCCGCGGCGGGACTTCAGCGACCGCCATAACGTGGCCATATGAGTACAGAACGAGAAAACTCAGCACAAACCTGCCGACGTCTGCCGAGCATGCGAGGCATCGGCCTGGCGTGTGCCGTAGTCGTGGCGGGAGCCCTGATGACGGGGTGCGGCAATGACGACAGCAGTGCCGCCTCGACCGGCGCGCCCACCGGCCACGCCCACGCGTCGGGGACGCCCTCCGCATCGGCGAGCGGCCTCACCGAGGACCAGGCCGAGCGGAAAGCCCTCATTCCGAAGGCCAAGGTCAGCTACGACAAGGCGTTGGAGACGGCGGTGAAGGCCGTGGACGGGTCGAAGCCGGTGTCGATCGAGCTCAAGGGCCCGGCCGACAAGCCAGGCTGGGATGCCAAAGTAGCGATGGACGACGGTACGGAGCACACCGTTCGCGTCGACGCCGTCACCGGCAAGGCCGACAAGGCGCAGCCGGAATCCGATCAGGACGGCGACGACAAGCAGGAACTCGCCGGCCGGCTGGGCAAGGCCAAGGTGACCCCGCAGCAGGCCGCGCAGACCGCGACGGACAAGACCAAGGGCACCGTCACCTCCGTCGAACTCGACGACACCGACCAGGGCGGGCCCATGTGGTCCGTCGACGTTGTCACCACGAAGGATTGGAACAAGACGACCTACGACATCGACGCGACCGACCGCAAGGTTCTCCGCGAGCACACCGACCGGGACTGACCCGCACTCGCACGCGTTCGCCGGAAGAGCGGGTGCGCGGGGTCAGGAGCCGAGGTTCCTCAGGTCCACAGCGAGCGAGCTGATGGCCGCGGGATTGCGCGGGCTTTCGACGAGGTCGACGTAGTCGAGGACGACGATCCGGTCGTTCTTGACGGCGGAGACGTTGGCGAGCGGACTGTAGGAGGTGAGGAACTTCCGCTTCTGTTCCGCGGTGGTGTCCCCGTAGTTGTTGATCACGATGACCTCGGGGTCGCGGGCGACGACGGTTTCCCAGCCCACGGTCACCCAGCTGTCCTTGAGGTCTTTCATGATGTTGTCGCCGCCGGCCTTGGTGATGATGTCGTGGGGTCCGGCGTAGGCACCGGATGTGAAGGGCTTGTCCTGCCCGCTGTCATAGAGGAACACCCGCGGCCGCTCGGCGCCCTTCGGGGCGCTCGCCTGTGCCTGGGCGACTTGCTTGCGGAAGGAGGCGATGAGCGTCTCGGACCGGTCCTCGACATCGAAGACCGTGCCCAGGTTCCGCAGGTCCGTGTACAGCGCGTCGAGCGGCGCCATCACCCCGCGCGCTCTGCCCTGTCCGTTGCGGCAGGACTCGCTGAGCAGGTAGGAGTCGACGCCGACTTGGTGCAGGGCCTGCGGTGTGAAGCCTTCGCCTTCGTTGAATCCGTAGTTCCAGCCCGCGAAGACCAGGTCGGCGCGTGCGTCGAGGATCAGCTCCTTGGTGATCTGCTTCTTGGACAGCCATCCGGTCTTCTGGTAGCCGTCCTTCCAGGGCACGGTCGTGAGCGGCGAGTGCGTTACGGACCATGGCCTGGACGGCGACGCCCACGGCCGCCAGACCGGCGCCGACGACGGCGGCCAGCACGGCACGCGGGAAGCGGAGTTCCCAGACGATGAGGTAGGAGGAGACGTCGTCCGGGGCTATGGACCCGCCGGTCAGTCCCGCCCACAGGTAGCGCAGTGCCTCGCCCCACGAGAGCCCCGATGCTCCGATGCCCGCGCCGCAGGCGAGGGAGAGGGGGAGCACGACACACAGGCCGGTCACGAGCAGAGGCAGCGGGACGCGCCGGGTTGGGGAGGTCCCTCTGTTCGTGCCGCGGGGCGGTACGGCGGGTATTCGGGTGCGGAGCGTGGCCACAGGCGGATCGCTTTCGCCTCGGGCCGCGCACCTGCGTGATCAAGAAGGAGCAGCTCCGGACGGCGCCGTACGCAGCACCTCTCGCAGTCCACGGCGATTGACAGGAGCTTCACCACCGCGGGTAATCGGGCTCACGGAACCTCTTGCGAGGCTCCGCCTACCGTTGCGGGTCAGCGCCGGACTTCGACCGGACTTCCCCCACGAGGCGCCTGAAGCATAGCGGGTGCTCCAGGCCCCCATCGTCCTCGCATCGCAGCCGTCGCCGACGACACTCCGACCCCAACTGCCCCACCGAGCCGTCTCGCTGGGCCGAGGCCACGTTCGTCATACGTCGTTCAGCTCGGCCACCCTGGTGATGATGGCGTCGGCGACGCTCTCCTGAGGCCAGGGGAAGATGCGGGTGGCGGCGTGCTGGTGGGCGAGGCCGTGCAGGCAGACCCAGAGGGTGACGGCGTCCAGCTGGGGATCGGTGGCCGTCGACTGTCCGGCGGCGACACAGTCGGCGAGGGCTTCGGCGAGGAACTGCAGGGCGGTCGCGCCGAGGGTGGTCAGTTCCTCCTCGGTCAGCGAGCTGTCGCCCAGGGTCGGCATCCACAGGCCGCCGAACATGGTGCGGTAGCGCGCGGGGTGGTCCTGGGCGTAGCCGAGGTAGGCGCGGCACAGGGCGTAGAGGCGGTCCCGCGGATCGTCGCCCGCCTCGTCCACGGCGGTGCGCAGATGGGCCTCGAGCGCGGCGAACTCCCGTCGGACGACGGCCAGCATGATGGCCGGCTGGTCGGGGAAGTGCGGGTAGATCGACGGGGCGGCGATGCCGATCTTGCGGGCGACGGACCGCAGGGTGATCGTCCGCTCGTCGCCGGTCTCGTCCAGCAGCGCGGCGGCGGCATCGACGATGTCCTCCCGCAGACGGCCGCCCTCGCCGCGCCGGTTGCGTACGCGGGCGGCGCGCTTCGGTGTGTCCTGACTCGTCACATCGGTCTCTTTCATCCTCGTAACCTTACGCGCAAAAGTTTATTGGCGTAAGCCCTTGCTCGCGCTCCCTTAACGTGCGTAGCCTTACGACCGTAAGTTCAAGTTCGAGGCAGTGCGGAACGCAAGGAGAGAGCAATGTCAGGACCGTCCGTTTCCGTCGCCCGTCAGGAGCGGCGCACGCCCCTGAAGGTGACCGTCTCCGCCTGGGCCGTCCCGCTCCTGGTGCTCACCGGGTTCGCGTTCGTCGCGTTCGTGCCGGTCCTGATCGCGTTGATCGGCGCCCTGGCAGGGGCTCGCGACGCGGCGGTCAAGGCCGGTGCCGCACTGCTTGCTCTCGCCTACGCGATCCCGTTCGCCGTCTGGCAGTTGCGGCCGGAGGGCGCGCCGAGCCTGTCGAAGGACATCCACCCCGGTTTCGTCGGCCTGATCGTCGCGGCGTCCGCCGCGCTCCTGCTCGCCGTCCACGGCGTCCGCCGCCGCTGAAGAACCGCCCGCCCTCATCTCTCGAAGTCGCCACGGAAGGAACCCGACCATGTCCGTCACCCGCTCCCGCTTCGCCACGCGCCTTGCTGCGCTCACCCTTTCCCTCGCCGCGGCCGGTGGCGCCCTCGCGGTCACCGCCGCGCCCGCCGGGGCCGCCCCCGGCCCGGCGCACGCAGGCCGCCCCGACGCCGCCGTCGAATGCCGCGGACGGAGCACCGACCCCGACGCTCTCGTGCGCTACGGGACCGAAATACTGATCCACGCGCCGCTGAGCACCGTCTTCAGGACCCAGACGGACGTGGAGCGGTGGCCGTCCTGGCAGGACGCCGTCCTGTCCAGCGAGCGGCTCGACTCCGGTCCCCTGCGCCCCGGTTCCGCCTTCCGGTGGACCACCCCGGTGCCCGCCACCCCCGCGACGCCCGCCACCACCCTGACGGTCACCTCCACCGTCCAGCAGCTCCGGCGCGATGACTGCGTCCGCTGGACCGGACCGGCGACCGGCGAGGGGATTCACATCGACGAGGGCACCCACGTGTGGACCTTCACCAAGGTCAAGGGCGGCACCCTCGTCCGCACCGAGGAGACCTGGACCGGCGACCAGGCCGAGGCCGACGTCGACCTGTCGACCCAAGCGCTCGGCGCCGGCCTGGAGATCTGGCTGAAGGATCTGAAGGCCGCCGCGGAAACCCGCACCGGCTGCTGAACCCCGCTCTCATACGCAAAGCACGAGAGGAACCACCCACCATGACCTCCGTCCCGTCAACAGATGCGAAGACCCTGCTCGACGCCTGGCTCAGGCTCTGGAACGGCGATCTCTTCCTGGCCCCCGACATCGTCTCCGACGACTTCCGCCTCCATAGCGTCATGACCGACGGCAGCGACGGAAGTTCCGTGCGGGGTGCCGACGGGCTCGCCTCCTACGTCCGCGCCGGCCGCTCTCCCTTCCCGGACCTGGAGTTCGCCATCGAGGTCCCGCCGTTGTTCGACGGCGCCTACCTGTCTGTGCGCTGGACGGCCACCGGCACCTACGGCGGCGGCTTCCCCGGTGCCGAGGCCCCGCCCGGGACCGTGGTCACCTTCACCGGGACCGACACGCTCCTCGTACGGGACGGCCGGTTCGCCGAATACTGGCTCAACTCCGACTCCCTGCACATGCTCAGGCAGCTCAAGGCGCTCTGAGGCCAGGCGGGAAGGCCTGAGAAGCGGGCCCGACATGAGGGCGTGCGGAGCCCTTCTCCTCGGCGACCCCGCCTTCTACTGGGTCCTCGCCGGCGGCGCCTACGTCCTCGCCGCCTCCTTCGAACGCCGCCGCCTCACGTCCACCGCGCGCTGACCCCCACACCACCAGCCACCAGCCACCGAGGAAGAAGCCGACTCGATGAACACACGACAAAGACTCCTTCAGGGCACGGCCGTAGCCGCGATCGTCACAGCGACGACTCTCTGCGCCCCGACCATGGCGACGGCCCACGAGGCACGGCCCGGCACCGGCCCGTCAACCTTCCAGGAGTGCCAGGGCGTGACCGTCGACAAGACCGCCCCGGTCATCGCCCGCGCCGGCGCTCTGATCAAGGCGCCCGTGCAGGAGATCTGGAACCTGCACACCGACATCGACGCATGGGACACCTGGATTCCCGAGATCACGCCCGCACAGAAAGAGACACCGGGTCCGCTGCGACCGGGGTCGGTCTTCGCGTGGTCACCCCAGGGCATGAAGGTCACGTCGACGGTCACCAAGGTCGACAGGAACCGGTGCATCGCCTGGGGCGCCCCCGTCAACGGCATCGACGGCGTGCACTTGTGGACGTTCAAGAAGGTCAGGGGCGGCGTGCTCGCCACCACCGAGGAGTCCTGGGCGGGCCCTCCCGTGGAGGCCGACATCCCCGGCAACCAGGCCGCCCTGGAGTCGGGCCTCATCGACTGGGTGAACCGGCTCAAAAGTACGGCCGAGGCGGAGACCCGTTGCGCCGTCCGCCCGGGCAACGAGCGCGATTGAGGACGCGACGCGGACCGTGAGCGCTGATCGACTCCCTCCGACGCTGTCCTGGCACGGAGAGGGCGGCGGGCTGTGGGAGGAGATCAGCGATGCGGCGGCGGAACTCGGCTCCGTTGTTCAAGGGGCTTGACCGGCCGCCTCCCGCTGCAGAAGGCGCATTCCGCACATTTGCCTTCAAGCGCTTGAAGTATGTTCTGCTCCCCACATGACAGTTTTCTCCATCCAGGACGTAGCCCGGCGCAGCGGGCTGAGTGAGCCGACCTTGCGTTATTACGAGGACATCGGGCTCATCGGCCCGGTCGACCGCGACGAGAGCAGCGGCCACCGGCGCTTCCGCGAGCGGGACCTCGATGAACTCCAGGCGCTTGCCTGCCTGCGCGCGGTCGGCATGAGCATCGAGGACATGCGCACCTACCAGAGCAACCGGACCCGTGGGCGGTCCGCCGCGGCCGAACAGCGCGACCTGCTGCTGCGCCACGCCGACCGCGTCGAGGCGGAGATCGCCGCCCAGCACGCCCGGCTCGCCTATCTGCGGGAGAAAGCCGCTCTGTGGGACGCCCGCGAACGCGGCGATGCCGAGGCGGAGGCCGAGGCGACCCGGCGTTCCCTCGAGGCGGCACAGCGACTGGAGGGGGCGCGATGAGCCCGGTCCTGGTCACCGGCGGATCCGGATACCTCGGAAGCCAGCTGGTCGCCGCGCTGCTGCGGTCCGGTAAAGAGGTACGCACGACGGTGCGCTCGCTCGCCCGAGCTCAGGAACTGCGGGCGGCGGTGCGCCGGGGCGGCGCCGACGACGCGGGCCTGGAAATCGTCGCAGCGCACCTGATGGCCGACGACGGGTGGGCCGCCGCACTGACCGGCTGCGAAGAGGTCCACCATGTGGCCTCGCCGATCCCCGTGGCCCAGCCCGACGACCCCGACGAGCTGATCGTGCCCGCCCGCGAGGGCACACTGCGGGTGCTGCGCGCGGCACGCGACGCGGGTGTCCGGCGTACCGTGCTCACCTCGTCGTTCGCGGCGATCGGCTACACGCCCAAACCCGGCGCCGAGTTCACCGAGGCCGACTGGACCGATCCGGACACCCCCGGCCTCGCCCCCTATCCCCGTTCGAAGGCGATCGCCGAGCGCGCGGCGTGGGACCTGATGGAGCGTGACGGCGGCGACACCGAACTCGTCGTGGTCAACCCGACAGGCATCTTCGGCCCCACCCTGACGGCCACGCTCGGCTCCTCGATGCAACTGGTCAAGGCGATGCTCGACGGGACGATGAGTGTCGCCCCCCGCGCCCGCTTCGGCATCGTCGACGTACGTGATGTCGCGGACCTGCATCTGCGCGCGATGGCCGCGCCCGAGGCGGCGGGCCGACGCTTCCTGGCTGTCGCCGACGGCCCGACGCTGAGCTTCGTCGAGGTGGCCGGCATCCTGCGCGGCCGACTCGGCCCGCTCGCCGCGCGGGCTCCCGAACGGGAGGCGCCCGGCGAGGATCTGCCCCGCCCGGTCATCCACAACGACCGGGCCCGCGAGGACCTCGGCTGGCAGCCGCGCCCCGCCGCGACGACGATCGTGGAGTCGGCCGAGTGCCTGCGGGACCTGGGATTCCTGCAAGCGGGGCGGTGACAGCCCCCGGACATCAAGTCCCGGACCCGTCGCGGTAGTTGTCGTGCCCGCGGGCCCGCCCCGCCGACTTGCTCCGGCGTGCCGTGATGCGCGGTAGGCCGGTGGGGGAGCGGGGTGGGTCACCCGGCAGGTTGAGCTGCGGGTGCCTGATCAGGCCCGATCCTCACCCTGTGCTCGGCAACGCCCCAGATCTGCTCACATCAGTCCCGGGCGTTCGAGCCGCATTCGTGAGCCGCCGCGAGGGCGCTGATTTTCAGGAACGGTGCTGTGGCGGGCGGACAGCGCGGCCAGAGGGACATCCTCGTGTCAGACAGCAGCTGCTCGCGTGTGCTGTGTGAGGTCGTCAGCCGAGGAAAGGCCCGCCGCCCGGATCTGAGGTTCACACCGAAGCTGTCCAGCCGGGGTTGCGGCCGGCGACCCCGGTGACCCCGGCGACCCCGGCGAAGATGAGCGGCCAGCCGCCTTCGTTGAAGCGGCCGTGCGCATTCCGCGATTCGCCGATTCCGTCTCTCGTCGGCGGTCTACCGTTGGAGACCTCAAGGTTGGTGGAGGAGGACTCCCATGTCGTCGCCGTGCGATCCCCAGCATGCTCCCGCCGGCGATGTGGGCGCCGCGCTGATGATGGTCGACTCCCGGTTGAAGGCCATCTACGGCGGCGAGATGGTCGCTGACCCCGAAGAGCAGGCGCTGACCGCCCAGTTCACCGCCGGCTGGGGGCACCGCGAACTCGATGACATGCTCGACGGTGCCTGCACGCTGATCTATATGTACATGCAGTGGCTGCGACAGGCGTACGAGGAGCACGAGGAGGACGTCCTGGCCGTCGTGGTGCCCTACTTGGTGGGCACGTTGCGCATGATGACCAAGAGTGTGCCTCCCGAGACCATCCCCACCATGGCCGGGCTGCTTGTCGCGGCCGGCAGCGGGCTGAGCCCCAGCTTGTGGCGTAAGCAGTACGGCTATTGGACCGATGGGGAGATGAATCCTCTGGAGGCCACCGCGTTCCTGCTCGCAGAGCACATCAACCGCATCACCAATGACCGCGCGTTCGCCACCCGTCTGGTCACCGAGGCTCTGCCCGACGACTGACGTACTGGTGCAGCGGCCGGGCAGACCACGTTCACCGCCCCGTCAGCGTGCGGGGCAGTCCAGGCCGGCCGGCTCGCGGCGCGGACAGGGCCCGTCCGGCACGGTGCCGTTCAGCCGGCCGGTGAGCCATTCGGCCAGTGACTGGCCGAGCGGGGCCAGGGCATGCTCCGTGCAGCAGAGGGTGGGGTCCCCGTCCCACATCTGCCTGTCGGCCGTCTTGAAGTCGATCAGTGCCCACATCGCACAGCCCCGGTCCATCAGTGGAACGATCCCCGGCGGAAGAGGGCTCTGGGGATCGGCGAAGTCGCGGTACGCCTCCGCGACATCCGCGCAGTCGCTGAACCAGTCGCCGGTGTCCGTCAGAGACACCACGTCCCAGGGCCCGAATCCACCGTTGGCCACTTCGAGATAGAGCCTCCGCAGAAGCGCGGGCATCGGGTGCCCCACCAGCTGCTCCACCACCCGTGCATCGTCCGCGCCGGCCGGGTCCGGCAGTTCGCGGTCGGCCACCTGCTCGCGCACGGCCTGGATGAGAGCGTCGTCATCGGTCACGAGCCGATCTTCGACCACGCCGGCCGCTTGTCGATGGGAGGAGCTCCTGCTCAGCGTCTCCCCTCAGAAGGAACTGCACCCAGCAGGGACGCGGGTGTGCGCGCGAGCCTCAGGCGCGTACGAGCGGGGTGTCGACCAGGTGCTCCGCGAGGAACCACGCCTGGCGTTCGCCGGTCCTGATGACCTGCGAGACCAGTACGTCGTTGGTGCCGTCGTCTCCCAGCTCCGCGGTGCGGGCCGCGGCGTCATGGGCGTCGATGAGGATGGCCTCGTGGGCCTCCAACAGCCGTGACAGCATCGCGGGTACCTCCTCCACGCCGTCCGGGGGCCGCGGAATCGACGTGATCTCCGCGACGTGCCGGGGGTCGCCGATCGCGACGCCGCCCAGGGACTGGACGCGTTCGGCGAGGGTGTCGACGAGTTCGAGCTGCTCCCCGGCGTGCTTGTCCAGGACGATGTGCAGTTGGTAGAAGGTCGCGCCGCGCATCAGCCAGTGATGCTTCTTGTAGAGGCCGTAGAGGATCTGCGTGTCCGCCAGGACCTTGTTCAGGCGCTGGCACGCGTACATCCGGGCCTCGTAGGACAGGCCGACGGGGAACTGCTTGACGGTCCCGAACTCCTGGATCACCTCGCCCTTCTGGTGCAGCCAGGGCTGGCTGCCGTGCGCTGGCTGGGGGTTGCTGGTCATGATGCGCCTCCTGGGGCCATGTATGTGGGGTACGTCGGTGACGCTAGGCGGCCGCGGAGGTGGCGAGTTGTCGTCGAGCGCATGCGCAGATGCCTGCCAGTGCACTGTCCAGGGGCCTGGTGTGCCGTTGTGCGGGCGCAGTGCGCTGTCAGGTCACATGTGGTGCGCTGGTGGGCAATTCATCGCGCTGTTCCGTCTCTAGCTTTGCGGCATCACCCCGCAGGACCGCGTGTCCGGCGGGGGTGTCCCGCCGGAGTGTCCGGTGTGTGACCGAGTGCTGAGGAGTCAGTCATGTCAGATGGTGTCGAGCCGGTCGTTCCGGTGCTGGAGCCCGCGGCGGCCGCGTTCGCGGAGGCGACGGCCAATCCCCCGTTCCTGTTCGAGCTGGCGCCCGCGGAGGGGCGCAAGGCGGTCGACGAGGTGCAGTCGGGTCCGGTGGAGCTGCCGGAGGTGGACGAGGAGTGGGTGACGGTCGAGGGCGGCCCCACGGGCAGTGTGCGGGCTCGGATCGTGCGCCCCGCGGGGGTCTCCGGGACGCTGCCCGTGATCTTCTACATCCATGGCGCGGGCTGGGTGTTCGGCAACGCGCACACCCATGACCGGCTGGTGCGGGAGCTGGCGGTGGGTGTGGGGGCCGCCGTGGTGTTCCCGGAGTACGACCTCTCGCCGGAAGCGCGGTACCCGGTGGCGATCGAGCAGAACTACGCGGTGGCCCGCTGGGTCGTCGCCGAGGGCGCGTCGCACGGTCTGGACGGGGAGCGCCTCGCGGTGGCCGGGGACTCGGTGGGCGGGAACATGAGCGCCGCGCTGACGCTCATGGCCAAGGAGCGCGGGGATGTCCCCCTGCTGGGGCAGGTGCTCTTCTACCCGGTCACCGACGCGAGCTTCGACACCGGTTCCTACCGCCAGTTCGCGGAGGGCTACTTCCTGCGCCGGGACGGCATGCAGTGGTTCTGGGACCAGTACACGACCGACGAGGGCGAGCGCGCGCAGATCACCGCGTCGCCGCTGCGGGCCACCACCGAGCAGCTGGCCGGGCTGCCGCCGGCCCTGGTCATCACCGGTGAGGCCGATGTGCTGCGCGACGAGGGCGAGGCGTACGCGAACAAGCTGCGCCAGGCCGGGGTCCCGGTCACCGCGGTCCGTTTCCAGGGTGTCATCCACGACTTCGTGATGCTCAACGCCCTGCGCGACACGCACGCCGCCGAGACGGCCATCGCCCTGGCCGTCACCACTCTCAGGACAACCCTCGGCGCGCGCTGACCCACCGTTCCCCGACTTCCGACCCTTGACCTCCCGCACCGAACTCCCAGTTCCCGACGCCTGGTTATCAACGCCCGGCGCACAAAGCCCAGTTCGCAACTCGTCTTCTCAACTCCCTGAGGGAATCGCCATCATGGCTGCTCATGCCACGCCCACCGTCGTCCTTGTGCACGGCGCCTTCGCCGACGCCGCCAGCTGGACCAGAGTCATCACGGAACTGCAGAACCATGGCGTTCCCGTGGTCGCTCCGTCGAACCCGCTGCGCGGTCTGGCGTCGGACGCCGCGTACATCGCCTCCGTGGCAGCCCAGATCGACGGCCCCGTCATCCTCGTAGGCCACTCCTACGGTGGTGCGCTCATCACCGTCGCCGGCACCACGGAGAACGTGGTCGGCCTCGTCTACGTCGCCGCCTACGCCCTCGAAGAGGGCGAGAGCCTCGGCGAGCTGCAGGGGCGCTTCCCGCTGTCGCCGCTCGTCAGCAACCTGAAGGAGGCGACGTACCCCGTCGCCGGTGCGGAGCCCGCGACCGAGGTGACCATCACCCCGGAGGCGTTCCCGGCGATCTTCGCGGCGGACGTGCCCGCCCCCGTCACCAAGGTCCTGGCGGTGGCACAACGGCCCCTCGCCGCGGCCGCGTTCGAGGAGAAGGCCACGGCCGCCGCCTGGCACACCAAGCCCGCCTGGGCCCTCGTCGCCGGTGCCGACCAGGCCATCAACCCCGACGTGGAACGCTTCGGCGCCGAACGCGCCGGGGCCACCGTCGTCGAACTCGACGGCGCCTCCCACGCGGTCGCCGTCTCCCGCCCCAAGGACGTCGCCGACCTCATCCTCGGCGCCGTCCGCGCCACCGGCTGACACCCCGGCCCCCACAAGAAGGCGCCGAAGAAGAGCCCGGTGCCGAAGGTCGCCGCGACGCCC
>NZ_JBFAKV010000052.1:0-23045 GCF_040655895.1 Streptomyces sp. NPDC050264
CCCCGACTTGGGCAATCTGCCGCCTTGGGCGGCAGGGTGGGCAAGGCGGCACCCCCAGCGCCGGGGCACCGTGTAGGCAGGCCTCGCGAAAGCGGTGCGGCGGGACACCTGTGCGGCATCCGGTCGGACGCGGTGGCGATCGACGCGGGTCAGGCGTGAGCCGGGCGGTCGACGTGGCAGGATCGGTTGTGCCATGACTGCGCTCACGAAGACACCCGAGAACGTCCCCGGTCGCTCCGATCTTCACGAACCCGTCATCGACTGGTTCGACGACCACGCCCGAGACCTGCCCTGGCGCCGCCCCGACGCGGGCTCGTGGGGCGTGATGGTCAGCGAGTTCATGCTCCAGCAGACGCCGGTGAGCCGGGTCCTGCCCGTGTACGAGCAGTGGCTCGCCCGGTGGCCCCGGCCCGCCGACCTCGCCAAGGACGCGCCCGGCGAAGCCGTACGCGCGTGGGGCCGGCTCGGATATCCGCGCCGCGCGCTGCGGCTGCACGGCGCCGCCGTCGCCATAACGGAACGCCACGGCGGCGACGTACCGACCGGTCATGCCCAGTTGCTGGCGCTGCCCGGTATCGGTGAGTACACGGCGGCCGCGGTCGCCTCGTTCGCGTACGGGCAGCGTCACGCCGTGCTCGACACGAACGTGCGGCGGGTCCTCGCCCGCGCCGTGACCGGCGTGCAGTACCCGCCGAACGCCACCACCGCCGCCGAGCGCAAGCTCGCCCGCGCGCTGCTGCCCGAGGAGGACGAGGTGGCCGCCAGGTGGGCGGCCGCGTCCATGGAGTTGGGCGCCCTCGTGTGCACGGCCAAGAACGAGGAGTGCAACCGGTGCCCGATCGCGGCGATGTGCTCGTGGCAGCTGGCGGGCAAGCCCGCGCACGACGGGCCGCCGCGGCGCGGGCAGACGTACGCGGGGACGGACCGTCAGGTGCGCGGCAAGCTGCTCGCGGTGTTGCGGGACACGGTCGGCCCGGTGCCGCAGGCCGCGCTCGACCGCGTGTGGCACGAGCCGGTGCAGCGGGCCAGGGCTCTGGACGGCCTCGTCGACGACGGGCTGGTGGAGCCGCTCGCGGGCGGGTTCTACCGGCTTCCGGCCGGGTGAGCCGGTCGTCTTTTTAGGCGGTCCTTAGGTTCGTTACACAACCGACGGACAGCCGTGCGTTCGTCGCAGGCTGGAACGGACAACGCCGTGACAACCCCTCCGTAACTTCTTCCACGTAACCGCACATGACCGGTGCGGCTCAACGGGGAACAGGTAGCGGGAGGCGGTTGATCATGGCGCACGGCGGCGAGGTGCTCGGGTTCGAGGAGTACGTCAGGACGCGGCAGGACGCCCTGCTGCGCAGCGCCCGGCGCCTGGTGCCGGACCCCGTCGACGCCCAGGACCTGCTGCAGACCGCGCTCGTGCGGACGTACGGGCGGTGGGACGGCATAGCGGACAAGCGGCTTGCCGATGCCTATCTGCGACGCGTCATGATCAATACGCGGACCGAGTGGTGGCGCGCCCGGAAGCTGGAAGAGGTGCCGACCGAGCAGCTGCCCGAGTCGGTCGTGGACGACTCCACCGAGCAGCACGCCGACCGCGCGCTCCTGATGGACATCATGAAGGTGCTGGCACCGAAGCAGCGGAGCGTCGTGGTGCTGCGACACTGGGAGCAGATGTCCACAGAGGAGACGGCCGCCGCGCTCGGAATGTCGGCCGGAACCGTGAAGAGCACGCTGCACCGGGCCCTCGCCCGGCTCCGTGAGGAGCTGGAGAGCCGCGACCTGGATGCCCGCGCGCTCGAACGTGAGGAGCGGGAGCGTTGCGCGGCCTAGGCACACGTGCCTCTCGGATCCGTAGGGCCCTGAGGGTCCTGAGGGCAGGGAGTTCGGCGATCGCCGGGCTCGCCGCCGTCGGGATTTTCCTCGGGGCCCTCGCGGCCTGTTCGGCCGGGGGCACGGGCGCCCGCGACGAGGGGCCCGCCCGGACGGACCCGGTGGGTTCCACCGAGGCGGCCTCCTCCGCGGCTCCCTCCCCGTCCAAGAGCCCGAAGAGCGTGGACGCGGTGCGTCTGGTGAAGGCGGACCCGAAGGTCAGCACCGACATCAAGCGCGACCTCAAGCCGTGCGTGGCGAACGAGTACCCGGTCGACGTGAGCTACGGCAACCTGACGGGCGGCGCGTCGAACGATGTGGTGGTCAACGTGATGACCTGCGGCGACGCCGTCGGCATCGGGACGTATGTGTACCGCGACGAGGGCGGAAAGTACCAGAATGTCTTCCAGGCCGAGGAGCCCCCGGTCTACGCGGAGATAGACCGGGGTGATCTGGTGGTCACCAAGCAGGTGTACGAGAAGGGCGACTCGGTCGCCTCTCCGTCGGGTGAGGAGATCCTCACGTACCGCTGGAGCGGCGGGCGCTTCGCCCAAAAGAGCCGCACGCACAACGACTACAGCCATGCCGTGGACGGCGCGTCCCCCGCCCCCACGGACGATGGCTGAGCCGGCGAGCCGACGGCTGAACAGAGGCACAGAGATCCAGAGAACGGATGGAGACCGCATGGGCGAGCGCAAGGGTGAGCAGACCCACGTGCTGTTCGTCGAGGACGACGACGTCATCCGCGAGGCCACCCAGCTCGCCCTGGAGCGCGACGGCTTCGTGGTCACCGCCATGCCCGACGGGCTCGCGGGGCTGGAGGCGTTCCGCGCGGACCGGCCGGACATCGCGCTGCTCGACGTCATGGTGCCGGGGCTCGACGGGGTCTCCCTGTGCCGCCGGATCCGTGACGAGTCGACGGTCCCGGTGATCATGCTCTCCGCGCGCGCGGACTCCATCGACGTCGTGCTCGGCCTGGAGGCCGGGGCCGACGACTACGTGACCAAGCCGTTCGACGGGGCCGTGCTCGTGGCCCGGATCCGTGCCGTGCTGCGCCGCTTCGGACACGCGGGCGGGCCGACGACGGGGGGTTCCGGCGGTGCCGAGGAGTCCGCGGGCACGGACGGGGGCGTCCTGCACTTCGGTGACCTGGACATCGACACGGAGGGCATGGAGGTCAGGAAGGACGGCGCCACGGTGGCGCTGACGCCGACCGAGATGCGGCTGCTCCTGGAGTTCTCCTCGGCGCCCGGCACCGTCCTCTCCCGCGACAAGCTCCTGGAGCGCGTCTGGGACTACGGCTGGGGCGGGGACACCCGCGTCGTCGACGTCCACGTCCAGCGACTGCGTACGAAGATCGGCCAGGACCGCATCGAGACGGTCCGCGGCTTCGGCTACAAACTGAAGGCCTGACCGGGCTGATGGGGAAGCGGATATGAGGGGGATGAGGGGGACCGCGGACACTCCGCGCCCACGTGAGCCGATCGGCTCCACCGGCCCGGCCGGTTCGGCCCGGGCAGGCGTTGCGCCCCGCGCTGCCGGCCCGCCCGCGCCGGCAGCACCCGGCGCCCGCGCGCTGCGCGCCCTCCTGCCCCCACGGCTGCGGCACAGCCTGCGGACCGGGGTGCGGTGGAAGATCAGCGTCGCCATCGCGCTCGTCGGCGCGCTCGTCGCCCTCGCGCTCAGCCTCGTGGTGCACAACGCGGCGCGTGTCTCGATGCTGGACAACGCGCGCGATGTGCAGGACGAGCGGATCCAGTTCGTGCAGCGGCAGTACGAGGCACGCGGCGGCAATCTGCCCGTCGGATTCAGGGTCAACGACTCCGATATGCCGCGTGAGCTGCGCACCAAGGCTCTCTCCGGCCGCCGCGCCACCTTCGTCTCGGAGCCGTCCAACGGCGTACCGGACATCTGGGCCGCGGTCCCGCTCGGCAACGGAGACCTGCTCTCGGTGCACACCCGCTTCACCGACCGCAGCGCCACCGTCATGAAGGACCTCGACCAGGCCCTGATCATCGGCTCCATCTCGGTGGTCTTCGGCGGCAGCGCGCTCGGTGTGCTCATCGGCGGCCAGCTCTCGCGCCGCCTGCGCAAGGCGGCCGGCGCGGCCCGCGAGGTCGCGCAGGGCCGGACCGACGTCCGCGTACGGGAGGCCATCGGCGGTGTAGTGCGGGACGAGACCGACGACCTCGCCCAGGCCGTCGACGCGATGGCCGACGCGCTCAAGCAGCGGCTCGAGGCCGAGCGCCGGGTCACCGCGGACATCGCGCACGAGCTGCGCACCCCGGTCACCGGCCTGCTCACGGCGGCCGAGCTGCTGCCCGAGGGCCGGCCGAGCGAGCTGGTGAAGGACCGCGCGCAGGCCATGCGCACGCTCGTCGAGGACGTGCTCGAGGTGGCCCGGCTCGACAGTTCGGCCGAGCGGGCCGAGCTGCAGGACATCATGCTGGGCGAGTTCGTGGAGCGCCGGATCGCGGCCCGCGCCGCCGACGGCGTCTCCGTGCAGGTGATCCACGAGTCCGAGGTGACGACCGACCCGCGCCGCCTGGAGCGCATCCTGATCAACCTCCTGGCGAACGCGTCCAAGCACGCCCGGCCGCCCATAGAGGTCAGCATCGAGGGCCGCGTCATCCGGGTCCGCGACCACGGCCCCGGCTTCCCCGAGGATCTCCTGGAGGAGGGCCCGAGCCGCTTCCGCACCGGGGCCGCGGACCGTGCGGGCCACGGTCACGGCCTCGGCCTGACGATCGCGGCCGGTCAGGCCAAGGTCCTGGGAGCCCGCCTCACGTTCCGCAACGTGCGGCCGCCGGGGGCCGACCCCGGCACCACTGCCGAGGGGGCGGTCGCCGTGCTGTGGCTGCCCGAGCACGCCCCGACGAGCACCGGCAGCTTCCCGATGCTGCGCCTGCCCGATGCCAGGAAGTGACCAGGAAGTGCCCAGGAAGCAGAAGCCCCTCGTCAACTCCCCTGCCTGACCAGGGAGTCGGCCAGCTCCGTCGCCTCCCGTTCCCCCAGCGGGGCGTGCCCGAGCAGGAACCGGTACCAGAAGACCCCGTAGACCTGATCCACCATCAGGTCGAGGTCGCGGTCCGCCGCCAGCTCGCCGCGCTCCCTTCCACGGGCGAGCACTTCGCGCAGCGCCGTCCTGCGCGCTTCGGTGAACTCCCGCATCAGGTCGGCGAGATGAGGGTCACGGGCGGCTTCCCGTGCCAGCGTGCGCAGGGCGGGGCCGACCGGCGTCGCCTGCGCCCCTTCGAACGTGGCGGCGACCACCGCCCTCAGCTCCTCGCGCAGCGACCCGGAGCCGGGGTCCGGCACGTCCTGCGCGGCGCGGTCGGTCAGCGCGTCGAGCAGGACCGCGCCCTTCGACGGCCACCACCGGTAGAGCGTCTGCTTGCCGACTCCCGCCTCCCGCGCGATGGCGTCCACGCCGACGGGCGCCCCGTCGGCGTCCGCGAGCAGCCGCAGGGCCGCGTCGAGCACGGCCCTGCGTGCCTCCTCGTTGCGGCGGCGCCCGGTGTGGGCCCGGTCGGCACTGTTCATCGCCATCGCCTCTTCCTGCCTTCTCTTCTTCTCCGCGTTCCCGGCCGCATTCTTCTCGGTCGCCGTCGGCTTCCGGAAACCCCTTGACGAGACTATCGGTCTCGGCAACACTTACTTTACCGAGACCGACGGTCTCGTCAACAACTCAGGAAGACGCGCTTCCACTCAAGAAGCTTCCGGGAACCGAGGACAGGGTCACCATGACTTCTGCGACACCCTCCAGCACCCCCACCCACACCGTCGTCATGGGCGGCAGCTCCGGCATCGGCGAGGCCACGGCCGCGCTGTTCGCCCGGGGCGGCGACGAAGTGACGATCACCGGCCGCGACCGGACGAAGCTCGACGAGGCGGCCGCCCGGATCGGCGGCAAGACCTCCACGTACCGCATGGACGCCACCGATCAGACGGACATCGACGCCTTCTTCGCCACCACCGCCCCGATCGACCACCTGGTCATCGCGGTCAGCGGCGCGGCGGGCAGCGGCCCCTTCGCCGATCTGGACCTGGCCGACCTCGCGCACGGATTCGACGCCAAGTTCTGGCCTCAACTGCGCATCCTGCAGGCGTCGTTGGCGCACCTGACCGAGCACGCCTCGGTCACCTTCATCACGGCCGCGTCGGCCCGCGCCGCCTTCCCCGGCACCTCGGGCCTGGCCGCGATCAACGGCGCGCTCGAATCGATGGTGCCCCCGCTCGCCGTCGAGCTCGCCCCGCGCCGGATCAACGCCGTCTCCCCCGGGGTCATCGACACCCCCTGGTGGGACCGCGTACCGGCAGAGCAGCGCGAGCAGTTGTTCGCGGGGCTCGCGGCGACGACCCCCGTGGGCCGCGTCGGCACCCCCGAGGACGTGGCGGCGGCCATCAACTCCCTTGCCACAAACGGCTTCATCACCGGACTGGTCCTGGACTGCACCGGTGGGGCAAACCTCGCGACGGGCCGCTGAGCGGGGGATCTCCGGGCTGCTCTCGCGCCCATGACCATATCCCGCCCCGCCGCGGATGCTCCTCAACAGCCCGCACCTGTAGGGGAGTTGCCGCGCCGCGCCACCTGGTTCGAGCTCTTCGGCGAGCTCGTGTTCGTGGCTGCGGTCGGCCAGGCCACCCATCGGATCGGCAGTCATCCGCACACGGCCTCCATCGCCGCCACGGCGGCCCGGTTCGTCCCGCGTGGCGGACCCGGCTCCTGTACGCGGTCCGCGCCAACCGCGCGGACCGCGACCTGACGGTCCAGCGCCTGCTCACCGCGGCCGGGCTCGCCGCCGTCACGGGGACAGCCGTCCACCTCGGCGGCGTCGGCCGCTCCCGGGGCGCCGGCACCGGCTTCGTCATCTCCTACCTGTGCGCCCGCGCGGGCATCGCCGCGCTCTGCCTCCGGGATCTGCGGGCTGCGCCGCATCGCGACGGTGTACGTGACCGGGCTCGGCGCTCACGGCGATCGTCTGGCTGACGGCCGCTCTCGCCCCCGACGGCCCGGCCCGCTACGTCACGGGGGGCCTCGCCATGGCGGCGGAGCCGGCCCTGCCGCTGCTCGGCGGGCACCGGCTGAGCGACAGTCCGAGCGACGCGGAGCACCTGCACGAGCGGTTCCGCCTGTTCACGATCATCGTCCTCGGCGAGAGCGTGCCGGGCTCCACCAACGGTCTCGCCGAAGCGCACACGGCCCCCATGGCGGCGCTGAGCGGGGCCGCCGCGTTCGGCCTCACGGCCAGGTTTTAGTGGTCGTACTTCAGCGCGTCGAGCACCCGCCCCTGCGCCCACGAGCAGCTGGCCTCCGGCGGCCGTCACATGCACTTCTACGTCTTCGGGCACCTGCCGATCCAACTGGCCCCGGCCGTCACGGGCGGCGCGGTCGGGGCGGCGGTGGCCACCGCCGCGCCCCACCCGAACCCGCCGCCGGCCGCCTGTGTGCTGGGCGGCACAGCCGTGTTCCTCACCTCGACGGCCCTCGTCCGGGCATCCTTCACGGGCCTCCGGGAGCCCGTGGTCCTGATCCGGCCCGGGGCGGCCGCGGCCACCCTCCGTCTGCTGCCCCTGGCCGGCCCGCTGACGGTGGCGACCCTGGCGGCGCCCGCCGTGCTCCTCGCCGCATCGGTCGTGGCCGAGGCCCCGGGCCACCGGCGCCGCCTCACCGATGCGCAAGGGGCGTGAGCGCTTACTCGTAGGGGCTCATACGAGCTCGTACGGAAAAGGCGTACAAGCTCGTACGGAAAAGGCAACGGCCCCGACGCCGAAGCGCCGGGGCCGGAGGAGCCGAGGGTGGATAGGGGAGCGGTCCGCTCAGACGGACTCTGCGACCGCCTTGCCGCCCCGCGCGGCGTCCCCAGCCGCACCGCCCTCGGCCGGCTTGTCGTCGGCCGGCTCCTGCGGACCGGCACCGCGCAGCGCGACCTCCTTCACGAACCAGGCCGCGATCAGCGCGCCGATCGCCACGATCGAACCCAGCAGGAACGCGGAGTGCGCACCGGACGAGACGGCGAACTGGTAGGCCTCGCGGGCCGGCGCCGGCAGCTTCGCCAGGCTCGCCGCGTCGAGCTGCGCCGACTGCTCGGTGATCTTCCCGCCGAGCGCCCCGGCCTTCTGGGCCATGATGTCCTGCACCTTGTTGTTGAACAGCGCGCCCATGATGGCGACACCGAACGACGAGCCCAGGGTGCGGAAGAGCGTGGTGGACGAGGATGCGACGCCCATGTCCTTCATCTCCACGCTGTTCTGCGCGACCAGCATCGTGATCTGCATCAGGCAGCCCATACCGGCGCCGAGCACGGCCATGTAGACGCCGGAGGTGAACCGCGAGGTCTCCGTGTCCATCTGCGAGAGCAGGAACAGTCCGGCCACCATCAGCACGCTGCCGACGATCGGGAAGACCTTGTACTTGCCGGTGTTCGTGGTGACCCGGCCCGCGAAGAGCGAGACGACCATCATCGACAGCAGCATCGGGAGCAGCAGCAGACCGGAGTTGGTCGCGGACGCGCCCTGTACGGCCTGCTGGTACAGCGGGAGGAAGAGGACCGCGCCGAACATCACGAAGCCGGTGATGAAGCCGATCAGGGACATCAGCGTGAAGTTGCGGCTGCGGAAGATGTGCAGCGGAAGGATCGGTTCCGCGGCCTTGGTCTGGGAGAAGACGAACCCGACGAGCGCCGCTACACCGATGCCGGTGAGCTCCATGATCACCGCGGAGGTCCAGGCGTACTGGGAGCCGCCCCAGGTGGTGACCAGCACGATCGAGGTGATGCCGACGGTGAGCAGGGCCGCGCCCAGATAGTCGATCTTCCCCGAGGAGCGCTTCTTCGGCAGGTGCAGCACGACGGTGATCATGGCCAGTGCGACGGCGCCGATGGGCAGGTTGATGTAGAAGGCCCAGCGCCAGCCGAGGTGGTCGGTGATGGTGCCGCCGACCAGCGGTCCGCCGATCATGGCGAGCGCCATGACGCCGGCCATCATGCCCTGGTACTTGCCGCGCTCGCGGGGCGGGATCAGGTCGCCGATGATCGCCATGACGCCGACCATCAGACCGCCGGCGCCGAGGCCCTGGATGGCGCGGAAGCCGATGAGCTGGTTCATGTCCTGGGCCATGCCGCTGAGCGCGGAGCCGATCAGGAAGATCACGATGGAGGTCAGGAAGGCGCCCTTCCTGCCGTACATGTCGCCGACCTTGCCCCAGATGGGAGTGGAGGCGGCGGTGGCGAGCGTATAGGCGGTGACCACCCATGACAGGTGCGCGAGTCCGCCGAGCTCGCCGACGATCGTCGGCATCGCGGTGCCGACGATCATGTTGTCGAGCATGGCGAGCAACATGGCGATCATCAGCGCCAACAGCACCACGCGCACGCTACGTGGCTGCTTCACCTGCTCTTTTTCCTGTATCGCTGCTTTCTCCATGATCCCCAGCTCCCCCAGAACGGATGAGATTCCGGGACTTACTTGACGCCCGGCTAGTTACCTACAATGGTGAAGGTAGAACGCCAACTAGCCGGGCGTCAAGTAAGTTTCTCCCAAGAGAACTTCAAGGAGCACGAGAGGCACGCGATGGTCACGGGCAGCAGCAAGCCGCAGCAACGGCGCGGGGACACCCGCCAGCGCATTCAGGACGTGGCCCTCGAACTCATCGCCGAGCAAGGGTACGAGAAGACCTCTCTCCGGGAGATCTCCGAGCGCCTGGGCGTCACCAAGGCCGCGCTCTACTACCACTTCAAGACCAAGGAAGACATCGTCGTCAGCCTCTTCGACGACCTGATGACACCGATCGACGAGCTGATCGCCTGGGCGAGGGAGCAGCCGCCGACTCTGGAGACCAAGCGCGAGATCCTCACCCGCTACGGCGTCGCGCTGACCAACGCGGCCCCGCTCTTCCGCTTCATGCAGGAGAACCAGGCGACGATGCGCGAGCTGACCATCGGCGAGGACTTCAAGGAGCGGATGAAGGGCCTTCTCGATCACCTGCTGCCCGAGAACGTCACCATGACCAACCGGGTGCGCTGCTTCAGCGCCCTGTTCTCCATGCATGCGGGGATGTTCGTCCTCAAGGACGTCGAAGGCGACCTCGAGGAGAAGCGCAAGGCCATCCTCGAGGTCGCCACGGACCTGGTCACCCAGGCCCACGAGAGCTGAGCTCCCGGTGGATCAGACGTGCACGCCCTTGCCGTTCATGAAGGCGACGGGGTTCACCGCGGAGCCGTAGTTCGGCGTCGTACGGATCTCGAAGTGCAGATGCGGGCCGCTGCTGTTGCCGGTGTTGCCGGACTTCGCGATGTGCTGGCCCGTGGACACGGTCTGGCCGACGTGGACGTCGACCTGGGAGAGGTGCGCGTACTGCGAGTACGTGCCGTTGGCGTGCTTGATCACTACGGCGTTGCCGTAGGCGGGGCCGTCGCCGGCGCCGTTGCCGCCGGTCTTGACGACGGTGCCGCCGTGCACGGCCATCACGTTCGTGCCGATCGGCACGGCGAAGTCCTGGCCGGAGTGCTTGCCGGAGGCCCACATGCCGCCGCCCTGGGCGTAGCCCGCGGAGAGCTTGTAGTTCTTGACCGGGTCGATCCAGGAGGCGGCCTTCTTGGCGGCGGCCTGGTGGGCGTTGGTGGCGGCCTTCGCCTGGGCGGTGGCCTGCGCCTGGATGGACGCGCCGGAGACGCCCGGCAGCGCGCCCTGGGCGGAGTCGGCGGCGAACGCGGCCCCGGTGCCCAGTGCGGCCGACATTCCGAATCCGGCGGCCACGACGGCGGCGCGCTTGCGGAGGATCGACGTACCGGGACGGTGGGACATGGTGCGCTTCGACATGCGGGAGACCTCTTCGAGCTTCGGGGACATTCGGGTCCGGTCGCCCTCCGGGGCCTGTACGGCCCCTTACGGGCAAGAAGGGACCCGGCACACGTCCTCGTGTCACCGGGTCGGCCATCCCTTGGTAACCCCGGCCCCGGCCCGGACTCAAAACCCCGATCTACTACGTGGCCTCGTACGTCCGGCCGGTGACCGGGACCTCTTGACACCTCTCACGCCGGGGGCGGCGAATGCCGGATTTATCCTCTGATCCATGGTTTAACCCCACTTCAAGGGCGCATGTCCAGGCCTCGCACGGCCGTGCCGCCCTCCACATCTTTAAATCGGACAATTCACCAGAAGCCGTCGAGCCTGTAACAGCCTCCCCTCTGGGTCAACGCTCCACTATTTCCGGTAGTACCGGACAATTCGCCTGTGCGTCATGTCACCGAGGTACAAGATTCAACCGCTGCCGAGTGTGATCGGGGCAACCCTCCAGGACCCCGATCCAGCCGTGGACCCGACCCCATCCCGCCGCGCACCCGTCCGGTGGCATCCGCCCCGCCCCTGACCTCAACTCCCGCCCCAGCCAACCGTGTTGCCCCGTACCCTCGATCCATGGTCGATCCGGGAACGGTGGGGGTCCGTGTCGCGTCGAGTGCCGTCACACCCCTCGTACGCAGGCTGTTCGTGCCGCCCGGCCCCGGCGCGGCCCTCACCGAGCGGCCGGTGCGCCTGTCCGCGCTGGTCACCTTCCGGGGCGAGCAGCGCACGCTGGGCGCCAGGGAGCTGCGCCGGCTCGTCCGCGAACTGGTCCGGCGCACGGAGCAGCGGCTCGTGCCGGACGAGTCGGACGCGGTCGCCGACGCCCTCGAACTGACCCTCTACGCCCTCGGTGACCTGGATCTCGACGACGTGCAGGCCGTGGACCTCGGCCACGCCGAGCTCGCCGCGCGGCTGCACGAGCAGGCGGGCGGCGACCGCCTGGTGCGCCTCCTCAGCCAGGACGCGACGGCCCTGTACAACCGCCTGCTGGACAGCGCCTGCGTCAACATCCTGCACTTCTTCACGCAGCGCTCCCCCTTCGTGGCCCGCACCCTCGTCGAGCAGAGCAGACGGCTGCGCGAGCTGATCGACCGCACGGACATCCTGATCGAGCGGCTGGGTTCGCAGTCCGCCGACGACGCCGGGTTCGAGGCCCGGTACGCCTCCCACATCGCCAGGAAGCACAGCAGCCTCACCATCTACGGCATCGACCTCGATCAGAGCCGGCAGTGGCCGCTCGACACGGCGTACCTCAGCCTGCAGGCGGCTCACCAGCCGGAACGCACCCTCACCGGCACGCCGTGGGAGGAGGAGCGCTGGACCCAGCCCCTCTCCCAGCCCGTCGAACAAGCCCTCTCCGGCCATGCCCGGGTCCTGCTGCGCGGCGTCGCGGGCTCCGGCAAGACCACGCTCGTGCAGTGGCTCGCGGTGGCCACGGCCCGGCAGAGCCGGCTCAGCGGTGAGCTGGCCCACCTCATCGGCCGCGTCCCCTTCGTCCTGCCGCTGCGCACGCTGACCCGCAAGGGCGCCGCGCTCCCCCCGCCCGCCGACTTCCTGCGCGCCGTCGGCTCGCCCCTGACCGGCGCCCAGCCGTCCCGCTGGGCGGACCGCGTACTGGCGGCGGGGCGCGCCCTCCTCCTGATCGACGGCATCGACGAGATCCCGGAGGGGGAACGCCCCCGCGCCCGCGCCTGGCTCACCGACCTCCTGTCCGCCTACCCGGACAACCTCTGCCTGGTCACCTCCCGACCTTCCGCCGTACGCAACGACTGGCTGGGCAGCGAGGACTTCACCGACCTGACGCTCGCCCCGATGCGCCGAGAGAACACCGCAGTCTTCGTCGCGCGCTGGCACGAGGCGGCGGGCGCGGACCCGGCGCTCGGCGCGGCCCTGCTGGACGCGCTCCGCACCAAGCAGGATCTGGGCGCCCTCGCCACCAACCCCCTCATGTGCGCGCTCATCTGCGCCCTGCACCGCGAGCGCCGGGGCTTTCTGCCGCGCGGCCGCAAAGCCCTCTACGACGCCGCGCTCTCCATGCTGCTGGAACGCCGGGACCGCGAACGGGACATGGCGGGCGCGGGCCTCGACCTCGACGAGGAGTCCCAGACCGAACTCCTGCAGAAGCTCGCCTACTGGCTGATCCGCAACGGCCGCTCCGAGATGGACCGCGACGACGCCGTCGGCCAGCTGGCGCGGCTGCTCCCGGCCATGCCGCACGTCGCCGGGCAGGGCGGCGCCGACACCGTCCTGCGCCATCTGCTCGTCCGCTCCGGTCTGCTGCGCGAACCCGCCGCCGGTTCGATCGAGTTCATCCACCGCACGTTCCAGGACTACCTCGGCGCGCGGGCCGCCGTGGAGGAACGCGACTTCGACCTGCTCGTCCGCCACGCCCACCTCGACCAGTGGGAGGACGTCCTGCGGATGGCCGTCGCCCAGGCACGCCCCGACGAACGGGCGCGTCTGCTCCGGGGCCTCACCGAGCGCGGCGACGCGGAACCGCAGCGCCGCAAGCGGCTGCGGCTGCTCGCCATGGCCTGTCTGGAGCACGCCACGAAGCTCGATCCGCAGGTGCGGGAGAAGGTCGAGAAGCGGGCGGCGGAACTGATCCCGCCGCACAACTCCCGCGAATCCCAGGCGCTGGCCGAACTCGGCCCGATCGGCCTGGGCCTGCTGCCGGGCCCGGCCGAACTGGACGAACCGGAACACGGCCAGTACGTCGTCCAGGCCGCCGGCCTCATCGGCGGGGAAGCGGCGCTGCCCACCTTGGTGAAGTACCGGGACAGCGAGCTGCCCGGCGTCGGCTTCCAACTCGGGCAGTTCTGGGGCAAGTTCGACACGAAGATGTACGCCGACACGGTCATCGCCCACCTGCGCGACAAGCCCCGCGTCTCCGTCACCGCACACAACGAAGCCCAGCTGACCGCGTTGCGCCGCCTGGGTGGCTACACCGACCTGGACTGCGTCGGCGACTTCTCCGCCGACTGCCTCGAGGAGCACCTGACGGCCCTGCCGGTCCGACGGCTGCGCATGGCCTCGAACGAGACCCTCGACGATCTGGAATTCCTCGCGCGCATCCCCGGCCTGCGCGATCTGACGCTCTACCGGTGCCGGGGCGTCGCCTCCCTGGAGCCGCTGCGCGGGCTGCCCCTGGAGCACCTCTTCATCGGCGAGGCGCCACTCCTCGACGACCTGGGCCCCCTGCGCACCCTCACCGCGCTGGCCTACCTGAACCTTCGATCGGTGCCGGGGGCCCTGGACCTCACCGACATCTCCCGGGACGCTCCCCTGACGACCCTGTTCCCTCCCACGAACGTGCTCGGCCTGGCGCCCCTCCTCGACTTCCCCCGCCTTGAGCTGGTCGGCCTGGACATCGACTCCCTGCTGCTCCCGGAGGACTGGGACGTGCTGGCGCGGCTGCGGAATCTGGCCTACGTGATGCTCAGCCGCTTCGAACTGGCCTCCATGGCATCCCAGGGCGTCGTACTGGACCAGGTGACCACCCTCCACCTCATCGGCCACCAGGGCGCCGTCGACACCGGGGCCGTCCCGCTCACCTTCCCCGCTCTGCGGACGCTCACGGTGACCGGCGCCGCCGAGATCGACCTGGCACCGCTGGCCGAGTGCCGCCGGCTGGAGACCTTGTACGTGACGGATGCCGGTGCCGTCCGCTCGGCGGAGGATCTGCCCTCCCGCATCCGGCTGGTGCTCACTCCGCGCCCCGCCTGGCAGGCATGACGAAGGGGCCGCCCCGGGCCGGTGTTGAACACCGGCCCGGGGCGGCCCCTCACAGGCTCACCCGGTAAGGGCTACGCCTCCTTGCTCAGATTCGGCCCGGCGGAACCGCCCGCGGCCGCGTCCTCGATCGGCGGGACGTCGGGCAGCGGCGACTTCTCCTCGCCGCGGAAGGTGAAGGTCTTGGCCTCACCCTCGCCCTCCGTGTCGACGACCACGATGTGGCCCGGACGCAGCTCACCGAAGAGGATCTTCTCCGAGAGCGTGTCCTCGACCTCGCGCTGGATCGTGCGACGCAGCGGACGCGCGCCCAGCACCGGGTCGTAACCCTTCTTGGAGAGGAGCTCCTTCGCGGACTGCGAGAGCTCGAGGCCCATGTCGCGGTCCTTGAGGCGCTCGTCCACCTTGCCGACCATCAGGTCGACGATCTGCAGGATGTCGTCCTGCGTGAGCTGCGGGAAGACGACGACGTCGTCGACACGGTTGAGGAACTCGGGGCGGAAGTGCTGCTTGAGCTCGTCCGAGACCTTGTTCTTCATGCGCTCGTAGTTGGACTTCGTGTCACCCGTGGCGGCGAAGCCCAGGTTGAAGCCCTTGGAGATGTCACGGGTTCCAAGGTTGGTCGTCATGATGATGACCGTGTTCTTGAAGTCCACGACGCGGCCCTGGGAGTCGGTCAGGCGACCGTCCTCCAGGATCTGCAGCAGCGAGTTGAAGATGTCCGGGTGGGCCTTCTCCACCTCGTCGAAGAGGACGACGGAGAACGGCTTGCGGCGCACCTTCTCGGTCAGCTGACCGCCCTCTTCGTAGCCCACGTAACCGGGGGGCGAACCGAAGAGACGCGAGACCGTGTGCTTCTCGCTGAACTCCGACATGTCGAGGGAGATCAGCGCGTCCTCGTCACCGAAGAGGAACTCGGCGAGCGCCTTGGACAGCTCGGTCTTACCGACACCGGACGGGCCGGCGAAGATGAACGAACCACCGGGACGCTTCGGGTCCTTCAGACCGGCACGCGTACGACGGATCGCCTTCGAGAGCGCCTTGACGGCGTCCTTCTGGCCGATGACCCGCTTGTGGAGCTCGTCCTCCATGCGCAGCAGACGCGAGGACTCCTCCTCGGTCAGCTTGAAGACCGGAATGCCGGTGGCGGTCGCGAGGACCTCGGCGATCAGCTCGCCGTCCACCTCGGCCACGACATCCATGTCGCCGGCCTTCCACTCCTTCTCGCGCTTGGCCTTCGCGGCGAGCAGCTGCTTCTCCTTGTCGCGGAGAGAAGCCGCCTTCTCGAAGTCCTGGGAGTCGATCGCCGACTCCTTGTCGCGACGCACGCCCGCGATCTTCTCGTCGAACTCGCGGAGGTCCGGCGGCGCGGTCATCCGGCGGATGCGCATCCGGGAGCCGGCCTCGTCGATCAGGTCGATCGCCTTGTCCGGCAGGAAGCGGTCCGAGATGTACCGGTCGGCGAGCGTGGCCGCCTGCACGAGGGCCTCGTCCGTGATCGAGACACGGTGGTGGGCCTCGTAGCGGTCGCGCAGACCCTTGAGGATCTCGATGGTGTGCGGCAGCGACGGCTCCGCGACCTGGATCGGCTGGAAGCGGCGCTCGAGGGCCGCGTCCTTCTCCAGGTGCTTGCGGTACTCGTCGAGCGTGGTGGCACCGATGGTCTGGAGCTCACCGCGGGCCAGCATCGGCTTCAGGATCGAAGCGGCGTCGATGGCGCCTTCCGCGGCACCCGCACCGACCAGCGTGTGCAGCTCGTCGATGAACAGGATGATGTCGCCGCGGGTGCGGATCTCCTTGAGCACCTTCTTGAGGCGCTCCTCGAAGTCACCGCGGTAGCGGGAACCGGCGACCAGCGCACCCAGGTCGAGGGTGTAGAGGTGCTTGTCCTTGAGGGTCTCGGGCACCTCGCCCTTGACGATGGCCTGGGCGAGGCCCTCGACGACGGCGGTCTTGCCGACGCCGGGCTCACCGATCAGGACCGGGTTGTTCTTGGTGCGGCGCGACAGCACCTGCATGACGCGCTCGATCTCCTTCTCGCGCCCGATGACCGGGTCGAGCTTGGACTCACGAGCGGCCTGCGTCAGGTTGCGGCCGAACTGGTCGAGCACCAGGGACGTGGAAGGCGTGCCCTCCGCAGGACCGCCGGCAGTGGCGGTCTCCTTGCCCTGGTAACCGGAGAGCAGCTGGATGACCTGCTGCCGCACCCGGTTGAGGTCTGCGCCCAGCTTGACGAGGACCTGGGCGGCGACGCCCTCGCCCTCGCGGATCAGGCCGAGCAGGATGTGCTCCGTGCCGATGTAGTTGTGGCCCAGCTGAAGGGCCTCGCGGAGCGACAGCTCCAGGACCTTCTTGGCACGGGGGGTGAAGGGGATGTGCCCGGACGGAGCCTGCTGGCCCTGCCCGATGATCTCCTCCACCTGCTGGCGGACCGCCTCGAGCGAAATCCCGAGGCTCTCCAGGGCCTTAGCGGCGACACCCTCGCCCTCGTGGATCAAGCCCAGGAGGATGTGCTCGGTGCCGATGTAGTTGTGGTTGAGCATCCGGGCTTCTTCCTGAGCCAGGACGACAACCCGCCGCGCGCGGTCGGTGAACCTCTCGAACATCGTTAATCGCTCCTCAGAGCGGTCAGGCAGTAAAGGGGTCGGTCCCCTCCCTGTCCTTCCGCAGCTTAGTCCCGCAAGCGGGGACCGCTCATTCCAACTGCCGACACCCGCTCAAGGCCTCCTGCCCCCGAACGCCGACAACTGCTCCAACACCGATGGTGCGAGACGATGTTCCCGCAGGCCAGGCAGATACCCTCACCATCACTACGCCGATGGCGAACGCGAGATGCCCGGCGAGCACGTGTCGCCCCTCCCACTAGGGATGTCTTACCCGCAAGGACTGACACTCCATGCGGCGCGCGCCGGTTCCCTCCGCTACGGGCGAACACCCTTGCGCCACTCAACACCTCCGCACGCCCCCTTTTCGGCCACGCTGAGCTTCCACAGTGCCACAGCGCGTAACCCCGGGGTGGTCCTCGCGGTTGCTCCCGGCATGGTCGCCCACACACCTGCCTCCGGCACCGCCGTCCCCGCGCCCCGGCGCCCGCTCGAGGTGGCCGGATCCGATGCGGTCCGGCAGTGGTACGAGGACGAGCTCGGCTGGGCCGCTACGAGTGGCCCCGAGGGCGTCCGGCTGCGCACCGGGCTGCGGTTCGACGTCCTGGAACTGCCGGCCGACGCCGGCTTCGCGATGCTGCGCAGACTCGATCCCCGGTCGCCGGTGGCCGTACGGGGCGAAACGATGCGGCTGCTGGTCGGCCCGGGCAGCGCGGACGAGCTGCCGGGCCTGCTCGACTGGCTGGAGTGGGGCGCACTGCCCCTGGACCTCGTCGCCGTCGGGGCGGACGGGTTCATCGACGCGCCGACGCCCCCGGGGTGGACGGGCTCGCAGGAGGCCGCGGTGTGGGTGCGGCCCCCCGAGCCCGGACGCGAGGTGGAACCGGTGCTGCCGGCTCTGACGACCCTGACGGCCGTCTCGACCTGGTCGGTCGTGGGGGGCGGTGGGGGCGCCCCCGATCTCGTACGTCTCGTGGACACGGCGGCGACCCACTGCCACCGGGCCCGGCTGCGCCGCACATCGGCAGCGCCGAATTCTCAGCCGTTGGCCTTCTCGTAGGCCTCGCGGATCGCCTGGGGAACACGGCCGCGGTCGTTCACGTCGTGGCCGTTCTCCTTGGCCCAGGCGCGGATCTGCGCGGTGTCCTGGTTACCACCGGAAGCGGCGCGCGCCTTGCCCCGGCCGCCCGCGGCACGGCCACCGGTGCGCCGGCCGCCCTTGACGTACGCGTCGAGGAGGCCACGGAGCTTGTCCGCGTTGGCGGTGGTGAGGTCGATCTCGTACGTCTTGCCATCGAGCGCGAACGTCACGGTCTCGTCCGCCTCGCCGCCGTCGAGGTCATCGACAAGAAGGACCTGAACCTTCTGTGCCACCGGATTTCCTTTCATCGATATCTGAAGGGCCGACCCTCCGCGACCGAGGTCGCTGTTTCGCCGTCCCCTTGTTATATGCAGTACTGCAGTACGTCGGAAAGCAAACCGCTTTTGCGAGGAAAACACAAACCCCTGGCTGAGATCCAGGAGAGATCTCGGAGTTGTACGCTGCCCGGCCGGGCCGAAAACATGCGCGTTTCGGACATAGGGAACCGCGTGCGGGACGTTGCCGGAATACTCTCCGGGACGATCACAGATGCAGAAGCATCCGGCTGTTGCCCAAGGTGTTCGGTTTCACTCGTTCGAGACCGAGGAACTCCGCTACGCCCTCGTCATAGGAACGCAGCAGCTCGCTGTAGACATCGGTGTCAACCGTATCGACGGGCGTCTCCCCGATCTCCACGAAGCCGTGCTTGACGAAGAACTCGACTTCGAAGGTGAGACAGAAAACCCGGCGAACACCGAGCCAGCGTGCGGTCTGCAGCAGCTTGTCCAGCACCAGATGACCTACGCCGACGCCCTTGACCTGTGGATTCACCGCGAGAGTGCGGACTTCCGCGAGGTCTTCCCACATGACGTGCAGGGCGCCGCAACCGACGACCTCCGCGTTGTCGTCACGTTCCGCGACCCAGAACTCCTGGATGTCCTCGTAAAGCGTCACCGTCGCTTTGTCGAGCAGGATCCCCTGTCGGCTGTACGCGTCGAGCAGTCGGCGCACCGCCGGTACATCGGCGGTCCTGGCCCTGCGGACGGTGACTGCTTTAGCTGTCGAATCGGAGCTTGTGGAGACTTCAGGGGGCTCTGCTGGCATGAGCGGACGCTATCGCCCGGGCTCCCTGTCCGCTTCCCCGGGTCCTGACGGGACTTCGGACACGACTTCGGCCTGTACTTCGGTGGGCACTTCGGCCGGTACTTCGGACGGCACTTCCGGCTGAACGATGCGCATGGCATCCCTGAGCGCTTCGCGCTGCTGGGACGACATCATGCCGAAGAAGGCGACGAGCGCGGCGGCTGGGTTGTCGCTCTGTCCCCACGCCTCGTTCATCAGTGCGGCCGAGTAGGCGGCCCGGGTGGAGACGGCCTCATATCGATAGGCCCGGCCTTCCGCCTCACGGCGGACCCAGCCCTTCTGATGGAGATTGTCCAATACGGTCATGACCGTCGTGTACGCGATGGACCGTTCCTGCTGGAGGTCCTCCAGGACTTCCCTCACCGTCACCGGGCGGTTCCACTTCCACACCCGTGTCATCACTGCGTCTTCGAGTTCTCCCAAGGGGCGCGGCACGAGCAGCACAATAGTGGGAGAAGTCGGTAATTCAACGCCGGACGTGGCGAACGGCTTCAATCAATGGCAAAAGGGGCGCCCAGTGGGCGCCCCTCTTCACGTCGCGGATCGGTCAGGCGCCGGCTTCGTGCACGCCGTTCTGACGGGCGGCGTCGGCACGCGCGAGGGCGGCGTCGACGGCCGCGTCCTCCTTGGCCTTCTTGTCGCCGCCCTGCGACTTCACGATCGTCACGATCAGGCCGATGAAGAACACAGCCATCACTACCGGGGGCACGAGCGCGGAGACGTATTCCATGTCTCCAGAGTAGCTAGCCCGCGGCCAACTGTTGCGGCGGGGCCGCGGGCTGAACGGGGCGGCGCTTGGGCGGGAAGACCTCCGCCGGGGTGGGCATGGGTTTCGGCGGGGTGCCGGGGGCGGGCCTCGCGGGCTGCCGCTCGGCGCCCGACAGTCCGCCGGGCAGTGCGAGCAGGTGCGAGCGGGAGGCCGGGACGCGGCGGCGGTGGCGCGCTTCCAGCCTGTCCCGTACGCCCTGTTCGGCGAGGGCGCGGCAGCGCTCGAGCAGGGCCGCCGCGGTGGGATTGCCGCGCAGGGCGCGCAGCGCCGCGAGATCGTCGGCGCCGGGCTGGTGGCCTGCCGCCAGGGCGTCCTGGAGGAGGCTCAGATAGCCGGTGAGGGTACCGGGCAGCGCGGCCCGGTACCGGTCGAGGTCGGCGAAGAGGAAGGCCCGCATGCGGGCGCTCTCCCGCGCGGCCTCGTCGACCGATTCCGCGAGTCGGAGACAGTCCCGGACGTCCGTGTCCGAGGCGGGGCTGGGATGGAGGGCCAGGGCGAGGGCGCGTCGGAGCACACGCAGCTCTTCTGCACCGAACGCCAGGCCGCCGCGGTTTCCGTAGGGCGTGGGCATGAAAGGACGATACGTGTCATTACCGACAAAATCGGCTTAACCGGCAATTCGCGGCGTGGCTGGAGTTCCGGATCGGTTCGGGAACGGTTCCGCAGCCGTTCCAGGGCCTGCCTTCAAACTCCCCTCGTCGCCCGGAGGGCGGCCCGGCGGCGTTCGGTGCGTGCTCTCGGCGTGCCGGGTGCAGGGCCTCGTACTGGGCGTACTGGGCGTACTCGGCTTTGCGCCCGGTGCGGCGAGAGTGCGTGCCGGGCGACGCCGGGCAGAGGGGGGTTTGAAGACAGACCCTAGAACCGCGTTCACGGGCCCTGACCTGCCCGAACACAGCCTTGTGCAACACGCTTTAGAGCCGGGACACGTTGCGCTCGTACACCAGCCGCAGGCCGATCAGGGTCAGCCACGGCTCGTGCTCGTCGATGACCGAGGCCTCGCCGAGGATGATCGGCGCGAGCCCGCCCGTCGCGATGACGGTGACGTCGTCCGGGTCGGCCGCCAGTTCCTTGGCCATCCGCTGCACGACCCCGTCGACCTGGCCCGCGAACCCGTAGACGATGCCCGACTGCATGGCCTCGACCGTGTTCTTGCCGATGACGCTGCGCGGCCGGGCCAGTTCGATCTTGCGGAGCTGCGCGCCGCGTACGCCGAGCGCCTCCACGGAGATCTCGATGCCGGGGGCGATCACACCGCCCGCGTACTCGCCGCGCGCGGAGACGGCGTCGAACGTGGTCGCCGTACCGAAGTCCACGACGATCGCCGGGCCGCCGTAGAGCTCGACGGCCGCGACCGCGTTGATGATGCGGTCGGCGCCGACCTCCTTGGGGTTGTCCATGAGGATCGGGACACCGGTCTTGATGCCGGGCTCGACCAGGACGGCGGGGACGTCGCCGTAGTAGCGGCGGGTGACCTCGCGCAGTTCGTGCAGGACCGAGGGGACGGTCGAGCAGATGGCGATGCCGTCGATGCCGTCGCCGAGCTCGTCGCCGAGCAGCGGGTGCATGCCCATCAGGCCCTGGAGCAGGACGGCGAGTTCGTCGGCGGTTCTGCGCGCGTCCGTGGAGATGCGCCAGTGCTCGACGATCTCCTCGCCGTCGAACAGGCCGAGGACGGTGTGGGTGTTGCCTACGTCGATGGTCAACAGCATGGCGGCCGCGTCACTCCGCTTCGCGCAGGTCGAGGCCGATGTCCAGGATCGGCGAGGAGTGGGTGAGGGCGCCGACGGCGAGGAAGTCGACGCCGGTCTTCGCGTACGTCGCCGCGTTCTCCAGCGTCAGGCGGCCCGAGGACTCCAGGAGCGCGCGGCCGGCCGTGATCGCGACGGCCTCCTCGGTCTCGACGGGCGTGAGGTTGTCCAGCAGGATCAGGTCGGCGCCCGCGTCCAGGACCTCGCGCAGCTGGTGCAGCGTGTCGACCTCGACCTCGATCGGCAGGCCGGGGAACCGGTCGCGTACCGCCTGGAAGGCCTGGGCGACGCCGCCCGCGGCGACCACGTGGTTGTCCTTGACCAGCGCGGCGTCCGACAGGGACATGCGGTGGTTGACGCCGCCGCCCGCGCGGACCGCGTACTTCTCCAGGGAGCGCAGGCCCGGGGTCGTCTTGCGGGTGTCGCGGACCTGCGTCTTCGTGCCCTCCAGGGCGTCCGCCCACGCGCGCGTGGCCGTCGCGATGCCCGAGAGGCGGCACAGGAGGTTGAGCGCACTGCGCTCGGCGGTGAGCAGGTCGCGGGTGCGGGTGGTGACGGACAGGAGCTTCTGTCCGGCGCTCACGCGGTCGCCGTCCTCGGCGTGCCGCTCGACCTCGAACTCGTCGGCGGCCACTACGGAGATGAGCGCCTCGGCGACGCGCAGGCCCGCCACGACGCCGTCCTCGCGGGCGGTGAAGTCCGCGGTGGCGACGGCCTCTTCGGGGATCGTCGCGACGGTCGTCACGTCGACGCCGCCGGCCAGGTCCTCGGCGATCGCCATGTGGGCGATGTCCTCGATCTCGACCGGGTCCAGGCCCGCGTCGAGCAGGAGCTGGGCGAGCGACGGGTCGAGACCGCACTCCATGGCGTCCTCGGGGGAGGCCTGCGAACAGCCGCAGTTGTCACCGCAGCCCGCGCTGTCGGCGTCTGCCAGAGGGAGGTCGGGGGTGGCGCTCACGTCGGTCACTGCTCCTGAAGGTTCGTTGCCGGAAAGTCTGCGGTCTGTGTGGTGCGCGTGGCCAGGGTCCGGTCCGGATTGAGTCCTACGACGATGTGGCGGCGCCAGTTCGTGTCGTCGCGGTCGGCGTGGTCCTCGCGCCAGTGGCAGCCGCGCGTCTCCTCGCGGCGGCGGGCGGCGGCGACCAGGACGCGGGCCACGCACAGCAGGTTCGTGGCCTCCCACGTGTCGACGCCCGGCTCGGACGTCTTGCCGTGCTCGGCAAGGGAGTTGACGGCCTCGGCGTGGATGCGGCCCAGCTGCGCGG
>NZ_JBFAKV010000053.1:0-22886 GCF_040655895.1 Streptomyces sp. NPDC050264
GGGACCACTGCTGAGGTACGTGGACGGGGAGGCGGCGACGATCTGGGTCGAGGCGCGCCGGCCCGCGCGCCTCGCTCCGCGAGGACGACGCGCCGTCGCTACGCGACGGAAGGTAGCCCGCTCCGCGGGCTACCGGCCACTCCGTGGCCGGGGTGCTCCACTCCGTGGAGCATCTGGTAGGTCGATGATGGGCTGATCGCTCCGCGATCAGCCCATCATCTTCGGTCTCCGGTGACCTTTAACTCTGCTGGTGGCTAAAGTAGTTGGGAAGACGCCCGCTCCGCGGTCATCTTCTGGCTGGCTATCGGGTCGTGGTGGCTTGCGTGGTGTCGGTTCTTGATCCCGCGCCCTGGCTTCGCTCCTCCAGCGTAGTGGATGAGGAGAGCCGAGAGGCACTTAAGGAAGCAAAAAACTATGGGATCTTCGAGAGATCCCCTCCTCCTCTTCAGGAGGAGCGAGCGGCTTCAGCCCAGTCTCTTCCGAGGATCTCTTGCATCAACTGGCAGTGTTCTTCGGCTAGTTGACCGGCTGCCTGCTTGGTGCGTGTCTTGCAGAGCCATGGGCCGATCATGATGCGCTCGTCGTCTACCTCGATCCACTCGCGGGCGCCTGGTGGACGTCCATGACGCTCGACGAAGGCGCGCAGCAGGGTCGTCGTCTGTTCGAAGGTGCGGCGTGTTCTCCGTCTGGGCTGGCTCGCGTTGGGTGCTGGTTCGTGGGCGGGCAGCGGGGTTCGGCCGGGGGTCAGGCCGAGGTGGGTGAGGAAGTCGCGTTGTTGTTGGGCGAGTTGGTGCCAGTTCGTGAACTGGCGGTGGAGCCAGCCGCCGGCCTTCACTCCGTCGATCACGGTGTCGCGGTGCAGCATCGCGGGGTCGTGGCCGGATTCGATGTGGCGGCGCAGCAGGTGGTATTTGCGGTGCCAGTCGGGTCCGTGCGGGAGGGTCCAGTGGGGGTCGAGGGCGGTGAGTTGGGCATGGCGGTCGGGAGGGAGACGGTCTTTGCGGGCCAGGGCGCGTTGGTCGGTGAGGAATTGGCCGCCGGGCTCGGTGGTGGGGATGGCGAGGTGGCCGTGTTCGGCGTGGAAGGCCTCGACGGTGGTCACGTGGCCTTGCCAGGTGGCTTTGCTGTCGTCCCAGACCATGCCGAGGTTCTCGAGTTCGGTGATCCAGTCGGGAGAGAGGGTTCCTTGGTGGTGGGCGGTGCGTTGGCCGGTGATGAAGGTGCCGAGGCGGTAGCCGAAGGCGTCTTCGTAGTCGGTGGGGACGCGGAGGTGGCCGTGTTCGGCGTGGTAGCGCAGGGCGGCTGCGAGGCCGGCGCGGCGGGGGGCTGAGAGGGTCGCACCGTCGGAGGGCCAGGCGAGCAGGTCCATGGCCCGGGCGATGGAGTCGGGGTCGAGGGTGAAGTCGAAGTGGAAGCGGCGGGCGAGGAGTCGGTGGGTGTCGCGGTCCAGTCGCCGGGGGGTGGTGTTCCGGGGGGCACGGGCTGCGATCGACTGGTCGTGGTGGCGTAGCGCGGCGGTGACCAGCCAGAGCGCCTCGTAGGGAGTGTCGAGCAGGTCGGTGGGGTCGGCGCCTGGCGGGATGTAGGCGGGGATGATGAGGCTGGCGGTTTTGGTGGCGAGGGTGGGGGGCTTGCGCAGCGCCCGGCCGAGGGCTTGGACGATCTTGCGGACGCTTGCCGTGCGGTCTGCGAACACCACGGCGTCCACGGCCGGTAGGTCCACGCCTTCGCCGAGGACTTGGGCGTTGGTGATTACGCTGCGGTCGGCTTGGGCGAAGCGGGTCAGGATGCGGGTCCGTTGGTCGGGCGTGTGGGTGCCGTTGATCGACTGCACGAGCAGGTTCTGGGCCCAGGCAGGACGCTGCTGAGTGGGGAGAGTGCGCAGGGTGTGGCCGAATTGGCGGGCGAAGTCGGCAGCGTCCGCGATCTGCTGGAAGTAGACGATCACGTGCTTGAGGTCGTGCTCGGTCATGGCTTTGAGGACGGCCAGGTGCAGGGCGGTGGTGCGGCGGGCTGTGGCGGTGTGCGTGTCGGGGTCGGTGAGGTGGGTGCGCAGGTCGGTGTCGGTGATCGTGGGCACCAGCAGCTGGTAGTCGGCCAGGACGCCGTCGTCGATCGCGTCCGCGTGGGAGTAGGTGTGCAGGCGGGGGCCGAAGACTCGTCGGTCGTCCATCGACGCGATCAGCGAGGGGGCCTCCCACTGTGGTGCGGTGGCCGCGGTCCGCTTGGGCAGCGGGCGCGTGTCGGGGGCCTCGGTCAGTCGGGGCGCTTCCCACTCGTACGGTGTCGCGGTCAGGTACAGGCGTCGGGCGGCGCGGATGCGGGCCTGGTCGTGGAGCACCGTCCACTGCTTGTCCCAGCTGCCCGCGGTGCGGTGCGCCTCGTCCACGACCAGGAGGTCGAAGACGGGTGCGGTGAAGACGGAGTGCTGCGTCTCCTCGATCCGGGGCAGGGAGTCGAGGGTGACGAACACGGTTGCCTTCTTGTGGCGGGACAGCCAGTAGGCGAGGTACTCCCCCGAGCCTGTGCTCTGCGCGCCCGCGGCGGCGAGTACGGGGTGCTTGTCCGCCTGGAGCGAGGAGACGGCCATCAGCGGCTCTGTGCGGCCGTCTGCGCGGGCTGCGGCTGCCCACTGGGCGATCAGGTCCAGCGACGGGACAGCGATTAGGAGATGGTGGGCGCCCAGGGCCTCGGCGGTGCGCAGCGCGATCAGGGTCTTACCCGTGCCGCAGGCGGAGACGATGTGGCCGCGAGTTCGTGGGCTCCGCAGATGCCGCACCGCCGCATCCACCGCATGCCGCTGATCGGGGCGCAGCGTGCGGCGAGCAGCAGACGTCAACGACATCGCAGTCGCAGACTCAGGACTGGTGGACATTCGCGTACAACCTCGGGCTCGCGGCGGGCATCGGCCTTTGTCATCCTCCCGCACGCAAACGGGACGAGGCGCGGACGGTCGAAGCGGAGGCCTCAGGGTGATGCGGGGCTGGGCGGAGGCTGGGCGGGTACCGGTTGGTTGGCGGCAGAGGTGGTGGTCTGTTCGGCGAGTTTGCGGTAGCCGGTCACAGTGAGAGCGCGCCAGGCGCGGTAGAAACCGAAGGCGGTCGTCAGGCCGAGGGCCGTGATGGCGCCGAGGATGAGTGAGCGGTGCTCGAAGGAGTAGCGCAGCATGGCCAGGTCCGCGGCGATGGTCAGGGCCAGGGTGTTGAGGGCCCATCCGCGGCAGATCCGCATACGGGAGCGCGCGTAGTCTGCCCGGGCGGCCAGGACCGGGAAGTCAGCCAGTTGCAGACGTGCCTGGGCGTAGCCGGCGTCGGACGGGAAAGAGTGTGTGCGCAGCCGGCGGCGGTGCGGCGTGAGAGCGGCGTCGGCCGCCCGGTCAATGAGGATGCCCAAGGCGTAGGCAGCGGCGAGGCCCACGCCGGCGGCCGCGGACGATCCTGCTACGGGAGTGAGCCTGGCCGTGGTGGCCGGGCCGATCAGTGCGATGAGGAGCAGCACGGCCGCGGTGAGTGCGCCGATGCCGACGACGAGAACCTCGATGAACATCGCGGTAGCGGCTACGAGAGCAGGGGGTTCCGGCTGTGGTGAGCTGCTCATAGTGCGATCCCCCAGATCTGTGCCATGTCGGTGAGCATCGTTTCGGGTAGCTCGCTCTTGTTCCAGGTGCTCTTGAGGCGGAAGCGGGCGTTGGCCAGCCGCTCAAAGATGATCAAGCTCTCCGGCTGGCTGGCCAGCAGGTAGCGGCCGTGCTCCAGGAAGTGGGCGCTGGTGGGTCCGTAGTCTGCATAGTTGCGCTGGATGCGCTCACGGAAGTGTTCGGTGAACTCGGCCAGTTGTTCGCTGTAGGCAGTGCCCTCGTCGATGGTCTGAGACAAGACGCCCATGACGTCCTGCGACAGGTCGCGGCTGAAGGGATGGTCGGTGAACGTGCGATAGGTCTGCTCGGCGAGTTCGAGGAGTTGCTTGCTGCGGGCGAGTTCAGGGTCCTGCCGTGCCAAAGTTTCCACCCCCCGCGCGACCTCGAGGTCAAACAGTTCGACCAGGGCAATCAGACGGTACAGCGAGCGACTGACAGCGGCGGGTGGGGTGAAATCGGGCTTGTACAGGAGCTTGTGCGACATGCGTGCCCACAAGTCGACTGCCTCGGTGCGGAGTTGGATCTCGCACTCGTAGGGGATGCCGTCGGGGTCTTGTAGCCCGCCGACCATGACAGCCTGGATGTGCAGGCGTGGGTAGCGGAGCAGGTCTTCCTTGCCGACGTCGTCGCGGTAGTCCTGCACCTCCACGATCTTGAGGTTGTCCTTGATCGTCTCTAGGGCAGGATCGAGCAGACCGCTGTGCGGCACGATGATGCGCAGGCCCGCTTTGTCGGTGATGTCCTTCCAGGGGTCTGCGTAGCCCTTGCGTGGTGAATGGGCCTTGGCGTTGAAGCTGGTGAGCTCTTTGGCTCTGGCGCTCATCTGGCAGTCGACGCCTCTGCGGGCGATGTGGTGTGCAAGATGCGCTTTGGTCTCTTCGACTGCCTCCTCGATGCGTGGCCGCTCTTGCCGGTAGCGCTGGAAAGCTTCTTCGGCGGTCAGGGGCATGCGGGGGCTGCCACGGGCGTCGGGGGTGTGGTGGTGAGGTTCATGTCTGAGCTGGCGGGAGTGTGTTGCTGGCGGATTCCTGGGTGGCTTGGGCCGGGATAGCCACGACGCTCTCGAGTCCCGGAATCATTTCCTTTTGGGCGGGCGCGGGCAGTTCTGCGGGCTGGGTGGGCGGCTTGGGACGGCGGCCCAACGCGGTGCCACTGCTGGTGTTGGTGAGGGTTGAGGTGACCGTGACGGTGGTGCGGCCGTCTTCGAGGTCCTCCACCACGACCGTGCCGTCCTGCACTGCTTCCAGGGGCGCGACCAGGAACGCACCATTCGACAGATCGACGCGCATCTTCTGCAGCCGGTTACTGATGAACTCGGTGTTCTTGTCGAAGGTGCGGACCGGGACGTCGTTCTCCTCGAGGAACTCGGCGAAGTCGTCGTGGTGCGGTTCCTTCAGGTGGGTCTCGATGAACGTCGCGGGGTCCAGCGTGGGAGTGGAGTTCTGGAGCTCAACCATGACGGCCATGACGTAGTCCACCCGCACATCGGAGTGGGTGAAGCGGCTGTTGACCCAGTCCATGGCCACGTCGTGGAAGCGGCGGGTGAGTTCGCGGGGATCGTTCTGGTGCCGGCACCCCAGGAACTTCTCGAGGAAGAAGCGGGCCACGTCCTTGCCCGATTTCTGAGGGTCTGCGGCCCACCCGTGAAGCCCTGAATCGGCCAGTCCCTCTTCGGAGAAGAGCGCCACCTTGTAGACCTTGGACTTCTCGGTGAACAACAGGTTGGCGAAAAACTGCATGTCGAAGGTGCGCAGCCCGCCGGCCACGATCTCGTTGGCCTGCATGCCGGTCTCGTGTTCCAGCTTGACCATCAGCAACGCGCGCCGGTTGTTGAGTCGGGCGGCGGCCACCAGGAGGAGGCCAGAGGAACTGGTGCCGTTCTGGCTGTCGCGCAGCGCATGGGCCAGCTCTCCGGAAACTTCCACCAGGTCCTGCCCGCCGCTGAGGAACGACCGGACAGCGTCGGGCAGGCCGGACTTGAGTTCAGGGTCCTCCACGACCTCGCGGCCCAGACGGTCCAGGACGTCACGGAGCTTGCCCTGCAGCGCCGTGCGCCCGCCGTCGTCGAGTCTGCAGGCTGTCTCGCTGAGCTTGAGCGGAACGGGATCTTGGTCTTTGGTGCGTTGGGGCACTGCATGGACGATGGCCTGGTCAATGACGAGGTCCCCGAAGTCGGTCCGCACTTCCCCACCCACGCATCCCCGCCCGCACCCCCGAGGCCGGACGCTGCTGTCCAGGCGCGGTCCGGGCAGTGATTCGTTTCTGTCCGCGGCGCGCGTCTGTGCCGTATTGCCTGACATGCGACCTGGCAGAAGCCCGATGGCCGCTTGTCCGTGTCACATGCCAAAAACCGTGTCGCTCATCGTAACGGGGCAGACCATAGTTCCAGCCGGGGCGTCGGCGACGGTGGCCGAACTACAGTGCTGGGCGGGGTGCAGGGGCTGCCCCTCGCCCAGCACGCCAGTCGCGGGCCGGCTCAGGCAGACTGGCTGGCTGGCTGGCTGCTCCAACCGGCCGCGACCGCGCAGGGCTTCCGGCACGATCTGCCCGAACAGGCCCCAGACGACGCTTCGATGACCGATACTGGCGAGCAGGTCTGGCGTGCCCGCAAGAGGATGCACGCGACCGACGAGCAAGAGAAAGGCGGCGCGGAAAAAGCTAAATGAATTGGCTTAAGGGTTTTATCAGCAGTCTTTTTGTTAGCCGCAACAGCTGACCCACCCTGCCCAAAAAGCCGAAGAAAAGCTCCTCCGCAAAAACCGCCGAACCAAGCCTCTGAACCACCCCACGGGACCACCGAACCGGTTTCCAAGGGGGCTAGCAAGCCTGCCGTAAAACACCACCGGCCCGCCCCGATGCGGCGCCGGACCTCGGCATGCCCTCACACGGCGCACCTGTGCCGCCTCACTCCGTCCCAGCCGCTCTCCTGCGGCTCGTTCAGGCATGAGGCGGCCCAGCCGTCACGTGCTGGAAGGGCATCCACGCGATGAACTCGTCCTCCCTCGGACCCATCGGCGGCATCCTGGCCGGACTTCCCGCCGTCCTGGCCGGTGCCCTGGGCGGCGCACCCTGGTGGGCGGTCGGAGCGATCGTCATCGCCGCGTACCTCGCCGTCCCCCTCACCAGTCTGATCCTCGACCACAACCGCCAGCGAAAAGGAAATCTCGTCGACGAGAAATTCGCGGCCACCCTCGATCAGATAGCAGACCCGGAAAAAAGAATCCAAGCCATCATCAACTACCGTCAGGCCGCAACCTCCACGGCCGTTCCGCAGCCACCACCGGAACCGCCACCGGGAGCGCTGCCGCCCCCGGGCCCGGACGGCACCAGCCAGTCAGCGGCATCCGCCTAGACGACCGGGGCCGACGGGACGCGTCGTTCACAGAGCAGCCGTTGGTCGAGCGCTGGATGAACCGGGCCTGTCAGACGGCGTGGTGGCGGGCAGGTTGCGGCAGCGGGCGGCGGCGTGCCAGTCCTGTGCGGGGTGCGGGTGTGTGACGGCCGGGATGTCGAGGCCGGCATCGCGAATCAGGTTGTCGAAGCGAATAGGGGTGCCGAGGCAGCCGGCGAACAGTCCGAGGTGGTCGGTGGTGCGCGGGGTACGGCGGCGGAAGGCGAGCGCGGCGGCGAGCAGGGGGCGGGCGCGGGGTGGGATGGCGTACATGTGTCTCGGGCCGGGCGGCATGCCGATGTGGATCCGCGAGTCTCGATCGATGGCCAGGCGGGTGGTGTGCTCGTCGACGCTGGCAATCTGGGTCATGCACAACAAGGATTGATCGGTGCCGGTGAACAGCAGGGCGGCCGCTGCGGCGGCGCGCAGCGGATTGGGCAGGTGCGCGGACAGGACGTGGGCCACGTGCGGGGTGATCGGCACGGTGGTGATTCCGGGCCCGCCCCGTTCGTTGAGGTCTTCAGGGACGTCGAGCTGGAGGTGGCGGCTGAGGAACCCCATCTGGGCTCCGCGTATGCGGGCGAGTGTGTGCTGAGGGCTGGGGCTCGAGACGGTGAGACGGGCCAGGAACAGGCGCAACCCCTCCATGTCCGGGCCGGCGTCGGGCTCTTCCTCGGCAACATCTGTGGCCAGCGGCCAAGGCGTGCCGGTCGAGGCATGGTGGCGGGCGAGCCAGGTGCGGGCGGCGGCGTAGCCCGCCTGGTACTGGCCGTCGATGCGGGCGAAGTCGGCTTCGTCGAGATGGAGTCGGCACTCGTCGCGGAAGGCGGCAGGGTCGCCGCCGGGCAGGTCGGGCAGCGGATGGACCTGGTCGGGCGGAGGCGGGCGCAGGGGCGGGGCGGTGACGGGCGGGCCGATGGCCTCCGCGATGGCCGACGTGCCGGTAGCGGTCCGTAGATCGGTGAATCGGGCGGCGGCGAGAAGGCCGCGCAGGCGTTGCTCGGCGGCCTGGTGGGGTGTGTGGGCGATGAGGACGAGGCGGACGCCGGTCTCCACGCGCCAGGTGGCAAGACGTCTCAGGCGCTCGGGCGTGAGGCGGTGGGCGCGCAGCACGATGGCCTCTTTGAGTCCTGTGGTCAGGGTCCAGCAGGTCACCGCACGCCAGGCCGCGTCGGTGGACATGCGCTCGGCGTCGGGGTGGGCGAAGCTGTCGCGGCCCATGGCGCGCAGCAGGTCCAGAGCCAGGTAGGCGAGGCTGTTGGTGTGCGGGGTGGGATCAGCGGTGATGCGGCCGCCCGTGGGGTGAGCACGCTGGCAGGCGGCGTGCTGGACGGCGCGGTCGTCGCCCTCGTCCAGGAGCAGCAGGACGGGCGGCAAGGTGGCCGGTGTGAGGGCGGCGGGGGAACATTGGATCATGGGCGGCATGAGGTGTCGATGCGGTCGAGGGTCTGCCGCAGCAGATCAGGGTCCGGCTGAGCGCGCCCGGTGGCGGACAGGGATCGCTGCACGTGATGGGTGAGCAGGGCCCAGCGGCGCAGGTTGCCCTGGGCGAAGTGGCCATCCAGGAAGCGGAGTTGGTCAGGATCGACGGTCTGCCACACCGGGTGCAATGCCCAGGCGGCGCTCGGAACCGACACACGGGCGAGCGGTCTGAGGGTCAGCCACTGGGCGGTACGGGTGGCCAGCATCTGCCGAGCGCGCAGGGCCTTCTCGCCGCGCTGGCCGGCGATCAGGACCACGCACAGGCCGTCAGGGGTGTCGTCGTGCAGGAACCGCAGGTACTCGAAGCACGACTCGGACATGCGGTCGGCTTCGTCGATGACCACGATGTACGCCTGTGCGGCGAGCGCGCGTCGGATGAGCGCATCGGCGAGAGCGGGCGCTGCAGGAAAAGCGTCGTGGAGGCTGAGAGCGTCGTGCAGGTGGGCGCGCAGATCGGCCGGTGTGGGCCTGGCTCCCAGACGCAGCGGAACGTGGGACCGGGGGAAGCGGGTACGGGCGACATAGTGGACGGCGAAGGTCTTGCCGACCCCGGCGTCGCCCAGCACGCACAGAAAGCGCCGCTGCTGGTGGGCGGCGGCGAGGGCGTCATCGGCTGCCCTCAGGCCGGGAGTGACCACGGTGCGGGCGCCGGCCAGGCGGAGGAAATGCAGGTGCCCGGGCGCGGCTGTCCCGGCCAGGGACACCAGCTGCGTGGCGGCACCGCCGGGCGGCCCTGGACCGGTCAGCACCGGTCCAGGGCCCAGTCGACGACCTCGTCATCGACCTGTTCGGCGCCGAAGTACTCCATGCCCTTCAGGACGTGCTTGGTCACCTTCACCCACTCACGGAAGGAGCCGAGTGCGTACTGGGTGTCGATCCGCCTGAGCAGCGCCTCGTCGGCACCGCGCCACACGGGGTGGGAGTCCGGAACCGTCTTGAGGATCTCGTCCTCGGTCATCGCGAGGATCTCCAGACGGATGTAGATCCTGGAGGCCAGTGCCGGGTCGCTCTGCAGCGTCTCGTAGGCCTCACGGCCGCCGACGAACACGATCGCGGGCTGAGGAGCGCAGTTGTCCCACAGCTTGCGCAGAAACTCGAAATTCTCCCTGCGGTACTGCTGCGCCTCGTCGCACACGATCACATACGGGCGGCGCGGCAGGGCTTCGCGCAGCAGCTTGTCGAACGCGGTCGGTGTGCCGGGCATCTTGCAGTTGAGCCGCATCTGGTGGAACAGCTCCTCGCGCAGGTCCTTGGGTCCAGGGCGGGAGCGGGCGAAGTCGAGGGGGAGGATCAGGTCCGGGTTCATCTCCTGGATCGTGGCGCGGGTGGAGAAACTCTTGCCGAGCCCCGGGTCGCCGTAGATCACGGACATGGCCCTGGACTCGACGGTGTCGATGACGGTGTCCTTGATCTGCAGCAGGGTGTCTGTGGCGACCAGCGTGGAGTCCTTCAGACCGAGAAAGTGCTGCGGGTACAGGTCGGGACGGCGCCTGGACGTCTCACTCGCCGGCGCGGCCGACTGACGGCGCTGGCCAAGGTGCTTGCGCTTGGGGGCAGTTGTCACCAGGTGCCGTCCTTGGGTTCGGTGTCAGTGGATTCGCTGTCGGTGCGGTCTTGGCCGGGGCGTTTCCAACCAGCCGGGACGGGAGTCAGGGGCCGGTACGGCTGGGTGCGGCGCCGCGGCACTGCGGGCGCCTTCGTACCGTCGAGTTCGGCACGGGCCTCCTGCTCGGTCATCCGCAGAGCCCGAACAGGCACTTCGGGCCGGGTGGACGGCAGGTGGCGTCCCCGCCGGCGCTCGCCGGAGCGCTTCAGGGCCGCTCGCAGTGCCTTGCTGTGCTCGTCGCGTTCGAGGAGCACCTTGGCGCGCAGGTCCTCGCTGGCCTCATTGCTGAGGAAGGCCCGGCCCAGATAACGGTTGCCGCGGAAGGAGTACAGATCGATCTCGTGGGTGTGGTGCGGCATCCACCGCACCCGCACCTCCAGCCCGATCCGGCCCACCCCGTTCTCCGGCATATAGGCGCGGCCCGCGAACTCCACCCCATGGCTGGTGATCTTGTGGACCTTATGGTCGCTCTCCAGCATCAGAGCACGCAGCTCGCACCCGTTCGGTTCGGGCCGGATCTCGGTGGGATCCGCCTGCCAGGCTGCAAGCGGCGTCATCTTGGTGCGTTCGATGACGTGCTCGGTGTTGTGCTCGGCCACCCACTCCCCCAGCAGAGCAACGAACGCCTCGAACGTCAGCGGTGGATCCCCATCACCGAGGCGGCGGCGGTGATCGAGCCGGGGCGCCTTCGTGTAGCGGGGCAGGTCAGCGAAGAACCGGGTCATGCTCGTACGGTTCAGGCGTTCGATGCCGCCCTTGTGCCGGGCACTGCGCACCCGGTGCACCGGGACACCGAGGAGCCCGAAGGCCCGTCGGACGGTTTTGGACAGGAAGTCGGCGCCGCCATCCACGCGCACCAGGTGCGGCAGCCCCCCGGCCGGGCCGTAAGGATCCTCGCGCAGCACCGACATGCGCACCGCCGCCAGGACCGACCCCCGGTGCGCGGAGCCGGCGGTGACCGCCCAGCCCATCACATAGCCCGTGCCACGGTCCTCGAACCACGTCACCCACACCCTCGACGGCTTACCGTCCGGCATCATCACCACGGTCTCGGCCTGCTTGTGGTCGCCCTCCCACACCGCGTTCCGCGCCACCTGCGGCCGCTGAAAGCACGGGTCGAAGCCGCGGGCCGCCGGGACTCCCTCACGCAGGCCCGCCATGAAACCCGGATCGAGATCCCGAGCGATCGCATCATGCAGCGTCGTCAGCCCCGGCGGCTTCTCCCCTGCCGCCACCGCTACCTCGGCCAAGCGTTCGTGAGCACGCCTCACGTTGCCCTGATAGTCAGCGAGGACATCAATGACCTCGTCGGTGACCCTAAAGCGGCGGCGTTCCGGCTTCTCCGGGCTGCCCGTCTCCTCCGCACGGGCCAGCCAGCTCCACACCGTCCTCTTGTGCACACCCACCGCGTCAGCGACCAGCCGCACATGCGCCGTCGTTAACTCCCCCGACCCGCGCAGCCGCAGCAACTGGGCCACCGCAGCGGGCCTGAGCTCATCCCGATGCCGCCCCAAACCGCCATCCACGGCCCCAGGGGCACCACCACCCGCCATCACCAGAGCCGCCCATCGCACCAGGAGCGAACCGGCAACCAAGCAGTGATCACAGCGTCAGCCTCCGGCCGTCAACTACCGCCCCACACAGGGCAGTTCACATCGCACCCGCGGCAGGAGCGACGAATGAGACGCTAAAGCCGACACCCCGGCCCCAGCCCCACAGACCACCCGAGCGGGTGACAGAGCTCCACTCCACCTCCGCCCCACACCCTCATCCGCTATAGAGCACACCCCGAAGGAGGTCCGGCGAACACAACACCGACCAATCCGGGATCACACCACCACCAAATCCGGAACACCACCACCAACATCAACCACCCGGAACCCCGGCCGACCAGCACAGAAACAAGCCCACATCAGTGGCACGAAAACCCGAACACACCAGTGGCGTCTCCCCCGAACCTCACAACTGCGGCTGTGGTTGCGCGGTCTGGATCAGGTGACCGTGTTCGCCACGTACGCCTCGCTGGGCCTGCGCACCCTCCAGCGGGCTCACGCGGGAGGCGTAGGGGTCTGGGACCTGGTCGTGGTCGATGAGGCGCACCGGACGTCGGGTGATGCGGGGAAGCCGTGGGCAGCGGTGCACGACCAACAGCAGATCCCCGCGCAGCGTCGGTTGTATATGACGGCGACGCCGCGGGTGTGGGAGGCCGGCGGGGATGCGCCGCGGATGGTGGCGTCGATGGACCGGGACAGTGTGTTGTTCGGGCCGGTGGCGTATGAGCTGAAGCTGTCGGAGGCGATTCGGCGCGGGATCGTGGCGCCCTACCAGGTGGTCTGTGTCGAGCTGCGGGACGAGGACGTGCACCAGGCGCTGCGGGAAGCGCCGTTGGGTACCGATCACGTGCGCGGTGCCCGGCTGGCGGCGCTGCAGACCGGACTGTTGACCGCGGCCGTGGAGGAGAAGCTCCGGCGGGTCCTGACGTTCCACAGTCGGGTGGCGGAGGCGGAGGCGATGGCGGCCGGGGTGCCGGCCGTCGCCGAGCAGCTGCACGCCGATGATCCGGACCGGTTCCCGGCCTCCGAGCAGGTGCGGGCGCAGTGGCTGTATGGCGAGCACTCCCCCGGTCACCGCCAGGCCGTCCTGCGGGAGTTCGCTGCCGACTTCATCCCGGGTGGGAACGGTCGGGAGGTGAAGGCGGCCGTGCAGATTTTGGCGTCCGTGAAGGTGCTGGGGGAAGGTGTTGATACCGCCCGGTGTGATGCGGTTGCTTTTATGGATGCGCGGGGGTCGATGGTCGATATCGTGCAAATGGTGGGGCGTGCTCTGCGTATCAAGCCGGGTGAGGGAAAACTCGCCACGTTGGTCGTTCCGGTATTCCTGGGACCGGGTGAAGATGCGTCGGAAATGCTGGCTTCTGATGCCTACGGCAGCCTCGCGAAAATCCTTGGTGCCCTGCGGGCGCACGACTCGGATGCGATCGAATCGCTGGCGGATCCCCGTGTGCGCAGCGGGAGTTGGGAACGGGACGAGGGCCAGGACGCCGTCGTTGAGAGCGACGTCGACGGGTCGGAGAGCGACAGCGAGGTAGACGCCGAGACTGAGACCGACGGTGAGGCGGTGGTGAGCGGGCCGGCTGCGGAGCTGCTGAGGTTCAGTACGCCGCGGGATCCCGCGTTGATCGCGCAGTTCATCCGGTTGCGGATCATCGATCCGGAGAACGCCTACTGGCGGCGCGGCATCCAGGCCTGCATCCAGTACCTGAAGGAGACCGGCAGTCAGGTGTTGCAGGTGCCGCAGCGGTACGTGACGCCCGACGGTTGGGCGCCTGCCGGCTTCCCGTTGGGCGGGTGGCTGGCCGATCAGCGCAAGTACTACAACGCGGAGCTCCTGGAGGCGGAGCGGGTACGGCAGTTGGACAGGTTGGGCATGGTCTGGAACGCCCACGAGAGCGCCTTCGACGACGGCCTCAACGCCGCCCGGGCGTGGGCGGAAGAGCACGGGCATCTGCTGGCCCCGGTCAGTGCGGTGGGTGCGGGTGGGTTCCCGGTCGGGGTGTGGCTGAAGAACCAGCGCGCGGCCGCGCGACAGGCACGGGAGGCGGCTCTCGCGCACGAACAGGGACAGAAGGTGGCCCCGGGTGGGTGGGGGCTGGCCGAGAGCCGTGAGGACGCCCTCGACGCAATCGACCCCGGCTGGTGCCCGGGCTGGGACACCGGCTGGCAGCGCTGCTACCGGCTCTCCCAGAACCACCTCGACGCCGGCGGCACCCTGCCGCGTGAGGCCGGGGCTCTGGTCGTGCAGGGCGAAGACCTCGGCGCCTGGGTACACGCGCAGCGCCTGGGGTGGGACAGGCTCGGACCGGCACAGCAGTGGCTGCTGGAGAGCGTGCTGGGCGTGGCGGAGGCCGGGGAGGAGGAGCGGCCGGTCCGCCGGACCCAGGACGACAAGTGGAATCTCAACCTGAACGCCGCACGCCGCTTCCACACCCGCGAAGGACACCTGAACGTGCCCAGGAAGCATGTTGAGGTCGTACCCGTCGACAAGGCCGGACGACGAGGTGCGACGGGTGCTGAGGCCGCCGAAGACGGGGCGCCGGTGGCACTGGGCATGTTCCTCGCCAACACCCGCCGCCGCGCCGACAAACTCACCCCACCACGACGAGCAGACCTCGACCAACTCGGCATGCGCTGGTGAACGTCTGGGCGCTGGCACGAGACCTCGGCATTCGTGCAGAGTACTGCTGCCCGGTCGTGTGCTGATCGCTGTGCTTGCGTCCCTCGCAACGTCTTTCTTCAGCGTCTGCGGAGCGGGTGCCAGTTGTACCTTCGTCGCAGCCACTGCATCGTGCACGGCGGCAATGCCGCGTGCGCTGCCCAGGTCAGCCAGAAGCTGTGCCGCCATCCCCGCTACGCCAGCAGGATCGGACCAGCGGCCGTGGCTCGGCGGCCATGAGCACCAGGACCAGGTCATTCGTGCGCAGCGGGGCCGGGTGCTGCTCGCCGAAGCCGCGGAAAAGCGCGCGTAAGGCCAGGATGAAGGTCAGCCATCCCAGGACCGAGACGATGAACGTGCTGGAGATCGCCAGACTTTCGTCCATCCGCACATGCTTCTGTTCCCCCGCCATGCCGGCAGTCTGCGGTCGCAGCGCCGACGGCACATGAGCAGGCGTACTCAAGTCCCGCAGCGACGGTCACGAGCGCCAAGACCACCTCTTGGTGGCCAGAGCGACGTGGCTCGCCGATGCTGCGGCCTCGGCGGCATTGCGCGCGGCAGCAGAGCTTCTCCACCGGGAGGTCGCGGTCGGCCGTGTGCCGGTCGACGGGCTCGCATCCGGACCGGGCTGGAGTCGATCCAGCTTCGCTGTACGGAGCCGTGTTTGGTAGCCCGCGTTCCTTCGAAGACGCGGCTCTGCTGCTTCACCTCTTTGCTGAGGGAGACTGCCGGTCGTGCAGATGAGCGGCACCCGGCCCCCGGCCGAGTGTGCCTCGTCGAGCATTCGGCCCGACCCTCCTCTCGCCACCGGCCGCCGGCGAGCTGCGCTCGCAGATCTCTATGGCGCGAACTGTGCCTGCAGGAGTGGGCCGAGCCGCAGGCGACGTGCAGCACGGTGATCTCGGGGGCCAGGGCATCGTCGGTGGCCTGCCTCGCCCGGCGGGCTTGCTCGCCGACCCGCCAGGCATGGAACGAGGAATGGGCCACCTGCAGCAGCTGGCACAGCAGAGCAACGTTGTGAGTGGCCTTCTCCGCCTCGATTAACGCATACACCGCGCTCATCGATCGCTCTCCTTCGCGAAAAGGACCGCGGTTTTCGCAGTGCCTCGGCGGTCTCGGCCTGCATACGGGCCAGCCTGCGCAGCCAGCCCAGTTCCTCCTGCTCAGCCGTCCAGCGCCGTCTGGCGTTCGCCGCCGTGATCGCTGTCGGAACGGTCCTGCCGGCGCTGCCCGTCGCTTCCGAGAAAGGGGGGCCGACCGACTTCGTCGACGCTCTGTCTACCTCTCGGCATCCTGGAGCTCGGCCAGCAGAGCGCTCTGACCGGCGAGGAGTTCGGTGAGGATGCGACGTGCCGCCCTCAGGAGTTCGGCGACATCGCCTCCGGCCAGGGCGTAGCTGACCGAGGTGCCCTCGCGGATGGAGACGACGATTCCGGACCGGCGCAGCACGGCGAGCTGTTGGGAGAGATTGGACGGTTCAATGTCGATGTCGGTGAGCAGATCCCGTACGGACACCGGCCCGTTCTGCAGCAGCTCCAGAACACGGATGCGCACAGGGTGGCCGAGCATGCGGAAGAACTCTGCTTTGACCTGGTAGAGGGGGCGCTGCACGGGATCGCTCACTTCCCTGTCTCGGATAAGGCTGCGGACGGGCGCGGCGGCCCGGCTGCCCGGTGCTCTGTCCGATTCTTTACCCGCCGGGGCCGCAGAAGCCGAGAGTTCGACAGATGCAGACATAGAGACTTGAAGAACTCTGCAATTAGCGGGCAAAAAAGACGGCGTCGGAACTCAGATCTCCAGTTGCTCCTCGGCGCGCTTGAGGTGATGCCGTGCCATGGCGAGGTTCGACCGGCCCTTGTCGATGACGAGGTAGATGAACAGCCCGTTCCCGGACCTCCCGGCAACTGGGCGGATGAGGTGGTACTGGGTGCCCAGGGTGATCAGGATGTCCTCGATCTTGTCCTGAAGACCGAGCGTCTCCATGGTGCGCATCTTGGCGCGGATCACGTCGGTGTTTCCCGCAGCGGCGACGGTCAGGTCCAGGTTTTTCCCGCCGCCTAAGGTGCCGAGCGCCATGCCGCTGGTGTAGTCGACGACCGCGGTTCCCACTGCGCCCTCGACCTCGGTCAGCAGGGTCTTGAGCGTCACTTCCACACTGGTCATGAATTCTCCTCGGTAGAGAGAGGTACGAGGGCTGCTTCCCGGCCCCTGTGGGCAACCTAGGTGGCGCGAACCTCCCTGCGCGGCAGCTACCCGAAGCGGCTGCGGCGGGAGGCCTCGACGCGGTAAGGCACCAGTCAACGCCTGCCACATACGCCGGACGAAGTACGGCAACGCATCCGTCGGTTCGTAGCGCTGTGAGCACGAAGGCCAACAGTGAGCGTTTTCCATCCTCACGCTGATGCGTGGTGAAGGACGAGGACGGCCTTGACGACGTCGGTGATCCGGTTGGTGCTGCAGCGAAGTTTCCGCAGGAGCCGCCAGCCCTTGAGGATGGCCATGGTCTGCTCACCGAGGCAACGGATCTTGGCGTGGGTGGTGTTGTGGCGGCGCTCCCATCGCTTGATCCGTCGGCCCCGGAACGGGACCCTGACGGGTTCGCCGGCGCCTTGATACGCCTTGTCCGCCCAGCATTTGAGCTCCGCATCCGCGAGGGCTTCGATGATCCCGTGCTGTCGCGCGGCGGTCAGATCATGAGTCGGGCCGGGCAGCGCGGGCGAGGCCCAGAGCCGTCGCCCGAGCGGATCGGCGAGGACCTGCACGTTCATGCCGTGGCGTTTGTGTTTCCCCGAGTAGTACGGGGTGTCGGCGGTGATGCGGTCGATCGGGAGCAGGGTGCCGTCGAGGATGACAAACGCCTTCTCCCGGATCGTCTCATTCGCCTCGGCGAGGGATGGGGCGGGGGCGGACAGGACGTCGACGGTCTCACGTATGTAGCGGAAGACGGTCGCGATCCCGATGTTGAACCCGTCGGCCGGTTGGGCGTACGTGTCGCCGCACCGCAGGTGAGCCAGGGCGAGCAGGGCCTGACATGCGGCAGACAGGCGCCGCCGCCGCGTCCCGATCTCCCGCCGCCTGGAGACCAGTCGTCCGGTCAGGAACCTCAGGGTGCGGCTGGAGAGATCAATCGAGGACGGGTAGGCGAGCACGCGAAGCTCCTGGCGGACACGGGTGATCTTGGTCGAGACCGTCTGCCAGGAGCTTCGCCGTTGCGCAAGACCGTCCAACTCGCGGTCAGCACCGCCAGCTTGGAATGAGCTCAATGTCTCTGTCCCTCACCGCGGACATCAGAACGGACTCGTTCTCCGCCACGTCCTGCGGACCCGTACCCATGTCCATGTATCGCCTTGTCGTCTCAAACGGAGCAGTGGGGTTGGCCGCCGAGGCCGGTGGGGGCCGCTGTGCCCGTGAGGTACTGGTCGAGCATCTCGCGGCGCTGAGCGATCTGCTGCTCTTGGCGGGCGAGTTCGTCGCGGACCTGCCGGACGCGGGCCAGGAGTTGCGTGCACTCGCCCGCGGGCGGTGTCGGTCCGGTGCAGGGAAGGATGTCCCGGATGATCTGGGAGGGCAGCCCCGCGCTGTAGAGGTCCTGGATAAAGGCGACCTGGCGGACGGCTTCCTCTCCGTACTCCCGGTATCCGTTGGAGCGGCGGTCGCTGGAGAGCAGCCCCTGGTCCTCGTAGTACCTGAGCGAACGGGTGCTGGCCCCGGTGGCCCTGCTGAGTTCTCCGATGCGCACGCCGTCTCCTTCATCGAGCCAGGCTTGACATTGACGTTAATGTCAGAGTTTACCGTTTCGGGCATGAAGACGAAAGAAGAGACGAGGCGGCGAACCGCGGTCGTGACCGGCGCCGCGACGGGCATCGGCGCCGCGATCACCGAGCGGCTGGCCGGGCAGGGTATGCACCTGGTCCTGGTCGCACGGGACGGCGCGCGTCTGGAGGCGGCGGCCAAGCAACTGCGCGCCGAGCACGGGGCCCAGGTATCCACGCTCGCACTGGACCTGTCACACCAGGGTGCTCCTTCCCGGCTGGCCGAGTGGCTGGCGGACGGGGGAACCGAGGTCGACGTGCTGGTCAACAATGCCGGCGCCAGCCTGATGGGGCCGGTCGCCGACAGCGATCCCGCACGGGTGCGGGGCCTGGTCGACCTCAATGCCGGCGCGGTGGCGGAGCTGACGGCGCTTCTGCTGCCCGCCATGATCGCGCGGGGCAGGGGGGCGATCGTCAACATCGCGAGCACCGGTGGGTACGCGCCCGCTCCGTACGTGGCGGCCTACGCGGCCTCGAAGGCTTTCGTGCTGTCCTTCACGCAGGCGGTCTGGGCCGAGACGAGGGCAACGGGGGTGCGGGTCGTGGCGGTCAGCCCCGGTCCGACCGACACCGCGATGAACACCCGGCGTATGCCGGGCAAGCGCGGGCCCGGTTCCGTCGCGGACACCGTGATGTCCGCCTTGCGCGGCCGGGGCCCGGCAGTCGTGGACGGCCGCCTCAACGCGTTCCAGGCCTTCGTCTTCGGTCGCCTGCTGCCCGCGTCAGTGGCTGCCCGGATCGCTGAGCGGTCCCTGCGCAAGGCGGCGCTCGGGAACTGAACTTCCGCGCCCGTCCTGAATCGCTGGCAGCCCGCCAGCGCGCGGCACACCGGGCAGCTCACGCTCCCGGCCCACCTGTTTGCAGGTCACACGGCTGGCGCATGACCTGCTGTGCATGAACTCGGGCTCGTCGTCCGCCATGGGCGTGCTTCTTTCTCAGGTCGCCGTGCAGCCGTGGTGGGCCATGGCCCGCGGGTGGTACGCCTTCATGAAGGCCTTCAGGGCCTTTCGCCGGTCTGCGGTGTTGTCGGGGCGTTCGGCGAAGAGGTCGATCTCGCTGACGAAGACGTGTTGCTTGCCCTTCACGGAGCAGCGGGAGACGGCCATGGCGCCCATGTCCGTGACGACTCCCTTCTCGCCGGGGCCCGGGACGCGGACCGGGTTGCCCTCCCTGGTGAGTTCCCGCTCCTTGACCTTCAGCGGATCGGTGTCGACCGTGGTCACGGCGTCTTGTGTCCGGAAGACTTGTGCCTTGTCGACGAAGACCTTGCAGTACCAGATGCTCTGGCCGGTGGGCTGTGCCTTCACGGTCTCGCCGTCCGGCATGAAGTCGGACAACAGGCCGGGATCGATCCGGGTCCCGCACACGTTCTTCGGGAGTGTGTAGTCGCGGCCTCCGCCGCCGCATCCGGCCGTCAACAGCAGTGTGCCCACGGTGGCCAGCGCCGCCGCGGCAGTGCGGATGCGACGGCCCCGTACGGATGCCATGGCCGACGTGTTCGGCGGGGTCTGAGCTGGGGCGGGGTCGGTGGGGATCACTGGTCTCCTGAAAGTCCTCGTGCTCGGCCGTTGCCGTCGAAGGCGGCGCCGTTGATGTCCTGGGTGAGGGTGTAGGGGCTCTGGCCGTGGTCGGGGTTGGCCTCTGGTCATCGGGTCGCGGCCGAAGTCGTCGTCACCGAGGAAGTTGAGCTTGGGTACTTGGACGCCCGTCCCTTGCAAGTAGTGGTCGGGGAGTTTCATCTTCTTCTCGGTCGCCACCAGGGCGTCGCCGTACTTGTTCATGAACGTGTTGTCGTAGTCGCCGGCGCGCATGAAGTTGCTCACGGTCTGGAAGCCGTAGGCCTCGCCGCCGCGCACCTTGATGCGCACCACCAGCCTGCCGCAGCACAGCACCTGACTAGGTGATGGCCGTAGCGGCGAGCCGAGTGTGCCCGGCAGCTCAGGCCGCGAGCCGCGTGTCCAGCGCCGCGAGCAACCAGTCGTGCGCGGTGCCCGGGGTCGGTTCCGGGCGGCCGCCCTCCGGCGTGAGCAGATCCGCCACCAGCTCCCAGTAGCCGTCGAGCCGTGGGTCGACCGACAGTTGCCTGGCCAGTTCGCGGCGGAACGCAGGCGTGTCGCGGCGGCGGAGCACGCTCGCGTACGTCGCCACGAAACAGTCGAGCGCGTCGCCCTTCTCGGGGTTCGCGCCCGCGCGCATCTTCAGGGCGGCAAGGTCGTAGGCCTCGGCGAGCCCGGCGTAGAGCAGGGCGGATTCCCGCTCGCCCGCCGCATGGTGCGCGGCAGGCTGCGTGGGGTGTGCCGCCGGACCGGTCGGGCAGGGGCCGGACACCAGGGCGCACAGCCGGGCGAGGGCGAGCACCTGCGCCGGTGACGGGGCGTCAGGTGGCTGCGGAACAGCGGCGTCGAGGAAGGCGGCCCGCGCCTTCGGCGGCATCAGCGGCGGCAGCCAGGCCCGCCAGAACCCGGCCAGCGGCGCCGTGTTCGGCGGTGCGCCCAACGCGCCCACGAGGCGCAGCCGCTCCGCGCGCTCCCTCGGGGCGGACTCCTGGACCAGTCGCAGCGCGGATTCCTGCCAGCGCAGCGCGCTCAGCCGCGAACCGAGTGTGCGCAGTTGTCCCGCCACGGCGTCCTCCAGCGCTCCCTGCGCACCGGCCTGTTCCTCGACGATGCGCCGCACCTCCGGGACGGGCAGACCCAGATTGCGCAGGGAGCGGATGAACGCGAGCCGGTCCAGAGCGTCGGGGGCGTAGCGGCGGTGCCCGCCGGAGCTGCGTGCACGCTCCGGCAACAGACCTTGGTCGGAGTAGAAGCGGACGGTCTTCACGGTGGTGCCCGCCTGTTCGGCGAGCTCGCCGATGCTCCATGGACCGTCGGACGTCGACGCGGGCACAGAACCGGGCTCGGGCTCGGGCTCGGGCGGCAGCGGCACTTGAACCTCCCTCAGGGGGAGTTCCTAACCTACCGGCCACCGCGGCGGGCTGATGGACGGCCGTCGACGGCAGAGACCCGAGGAGTGTGGGGAATGACGGAATTCGTGCTGGTGCCCGGGCTGTTCACCGGCCCGCGGGTGTGGCGGGCCACGGCTGAGAAGCTGACCGCCCGGGGGGCGAGGACGCACACCGTGGATCTTGGCCCGGCGGACGATCCGGAGACGCACATCGCCCGCGTGGTCGAGACCGTCGACGCGATCGGCGCGGCAGGGGACGAGCGGGACGTCGTCCTGGTCGGGCACGACTACGGCATGCACCCGGCGGTGGGCGCGGCTGATCGGCGCGCGCACCGGGTCGCTCGGATCGTCTACGTCGACACGGCTCTCGTGCAGGACGGTGTGCCGGCGCTTGTGGCCCTCGCCGACCACGAGGTGCGGGAGCGGCTCGCCGCGGCCGCCGATACGACGGGTGAACTGCCGCCGCCCGCGCGGGACGAGTGGCACCGCTGGGGCAGCACGGCGGGCCTGTCCGACGAGGACCTCGACCTGCTGACCGCGTCCGCCGCGGCCCAGCCGCTCGGGACGCTGGCGCGGCCGTTGCGGCTGACCGACGGGTCGGAGGGGGTTCCGACCACCGGTGTGCTCTGCGCGGAGAGCGGCGCGACCATCGCCACCGTCCGCATGCTGCTGAACTTCGGCGATCCGATGCTCAAGGCCCTGGCCAGGCCCGACGTCACCTTCTTCGAACTGCCCACCGGACATTGGCCGATGCTGTCCTGCCCCGAGGAACTCGCGAACGTGCTGCTCGCGGCCGCCGCGGGGATGGGGACCAGCCTCATGACAGCGGAGGAGGAGCCGGAGACGCCCGGTTATCTGCGCCCCTTCCTCTTCGACGTACCGGAGATCCCCCGCGAACGCCGCGGCACCATCGATCTGTACGTACCTGAAGGCGCGGAGGTGCCGCCGCGGCCCGCGATCCTGTTCGTGCACGGCGGTCCGGTGCCCGCCGGCGCAGAGCCCACTCCGCGCGACTGGACGACGTTCGTCGCGTACGGGCGGTACGCCGCGGACCAGGGCGTGGTCGGGGTGACGCTCGACCACAGGCTGCACGATGTCAGCGCCTATCCGACGGCCGCCCGGGATCTGGCCGACGCGGTGGCCGAGGTGCGCGCCGACCCCCGTGTCGACGCGGAGCGGATCGCGCTGTGGTTCTTCTCCGGCAGCGGGCCGATGACGGCCCCGTGGCTCAGCGAGCCGCCCCCGTGGCTGCGCTGCGTGGCCGCCTGCTACCCGATCATGGCGCCGCTGCCGGGCTGGGGCGTGAACGACCCCGGGTTCCGGCCCGCGGAGGTGGTGGCGCGTGGGGGCACGCTGCCGTTTGTCCTTGTCCGGGCGGGCCTGGAGAGCTCCGCGGTCGCGGCGACGGTGGCCGAGTTCGTCGCGGCGGCCGAGGCGGGCGGCGCCCCGGTGACGGTGCTCGACGTGCCGGACGGACATCACGGCTTCGAGGGCCTCGACCACACCGACAGCGCGCGCACGGCCGTGCGGGAGGCGATGCGGCTGGTGCTGAAGCGGCTCGGGTCCGGGTGACTCTTCTCCCGGGGGCGCGCGGTCGGTCCTCGCGCGCGCTTCCCGTGGCCTTCTCGTTCCAGTCGCGGTCCGGCAGCGTGTACGCGTACTCGCTGCCCCGGCGCTCCCTGCGACGCTTCAGCCGCCGGGGAGCGGCCGGCACGAGAAGCCACGGGATGCCACACACGTGGCTTCCGCGCTACGCGGCGGTCCGGTATCCGGCGTCGAGTTCCGTGCGCAGTCGTTCCC
>NZ_JBFAKV010000054.1:0-22655 GCF_040655895.1 Streptomyces sp. NPDC050264
GCCGGACTGGCCGGCGCCGTGGAGGAGACCGGGCTGCTCGGACTCGTGCTGATGCTGGAGGAGCAGGGCAGGACGACGGCGCAGGTCCCGTTCGCGGTGAGCTGTGTGTACGGGCTGCTCGCGGTGGGCGCGCACGGCGACGCCGAGCAGCGGGAGCGGCTGCTGCCCGGCCTGCGGGACGGTTCGGCCGTGGCGACCGGGGCCTTTCCTGGGCGCGGTGGGATCGTGGTGAGCGAGCCCGACAGCTCGGGGCGGTCGCGCTTGACCGGGGCGGTGCCGTGGGTGCCCTGGCTGCGGGAATCGACGTACGTGCTGGTGGCCGTGCGGGGCGGACCCGAGGAGGTTGCCCACAGCCTGTGGATGGTGCGGACGTCCGACGCACGCTGCGAGCCGGTCGAGCTCACCGCGCCCTGGTCGGCCGGGCGACTCGTGCTCGACAGAGCGGTGGCGGAGCGGGTCGGAGGCCCGGAGGCGTACGAGGACGTGCGGGCGACGGCGCGGACCGCGTTCGCCGGACTGCAGGCAGGGGTGTGCGCGGGTTCCCTGGCCAGAGCGGTGGAGTACACGAATCAGCGGGAGCAGTTCGGCCGGCCCCTCGCTGCCAAGCAGGGCGTCCAACTCCGGGCGTCGGAGGCCCATATGGATGTCGAGGCCATACGGGTGACCGCGTACGAGGCGGCCTGGCGGCGGGACGAAGGGCTCGCGTACCGGAGCCACGCGCTGACCGCGGCCTGGTGGGCGTCCGAGGGCGGCAGGCGCGTCGTGCATACGGGGCAGCATCTGCATGGCGGGATGGGCGCCGATCTGGACCATCCGGTGCACCGGCACTTCCTGTGGGGGCGGCAATTGGACGGATATCTCGGCGGGGGCGGCGAAGTGCTGGAGGAACTGGGTGAGTTGATCGCCTCAGGGGCCGATGCGGACTTCACCGTTGAAGCCGAAGCCGAAGCCGAAGCCGAAGCCGAAGCCGAAGCCGAAGCCGAAGCCCGAGCCGGAGCCGAAGCCCGAGCCGAGGATGTCGCAGTCGCAGTCGCAGTCGCAGTCGCAGCTGAAGAAGAAGCCGCAGTCGATGAAGGGGAATCCGTATGAGCGGGGGCGAGGTACTGCTGAAGGCGGGCGCGGCGCTGCCGCCGCTGGAGATCCCGGTCACCCGGACCCTGATCGTCGCCGGGGCGATAGCCTCCCGCGACTACCAGGACGTGCACCATGACGCGGAGTTGGCCCGGCAAAAGGGCTCCCCCGACATCTTCATGAACATCCTCACGACGAACGGGCTGGTGGGCCGCTACATCACCGACCACTTCGGGCCGAGGGCAACACTGAGAAAGGTCGCGATACGCCTGGGCGTTCCCAACTACCCGGGCGACACGATGGTGTTGACGGGCACGGTCGTCGAGGTCGCGGATGAGGGGGACAGCGAGACGGCCCAGGTGCAGGTCGTCGGGAAGAACGGCCTCGGCAGCCATGTCACCGGCACCGTGACCGTCACCGTGCCGCGGGCCGAGGGGAGCCCGTCATGAGTGTGCGCACCAGGGACCGGCTCGGCGGCAAGGCGGCGGTCGTCGGTATCGGGGCCACCGAGTTCTCCAAGGACTCGGGGCGCAGCGAGTTGAAGCTCGCGGTGGAGGCGGTGCACGCGGCGCTCGCCGACGCGGGCCTGTCCCCTGCCGATGTCGACGGCCTGGTCACGTTCACCATGGACACCAACCCGGAGATCACCGTGGCGCAGGCCGCGGGGATGGGGGAGCTCTCCTTCTTCTCCCGGGTGCACTACGGAGGCGGCGCGGCCTGCGGGACCGTGCAGCAGGCGGCGCTCGCGGTGGCGAGCGGGGTGGCCGAAGTCGTCGTCTGCTACCGGGCGTTCAACGAGCGGTCGGGCAGGCGGTTCGGCTCCGGGGTGCAGCACCGGGAACCCTCTGCGGAGGGCGCGGCGCTCGCCTGGAACCTGCCGTTCGGGCTGCTCACGCCGGCGTCGTGGGTGGCGATGGCGGCGCAGCGTTATCTGCACGCGTACGGGCTGACGCCCGAGGCGTTCGGGCACGTCGCGGTGGTGGACCGCAAGTACGCGGCGACGAATCCGGCCGCGTACTTCCACGGCAAGCCCATCACTCTCGCCGACCACGCGGCATCACGCTGGATCGTCGAACCCCTGCGGCTGCTCGACTGCTGTCAGGAGACGGACGGCGGACAGGCGATCGTCGTCACCAGTGTCGAGCGGGCCCGCGATCTGCCGCACCCGCCCGCCGTGATCGCCGCCGCGGCGCAGGGCGCGGGCCGTGCGCAGGAACAGATGACCAGCTTCTACCGGGACGGTCTGACAGGGCTCCCCGAGATGAGCGTGGTGGCACGACAGTTGTGGCGGACGGCCGGGATGGTGCCCGGCGACATAGATGTCGGGATCCTCTACGACCACTTCACGCCGTTCGTGCTGATGCAGTTGGAGGAGTTCGGGTTCTGCGTTCCCGGTGAGGCGGCCGACTTCGTCGCCGAGGAGCGGTTGCCGCTCAACACGCACGGCGGACAGCTGGGCGAGGCGTATCTGCACGGGATGAACGGGATAGCGGAGGGGGTGCGGCAGCTGCGGGGAACAGCGGTGAACCAGATATCCGGCGCGGCCACGGCTCTGGTCACCGCGGGCACCGGGGTCCCCACATCGGGTCTGATTCTGGGGGCGGACGGCTGAACCGGGAGCGTGTCCGCGGCCCGCGCACGGGAGTGGGCCCTTCACTCGGTCCATGTACCGCCAAAAGATGATCATTGGATTTGTGGTGCTCGTGCTGGGGCTCGGTGCCCTGCCGGCGGCTGCCGAGGGCGGTCCGGCGGGCTCAGTGCCCCGGGGCGCTGGGGTGCGTACCTTCCACGGCTGGGCGTTCGACGTCTGCAGGACGCCGTCCCTGGACACCATGTGGCGCTGGAGGGCCTCCCGGTACCGCGCGGTGGGCGTCTACTACGGGGGCCGGGGCCGGGCCTGCAAGCACCAGCCCGCGCTGAGCCGGGCCTGGGCGCGGACGGTGACCGACATGGGGTGGCGGGTGCTGCCGGTGTACGTGGGCTCGCAGGCTCCGTGCGTCGGGGCCCGGAAGAAGAAGGGTGTGCGCATCGGGCGCCACCCGTGGGGACAGGGGGTGCGGGAGGCGCGGGACGCGGTGCGCCGGGCCGGGGCGCTCGGCATGCAGCGGAGCAGCCCTCTCTATCTCGACATGGAGGCCTACGCGTATCGGAAGCGGGCGTGCGCGAGCACGACGTTGTCGTTCGTGCGGGCGTGGAACAGAGAGGTGCGGCGACACGGTTATGTCCCCGGTTTCTACAGCAGCGCCGACTCGGGGGTGCGGCACATGGAGGCGGCGCGGCGGGCGGGGGTGCGGGATCTGCCGTCGGTGATGTGGTTCGCGCGCTGGCACACCAAGCCCCATCTGTACCGGGAGCCCGTGCTCGCACGGGATGCCTGGCGCCCGCAGCGCAGGATCCATCAGTACGCGGGGAACGTGAAGGAGCGGCACGGCGGCCGCACCCTGGTGGTCGACCGGAACCTGATGCACGCCCCGGTGGCGCGCATCGGCTGAACGGGGTCGGCCCCCGCCCGGTCCCGGCCCGGCGCGTCCCGGGCCCGCCCCAGGGCCACTCCCGAGGGCTGGACTCAGGGCCGGACCCTCAGGGATCCGCACCCGTTCCTCCACCTTCAGGAGGTGGGGCCAGCACCCCATGTACAACCTGAGGCGGACGCCGCTTCGGGACCTCCGGCCGATCCGCGGGAGTAGGGGGCGCTCGTAGCGTGGAGCCATGACCGCAACCCTGGCGCCTGTCTGCACCAACGCATCGAAGCCGGCGTCGCGTACCCCCGCGGGGACGCACCCGGCGCACCCGGCGCACCCGACGCATTCGGCGTACCCGTCGTTCGCTTCATACGTGCGGGCGCGCCAGCCCGTGCTGCTGCGCACCGCCCGGTCGCTGACCGCGAACCCGTGCGATGCGGAGGATCTTCTGCAGACGGCCCTCGCGAAGACGTACGTCGCGTGGGACCGGATCGAGGACCACCGGGCGTTGGACGGCTATGTGCGCAGGGCCCTGTTGAACACGCGGACCTCGCAGTGGCGCAAGCGCAAGGTCGACGAGTTCGTCTGCGACGAACTGCCGGAGCCGATGGCGCCGGCGGTCGGGGATCCGGCCGAGCAGCAGGCGCTGCACGACGCGATGTGGCGCGCCATCACGAAGCTGCCCGCCCGGCAGCGGGCGATGGTCGTGCTGCGGTACTACGAGGATCTGAGCGAGGCCCAGACGGCCGAGGTGCTCGGCGTCTCCATCGGCACTGTGAAAAGCGCGGTGTCGCGGGCGCTCGGCAAGCTCCGTGAGGACCCCGAACTGGTCCCCGCACGCAACTGAGCGGGGCGTCCCGTCGGGCCGCGCGGTGATCGATCATTCCCGGGACTAGTGACATACCGAGTGGTATGCGGTGAGAATCGGCCGGAACCCTACTGCTCCGTAGCGCCCACCGGGAGGACGCCGTGCTGAGCACGATGCAGGACGTACCGCTGACTGTGACCCGCCTCCTCCACCACGGGGTGCGTGTCCACGGCACCTCGCGGATCACCACATGGACGGGCGAGAGCGAGCCGCACCGCCGTACGTTCGCCGAGGTGGGAGACCGGGTGGCCCAGCTCGCGCACGCGCTCCGGGACGACCTGGGCGTTCGGGACGACGACCGTGTCGCCACCCTCATGTGGAACAACGCCGAGCACGTCGAGGCCTACTTCGCCGTCCCCGCCATGGGCGCCGTGCTGCACACGCTGAATCTCCGCCTGCCGGCCGAGCAGCTCACGTGGATCGTGCACCACGCGGCCGATCGCGTGATCGTCGTCAACGGTTCGCTGCTCCCGCTGCTCGCGCCCCTGCTGCCCGGCCTGACGACGGTCGAACACCTCGTGGTCTCCGGGCCCGGTGACCGTTCGGTCCTCGAAGGCGTTCGCCCGCAGGTCCACGAGTACGAGGACCTCATTGCCGGGAAGCCGACCGCGTACGACTGGCCTGAGCTGGACGAACGCCGCGCCGCGGCCATGTGCTACACCTCCGGCACCACGGGGGACCCGAAGGGCGTTGTCTACTCGCACCGTTCGATCTACCTGCACTCCATGCAGGTGAACATGACCCAGTCCATGGGGCTGACCGACTCCGACACCTCGCTCGTCGTCGTCCCGCAGTTCCATGTGAACGCCTGGGGGCTGCCGCACGCCACGTTCATGACCGGCGTGAACATGCTGATGCCGGACCGTTTCCTGCAGCCCGCGCCGCTCGCCGAGATGATCGAGTCCGAGCGTCCCACGCACGCCGCCGCCGTCCCCACCATCTGGCAGGGCCTGCTCGCCGAACTCACCGCCACGCCGCGCGACGTCTCCACGCTCACCCAGGTCACCATCGGCGGCTCGGCCTGCCCGCCCTCGCTCATGAAGGCCTTCGACGACCTGGGCATGCGCGTCTGTCACGCCTGGGGCATGACCGAGACGTCGCCGCTCGGCACGGTCTCGCGGCCGCCGGCCGGTGTCGAGCCGGGCAGCGACGAGGAGTTCGCGTACCGGCTCACGCAGGGCCGTTTCCCGGCGGGGGTCGAGGCGCGGCTGAGCGGCCCCGGCGGCGAGCACCTGCCCTGGGACGGGGAGTCCGCGGGCGAGCTGGAGGTCCGCGGGAACTGGATCGCGGGCGCGTACTACGGAGGCGGCGGCTCGGACGGCGAACCGCTGCGCCCCGCCGACAAGTTCAGCGAGGACGGCTGGCTGAAGACGGGCGACGTCGGCACGATCAGCCCCGACGGCTACCTCACCCTCACCGACCGCGCCAAGGACGTCATCAAGTCCGGCGGGGAATGGATCTCCAGCGTCGACCTGGAGAACGCGCTGATGGCGCACCCCGAGGTCGCCGAGGCGGCCGTCGTGGCCGTCCCCGACGCCAAGTGGGGCGAACGCCCGCTCGCCACGGTCGTACTGAAGGAGGGGGCGAGCGCCGACTTCGAGACGCTGCGCGCGTTCCTCGCCGAGAAGGTCGCCAAGTGGCAGCTGCCGGAGCGCTGGACGGTGATCCCCGCCGTCCCGAAGACCAGCGTCGGCAAGTTCGACAAGAAGGTGCTGCGCAAGCAGTACGCGGACGGTGACCTGGACGTCACCCAGCTCTGACCCGGAACTCAAGCTCCGGGAGCGGCGTTTCACGTGAAACAAGGGCGGCCCTCAACGGGCCGCCCTTGTGTGTCAGTTGGTGCCGATCTTCGCCAGCAGATCCACGATCCGGCTCTGCACCTCGGTACTCGTCGAGCGCTCCGCCAGGAACAGCACCGTCTCCCCCGCCGCGAGCCGCGGCAGGTCGGCGGGCTCGACCGCGGCCGTGTAGACGACCAGCGGCGTCCGGTTCAGCTGCCCGTTCGCCCGCAGCCAGTCGATGATGCCCGCGCGCCGACGACGGACCTGGAGCAGATCCATGACCACCAGGTTCGGCCGCATCTGCGCCGCCAGCGTCACCGCGTCCGCGTCGCTCGCGGCCCGCGCGACCTGCATCCCGCGCCGCTCCAGCGTCGCGGTCAGCGCGAGCGCGATCTCCTCGTGCTCCTCGATGAGCAGGACCCGCGGCGGGTGCTGCTCGCTGTCGCGGGGCGCCAGCGCCTTCAACAGCACGGCGGGGTCGGCCCCGTACGCGGCCTCGCGCGTCGCCTGTCCGAGGCCCGCGGTCACCAGCACCGGAACCTCGGCCGCGACGGCGGCCTGCCGCAGCGACTGCAGCGCGGTCCGGGTGATCGGCCCGGTCAGCGGGTCCACGAACAGCGCGGCCGGGAACGCCGCGATCTGCGCGTCGACCTCCTCGCGCGAGTGCACGGTCACCGGACGGTAGCCGCGGTCGCTCAGTGCCTGCTGCGTCGTCACGTCCGGCGCGGGCCACACGAGGAGCCGACGCGGGTTGTCGAGCGGCTCGGGGGGCAGCTCGTCGTCCATGGGCTGCGGCTGCGGCCTGTTGGCGATCTCGACCGCCCCGCCGGGCCCGTCCAGCGGCTCGGGCCCCTCGTCGGCGTCCTGGTCGGGGGCGCCGATCGCGTAGGAACGACCGAGACCCTCCGAAGAGTTCGGCGACAGCAGAGACTGCTGGGGCTGAGGATGCGGCCGGGCCGACGCTCCACGCGCCGGAGCCGGCGTCGCCTCCCGCGCCGGAGTCCCGCGTGTGGGAGTCCCGCGCGGCGGAGTCTGCTGCGCCGTGCCCTGCGCCGGGGTCTGCTGGGCCGGGGTCTGCGTGTCGGCGGCGTCGGACGGCTCCTGCCGGGTGGACAGCTTGCGCCGCCGGCCCGAACCGTTGCTCTGGGTCTGCCCCTCCTGCGGCACACCCTGGGGCGGCGTGGCCCCGGGACGCGCCGGTGTCTGCGCCGGTGCGGGCCCCTGCGGCCGCTGCTGCTGATCGGCGGCCTGCCGCCCGAACGGGACACCCTGTCCGAGGGTGCGCACGCTGAAGGCGCGGCCCTGCGTCGAGTTCGTGTCCCCGGTCGGCTGCTGCGGTGCCTCGGCGGGCAGCGGTTGAGCGGCGCGCGGCCTCGGCGCGTCCTCCTGCGGCACGGCGTCCGGATCCGGCGTGCCGCGCGGGGGCGCGCTCTCCGCCGGATGCGGCTGCGGCGGCGTGTGGTCCTCCGCGGGGTGCTCCGTGGCGGCGTCGTGCCGCTGGGTCTCGTCCGGCAGCGGCAGGGGCTGCGCGGAGCCGGCCCGCGCCGCGTCGTCGCCGGGTGCGTCCTGCTCTACGTGGTCGGGGGCGGCCGGCGGTTCGGGGGCGCGGTCGGCCTGGGCGGGCGGCAGCGCGAACACCTCGCGCGGCGCCGCAGCTTCCTCCGCGGCCGCGGGTGTCTGTGCGGCACCGAGCGCGCGCCGGGCCCGACGGCCCGAAGGCTGCCCGGAACCGGTTCCGGCACCCGCCAGTTCCAGCTCGCCGTGGCCCGCCTCGGCCTGCTGGGCGGAACCCGAAGGCGCGGAACCCGAAGGCAACGCGGGCAACGCCGCCTGCTCCGAGTCACCCGTGCGCCGGGCCCGTCGTCCGGTGGGTGCGGGCACGCCCTGCGGCGGCACCGCCTGACCCAAGGCCGGGGAGCCCGCCGCGTGTTCGGCCGCGGTCAGTACGGAGCCCTCGGCCGCCGCACCGCCCTTCGCGGACCGTGCCCGGCGCCGTCCGGTACCGCCACCGGGGCCCTCGCCGCCGGCGCCGGCACTCGCTGTCGTTTCCGGCAGCTCCTCCGACTGCGTGTCGCTGTTCGCGGCGGCCGCAGCCGCCTCGTCGGCGGCGCGCCGGCCGCGCCGTCGGCCCGTACCGCCGGATGCTTCGCTGCTCGGCGGCTCGCTGTCCAGGAAGGAGTCGACCGAGGGCCCGGAGTCGCGCCGGGCCCGGCGTCGCCCGCCGCCGGTGGCCGCGGTGGCCTGCTCGGGAAGGTGGGGGACCGGCTCGGCGAACGGCTCGACGGGGACCGCGACGACCCCGGCAGCGCTTCCGATCGGCACTTCGAGCACGTACGCGCTGCCGCCCATGCCGGGCATCTCGTGCGTCTGCAGCACGCCACCGTGGGCCCGCACGATGCCCTGGACGATCGGTCCGTGCACCGGGTCACCGCCCGCGTACGGGCCGCGTACCTCGATGCGGACGCTGTCGCCGCGCTGGGCGGCGGCCACGACGACGGTCGAGTCGACGTATCCGGCGCCGGCCGGTACCCGCGCGTTCCCGGTGGCGTCGATCCCGGCCACATCGGCGATCAGATGGGCGAGCGCGGTGGCGAGCCGGCCCGCGTCCACCTCGGCCTCGATCGGCGGCGCGTGCACGGCGAACTGGACGCGCCCGGGCCCGATCAGCTCCACGGCCCCGTCGACACCGGCGGCGACGACGGCGTCCAGCATCACCGGCGTACGGATCAGCTGTTCGCCGCCCGCGTCGAGGAGCTGGTAGGCGAGGACGTTGTCGACGAGGGTCGTGATCCGCGCGTAGCCGGCGGACAGGTGGTGCAGGACCTGGTTCGCCTCGGGCCACAGCTGTCCGGCGTCGTCCGCGGCCAGCTGCCCCAGTTCGCGCCGCAGTTCGTCGAGCGGCCCGCGCAGCGACTGGCCGAGGACGGCGAGCAGCTGGGTGTGGCGTGCGGACAGCTCCTCGAACCGGTCCTTCTCCCGCTCGGCGAAGGCGGCCCCGCGCTCCCGCTCGGCGGACAGCTCCTCGGCGTGCTCCTCGCGCGTGGCGGCGAGTTCGGCGCTCAGCTCTTCGCGGGTGGCGGCATGTTCGGCGTTCAGTTCCTCGCGCACCCGCGCCAGCTCGGCGGCGCGCTCCTCGCGCTCCTGCTCCGCGGCCTCGTCGCGCCGGGCGATCTCCTCGGCGTGCTCGGTGACGAGCTTGTCGTAGGGGCGCCGGTCGGTGAAGGTCATGACGGCGCCGACCAGTTGATCGCCGTCGCGCACCGGTGCCGTCGTCATGTCGACGGGCACCTTTTCGCCCTTCTTGTTCCACAGGACCTGCCCGCGCACCCGGTGCTTGCGCCCGGAGCGCAGGGTGTCGGCGAGCGGCGATTCCTCGTAGGGGAACGGCTCGCCGTCGGGCCGCGAGTGCAGAACGAGCGGGTGCATCTCCTGCCCGCCGAGATCGCTGGCGCGGAATCCGAGGATCTGCGCGGCGGCGGGATTGACGAGAACGATCCGGCCGTCCGTGTCGGTGCCGACGACCCCCTCGGCGGCGGCCCGCAGGATCATCTCGGTCTGCCGCTGCGAACGGGCCAGTTCGGCCTCGGTGTCGAGGGTCCCGGACAGATCGCGGACTACGAGCATCAGCAGCTCGGAACCGCTGTAGGAAGCGCCGCCCGTGCCGTACGAGTCCATCGCGTCCCGGGCGCCGTCGGCGACGTTCGCGCTGGTCACCTCGACGGGGAACTCGCTGCCGTCGGTCCGCCGGGCGATCATCCGGGTCGGCTTGGTGCGCCCGCGCTCGTCGGTCACGGTGTCGGGGCTGCGCATCGATCCGGGGATCAGCCGGGAGTCGAACTCCGGCAGCAGATCGAGCAGTCCGCGCCCCACCAGGGCGGTGCCCGGAGCCTCGAAGGCCTCGAGGGCGATGGAGTTGGCGTTGACGACCGTCCCGTTGGTGTTGACCAGCACCAACGCATCAGGGAGCGCATCGAGTATGGCTGCGAGGCGAGCAGCGCCTCGGGATGGCCTGCTGCTCACGACGACGCTTCCTCCCTGATTACCGCGACTTGCCGACCGTGCGGGCCATCTTGCCTCGCGGCCCGCAGCGTGTCACGGGAGGGAGTCTACGGGCAGTGGTTGCGCTCGCGGCGCCGGATGAGAGGGAGCCCACGTAGAGGATGTGCGGACCCGGTGCACACCGGGTCGCGGCGACGTGAGCGTTGGACCCAGGGTTACGGGGCCGTCGCAGGCAGCACGGGGACCATTCGCTTCCACCGCGAGATCTCGCAGCCGTCGGTCAGCTTGTACGAGGCGTCGACGGCCCGGCCGTGCCAGATGCCCGTGATGTGCGCGGTGGCGTCCCCGCCGTACTGCATCGTGCAGAACGCTCCCTTCGGCACCGGGGCGAACGGGCCCTGGTCGCTGCCCGCGAGCTCCTCGAGCCGGCCGCAGGCCGCGCCGGGGTCGGCGTGGGTGCCGCCGTCGGGCCCGCACTCCAGCTCGTGCGTGCCGTCGCTGCCGGTGCCCGAACCGGCGACGGAGACGAGGAGGTGGTCGCCGCCGGAAGTGTCCGGGGAGCCGAACGCGGGCGGCGGCATCCGGAACGGGCCGGTGTCGGCGTGCGCGGCGGCGGGCACGGCCGCGAGGGCGGTGACCGAAGCGGCGGCGGTGAGCAGCAGCCGGGTCGAGAGGCGGGTGGAGGGGCGGGTCGGGACGCGTCGCAGCAACATGCCGTGCCTAACGCGCGTGCCCGCCACGACGTTGCGCCCCGAGAAGGGCTTTGCCCTCCGGCCTGCCCGCCTAGTACCGTGGGGGGCGATTGGTGACACGGCGTTCAGCTGTGTCATCATCTGCACGCACCGGATCGCGTTCGCGCGAACGGTTGTGCTGGAGGCGTCGCCTAGTCCGGTCTATGGCGCCGCACTGCTAATGCGGTTTGGGACTTAAATCCCATCGAGGGTTCAAATCCCTCCGCCTCCGCCGCAAGATCCGAAGCCCCGGTCCACACGGACCGGGGCTTCGGCGTTCCGCCCCGGCCGCAGGCCCGTTTTCGCAGGTCACAACGGGTGCGGCTAACGGATTTCACATGGCGGCGGCAGTCATGTAATGTTCTTCCTGTCGCCGGGAACGGGCCGAAAGGCCGGGGAACGGAGACAGAAAACAAAAGACAGGCACTCGTAGCTTAACGGATAGAGCATCTGACTACGGATCAGAAGGTTGCAGGTTCGAATCCTGCCGAGTGCACACAGGTAAGAGGCCCCCGGAGATGATCCGGGGGCCTCTTGCGTTGCGCCGTACAGCAGCGAAATACAGCAACCGTGTCAGCCGGTACCGTCCATCGCGCCGGACAGCTGATCGAGCGCCGACCGCACCTCTTCCTCACTCGCCTCCGCGTAGACCTCCATCGTCATGGCGATCTGCGAGTGCCGAAGGATGCGCTGAGCCACCTTCGGGTGCACCTTGAGGGCGACCAAGAGCGAGCTGCACGTGTGCCGCGTGTTCCGCAGTGGGATCACACGGAGGCCGGCGCGCCGGGCCCGCAGGGCGAACATCCGGGTGAGGTTCCCCGGCTCGATCGGCGTCCCGTACTTCGTCGTGAAGATCAGGCCGCGATCGTCCTGCCAGGCATCACCGATCGCTTTGCGGTCCCCGGACTGCTGAGCGCGACGCATCCGCAGTGCCTTCAGGCAGAGCGCCGGCAGAGGCAGGAAGTCGTCCGAGTCCTCCGTCTTGGTCTCGCGGTGCAGGATCTCGCGGCCGGCGCGCTGGATCTGGTGGTCCACGTACAGCTCGCCCCGCTCGAAGTCGACGGACTTCCACGTCAAGCCCAGGACCTCACCCCGACGGAGCCCCAGGCAGAGCACCAGCATCCACGCGGCGAACAGGTGGTCATCCCGGGCCGCAGCGTCGGCAAGGAACTCACCAGCTTCCGCGACGGACCATGGCTTGATCCGACGACGACGCGGCTTGGGCACCTTCACCAGGGAGGCCACGTTCTTGCTGATCTCTTCCTCGGTGACCGCGTGGGTCAGGGCGGCCCGTAGGGCATCGCGGGAAGCCTGGATGACCCGGCGGGACGGGTACGCCTCGCAGCAGTCCCCGACCGCGCAGCACTTCCGGCGGCCCGGTGCACGCTTCGCATCCTTCTCTTGGGCGCAGCACTGGCAGACGGTCGCCAGCTTGGTCAGCCACTCCCGCACATCGCGAACGGTCAGCCGGTCCAGCCGCTTCGCCCCGAGGTAGGGGGCGATGTAGAGCCGCACGCAGCCCTCGTACGAGACGTACGACAGCGGGGCGAGGTTCGGCTTCACGATCGAGTCGAGCCAGTACGCGAGGAAGACGGACACCGTGCGGTGCCGCGTGGCGACGGGCCCCTTCTTCGCCTCCGCATGGAGGTTGAGCCACTTCTCGTGGACCTCATCCCGGGTCTTTCCGTACGCGTACTTCCGGGCCCGCTTGCCATCCGGCTTGGTCACCCAGACGTAGGCGGCATAGCCGTTCTTGTACGGGTAGATGGAGCCCTCACCGTTGCCGCGCTTGCCGCTCATGCCACCTCTCCCTCGGCCTGGAGGGCGAGACGCTCGATGTACTCGTCCACGTAGCGGGGGAGGATGCGCCGGCTACGGCCGTCCTTGATGGAGCGGATCTCGCCGGTGAGCACCAGCATCTTGGTCTTGGAGAGGCCGTAGCCGAGCATCTCGGCGACCTCCGCCGTGGTGTGCCACTTCCGTTGGATCACTGCCGTGGTCATGCGTCGGCTCCTTCCAAGGGCCATGCGTCTTGTGCGTCTTGCAGGGCTTCGCGGGCGAGTTCGCGGTTCTGTGTGATGTCGCGGCGGATGTTGGCGGCGAGCCAGGACTCACCGGGGGTGTGGCCGTGGCCGGCATAGGTCCAGTGGGCGAGCGTCAGCGTGGTCTCCTCCGAGACGTCATCGGGGTCGGGCAGGCCGAGGGCGGCGCGGTGTTGGGCGGCGCGGTAGTCGGCGCGGACCTGGCGCAGCGCGCCGAGGGTGGTGGAGTAGCGGCGGGATTTGGTGGAGAAGTGGCCGCGGAAGCCGAGCATGTGGGCCCAGTCGCGGAGCTTGCGATCCGGGTAGGCGGAGTGCAGGTCCAGGCACGCTTCGATCAGGCGCCGGGGGTGCTCGGGCACGTCCAGGAGGACCAGGGCCTCTTTATTGCCGATGCGGCGGTCCACGGTGCCAGTGGTCTCGGCGGCCTTGGTGGCGTACTTGGCCACGTAGGACGCCACGGCCTGTTCGGTGATCTCGGAGCCGTCCCCGAAGGCTTTGATCGGCTGGACGTCGAGCCGGTCTCCCCATCCGAAGACGCGGGCGGGCTGGTCGCCGGAGGCGTCGAGGTCGACGCGGACGCGAGCAGCTGCCGCGTGGATCGCGTCGGTGAGCAGTTGGAGGGTGGCCCAGTGCGGGGGCGGGGTGTCGGGTCCTTCGGGGCCGTCGAAGCGGATGACGGCGTGGAAGTGGATGGCGCCGCGCTTCTGGTACTCGGCGACCTTGCCGAAGGAGAGCCGGGACTGTTCCTTGGCTGCCTTCTGGGTGAGTCCGGCGCGGGCGGCGATCTCGCGGCGGAGGTAGATCGTGAAGTAGCGCCACAGGTCGGAGGCGTGGTTGTTCCACAGCACGGAGCCCGCGTAGTCGTAGGTGTCGGGGTCGAGCGGGGTGCCCAACTCGTCGGCGTGCTCGGGGTGGTGGGTGCCGCAGCGGCAGGCACGGGTGCCGGGCCGGTTGTGGACCGGGCCGAAGCTGGGGGCGGTGAGGGTGGCGAAGACGCGGGGGTGTTCGCGCACGGTGGGCGGGGTGCCTTTGGCGGGGTCGCCGACGAGGCCTGCGCGGATCAGGTGGTAGGTGTCCCCGGCGTAGGTCCAGGCGCAGGAGGGGCAGCGGGAGGCACGGCGGTTGCCGCAGGCGACGCGGAGTCGGCCGCCGGGCTCGGTGTCGGTGGAGTAGCTGTAGAGGACCTGGCCGGTGCTGCGGTCGCGGGTGACGGTCGAGCCCTGGAGGTGGATCGGGTCGGTGCAGCCGCCGGTACGGCGGATCTGGTCTTGGATTCGGTCGAAGCCCGGGGACCCGGCGACCCTCAGCACGTCGGCGAGGGTGGCCGGGTCCAGGCCCGCCGCGGTGGCGGGGTTGGTCATCGGCTCCGGTCCTTGCGGCTCTTGCGGGGCGGGTCGGAGTGGTAGCGGCTGGTCCCCAGGTCGCGGCCCTCGTGTTCGTGGCGGGGGGCGCTGGGGTTGTTGTCGTTCCAGTCCTCGGCGCACACCTTGTGGACGGGCTCGCCGGAGTGGGCGCGCAACGGGGTGGGCTTGCCGCACTGGGTGCAGGCGCAGTTCCCGGAGTGGTCGTAGTGGCTGCCGGAGTTCCAGTTCAGGAGTCCCATGCCGGTCACCGCCCCACGCTGACGAGGGCGGGGGCCGGGCGGGTGGCGCGGGTGCCGGTGCCGTGGCAGGCGGGGCAGTGGGCGGTGATGGTGTTCAGGTGGCCGTGCCGGTCGCGTCCGCCGAGGGTGACCTTGACGGCGGGGAAGCCGTCGCAGTCGGGGCAGATGCGTGCGCGGGCAGGGGTGGGCTGGGTCATGATGGGGCTTCCCTTTCGGGTCCGTTGGATCTGGAAGTGGGAAGGCGCCCGGAGCGGACGAAGTTTGGCGACAGAGGCCGCTCCGGGAGCCGCTTAGCGGTGCTTGGCCTCGCTGTTGAGGAGCGAGCGAACGACCAGCGCGACGATCGCGAGGGACCCGGCGGTGATGGCGACCGCGAGGAGCATCGAGACCAGTACGGCGCCGACGACGAGGACGGCAGCGGTGCCGCCACCGACGAGAAGCGCGAGGGCGCCGGGGGTGAGCTGCACCGCGGGCCGGGACGACGGCGCCGGCGCCTGGTGCTGGCAGTGGCAGTCGGTCGGGGCGTGCGGGTGACCGTCCACCGCGGTCGTGTTCGTGGTCAACGGGATGATCTGCCCGGTGGGCTGGTCGTTGACCGGGATCTTCGGGGTGAACATGAGGCGTGAACCTCCCTTCTGAATCGGTTAGTTGATGAGGGAGCCGACGGCCGGGCCGAGGAAGCTTCCGGCGATGAGGTAGCCGCCGAGGAGCAGCAGGATCACGAGCCAGATCGGCGGGCGGACGAGCTTGATGCCGAGGTAGCCGACGACGATCAGGGCGAGCCAGAGCGGGACGTCCACGAGGTCTCCTAGGCCGAGCAGCGGTGGGTGCGGGCGGCGAGTTCAGCGGCCGAGCGGTTGTCGTACTCGCGGGAGAAGTCGCAGCGCGGGGCGGTGCAGGCGGCGGTGTGGCGGTCGCGTCCGCGTCCGTCGAAGAAGCTCGCGACCTGGACCGGGCCGAACTGACGGACGTCGCGGAAGCGGCGGTATGCGGTCATGGCGGTGTCTCCGTTCTGGTCAGGTGAGTTGCAAGTGGGCGGCGATGGCGTCGGCCATCGGGGCGGGCAGCCCGAGGCGAGCCCGCAAGGTGTCCGGGGCGATCGGAGCACCGGTGGATGCCTGGTGGGTGTCCGCGATCTTCCGGGCGTGATCGAGCAGCGCTGGCGGAACAGCCGGGGTCGCGGGTGCGGGGAGCGGTTCGGGTGCGGCCGGGGCCAACTCCGCTACCTCGGAGGCAGGTTCTTCCTCCCGGCTCACCTCGACTTCCGGCACCGTCGGCTCGTCCGCGGGCACGGCAGCCGATGCCGGTGCAGGGGGCGGGGTGGACGGGGTGGGTGAGTGGGCCAAGAGAGTGCCGCCGAGGAAGGCGAGCGCGGGCCATCCGGAGACGACGATGCGCAGCCAGGCCGGAACGTTGGCGAGGTCCAGGAGTCCGGCGGTGGCGATGTTCGCGCCGAGCGAGGCGAACAGGGCGATCAGGAACCAGGCCCAGGCCGCGCGGTCACGGCGGTTCGTGCGCAGCCGTCGCCAAGCCGCGACCATGAGCAGGTCCACCGAGATCGGGTAGGCCCATGCCTTCCATCCGGACTGGCCAGCGGCTGAGGCGAGGTCGTGCAGGTGGGCGAAGGACAGGGCGCCCGCGATCGCGGCTTGGATGAGGACGGCGTCCGGGCGGATCGAGCGGTTCATGTCGGTCACCTCCTTTGGGCGTTAAGCCAGGGGCGGGGCGGGGATCGAGGTCCGGCCGCCCGACCCCGGCGGTTCATTCGGTGGGCGCTTCGCCGGAGCCCAGGCAGGTCAGGCACATCCCGGTCTGCTGTCCGGCGACACGGTGCTTGCGGCCGACGCGGACCGGGACGGAGACCTCACCGGAGCCCTTGCATGTCCGGCAGGCGGCGGCAGGAGCCAGCGGCGTCTTCTTCGCGGCCATGGCGGTCAGCCGTTCTGACGGGGGTAGCCGTGACCGGGCGGCGGGTACAGCGGGGCCTCATACGCGACGAACACCGCGATAGCCAGCCCGTACGCGGTCACGTCCACGAACTCCGCGTCGGCGTCCGGGGTGTCGGCGTAGGCGCTCAGATCGGAGATGAGCGCGGACGTGACGGCGAGGTCGGCGCAGGAGTGGCACATGAGCGTCGTTCTCCTCTCGAATCAGGCATGAGCGGGGTAGGGACCTGGCGCGAGACGGTCACGCCAACCGGTGGAGCAGGGTGGGTCAGGGAATCGCCGGGGCCTGTTTCGGCATGGGCGGGATGATCAGCGTCGGATCGAGCGGAGCGGCCGGGCGGAAGGGTTCCAGGGCCGGCAGGTCCGGGATCAGGTGCGCGAACTGGCGGCAGACGGCGACCGTTTCGGTCTCCGAGATCTCGGGGGTGCGGATGCGGGACCAGCCACCGGACGAGTCCGCAGCAACGGCGAGACCGGGGCGATCCGCCGGGATCAGCGAGGCGGCCGGTACTGCTTCGGGGGCCACATCGCTCAACCCCATTTCGGCGGTCTGCTTGTCGTTGACCCGGTGCACCACCCGTCCGGTGAGCTGGGCACGGAGCATGGTGGCGCCCTTGCCCAGCTCGGAGCCGAACCGCTGACCACAGATCTCCAGGTAAATACCGACCGAGCGGGACAGCTGGGCCAGCCGGATCAGGCCGGTGACAAGCCGCTCGCGACGGGCCTCATCAGCCCGGGAGGCGATCAGGAACAGTTCCGCGATCTCATCGACCAGGACCACGATGGGCGCCGGCCGCAGACGCTCAGGCAGCGACCACAGATCGGACGCACCGTGCTTGGCCAACAGGTCGAACCGGTCCTCCATCTCCGCCACCAGCACATCGACCAGGGACGCGGCATCATCCGGATTGGTCGCGAGCGCCGAGAGGCGGGCGGCGTAGCGGGACTGTTCGACGCCGCGCTTGCAGTCGATCCCGACCAGGGCGACCGGCAGTTGAGCCAGCCCCTTGATCAGGTTCCGCTGATACATGGACTTGCCCGTCAGCGTCGCGCCGAGGGTCAGGGCCTGCGGGACCTTGCGGTAGTCCCGCTCGAACGCGGTCCCGTCATCGCGCAGGGCGACCGGCACCACCAGGTCATGCGGCTGTACCTTGCGCGGCATCCGCACCCGACGCAGCACGTCGTAGCCGGTCATCCGCAGTTCGACATAGCCCGGCTTGGTCGCGATCACGTTCACCGCGTGGACACCCCAGGCGTGCCGGAGGCGTTCCGAGGCGGCGGCGATGTCGGCGGGCTCCAGGCCGGCGGGCAGACGGAGCGTGACCCGAAGCCCGGTCGAGGTACCGCGCACCCGGCGGATCTTCGGGGCGACCGGCTGCACCTCACGGCGGGCGACGTTGCGGGCCATGAACGCCCGGAGCCCGGACGGACGCACGGTCAGGCCGCAGACGTCCATCGTGGTCCGGTACGACGTGGTGAACCGGACCCAGGTGACCGGCAGGCCCACCGTCGCCCAGTACGCCCGCGGAGCCCGCACCTTCATGTAGCCGACACCGCCGGCACCGGCTAAGGCGCCCGAGGCTTCAACCCACATGGTCAGGTCAGCCATGATCAGGCCACCGGCGACGTGAGGGCGACCGCGCGGAACGAGATCCCGTGCCGCTTCTGGCCGTTGAACTCGTTCTCCCAGTCCCGCGCCTTGAGGCCGACCACCGACACCGGCATACCCGGCGTCAGGTTCTCCGGCAGCCCCGTCTCCGGGACCGTCACCTGGTAGAGGTTCCCCTCTCCCTCGTCCGAGATGACCAGGCCCACGGTCGACAGACCGGCGCCGGTGTCCCGGTCCACGGCCCGCTCCCCCGTCTGCTTGTTCACCAGCTTCGGAACCGGCGGAGTCGCCACGAACACGACGGCGGTCGACACATCAATCTTAAACGACGGCATGAACTTGCCTCCTGTGCAGAGCAGTTGGCTACCCGAACACGTCGAGTAGCAGCTTCACTACGAACGTACTCACAGTTTTTCTGCGAGTCAAGAGAATCTGCTACTCGCAGGAATGCTGAAGTCCTGAGAGACTGACTGCGACTGAGAGGAGTGCACTCATGACCGAGGGATTCGGCCTGGTGGTCCGCTTCACGCTGCACGACGAGGAGGCTGCTTCAGCCTTCGACGAGTTGTGCGCACGCACGCTTGAGGGGATCAAGGCCAACGAACCAGGCACGCTCACCTACGTGACTCACACGCCCGAAGGTGAGCCGCTGGTACGTGTGTTCTACGAGCTGTACGCAGACCGTGCCGCGTTCGACGCCCACGAGACGCAGCCGCACACCAAGTACTTTCTCGCCGAACGCGGGCAGTACCTTGCCGGTACCGAGGTGACGTTCCTCGACGCGATCGCTGGGAAGGTGGCAGTCCCGCAGTGAGTTCCGAGGAGCGGCGCGCTTTCGGTGCGCAAGTAGCTGACCTGCGAAAGCAGCGCGGCCTGACCCAGAGCGAGCTGGCCGCCGAGATCGGTCGGACGTCCAGCTGGCTCTCCCAGGTGGAGCGGGGCATTCAGCCGGTCAACCGTCTGGACGTACTGCGCCTGCTCGCAGACGGCTTGGGCGTGCCGCTCCAGGTCCTCCAGCCTGATGCCCCGGCAGCTGCCGAACCGGAGCCGACCACGCAGACCGAGACCAACGATCTCGATCAAGCGCGCTTGATCCTCTCCGGACACCCCGCAGTGGACGTCCTGCTCACTCCCCGAGCGGACTTCCGCCCCGCCACCATGGACGACCTCCGAGCGGCGGCCGAACGCATCTGGGACCTGACACACACAGACCAGTTCGCAGAACTGAGCGCCGCCCTCGGCCCGCTGCTGCCACGGCTTGAGCGAGCGACCAGGGTCGCGCCCCAAGAGTTCCGAGCCGAACTGCACGGTCTGAATGCCCGCACCTATCAAGCGCTCGCCGCCGCCTTCGTTCGGCAGAACGAGGCAGATGCAGCCTGGGTGGCCGCCGATCGCGCCATCCGAGAAGCAGAGCTGTCCGGCGAACCGCTCGGAGTCTTCGCCGGCATCTACCGCCTGGCTCACGCGTTCGTACGGCTCAAGCACCTCGATCAGGCCGAGCACGCAACGACCATGGCGGTCAACGCACTTCAGCGGTACGTGACGGACCACGAGCCGACGCCCCAACACCTCTCCGTGCTGGGATCGCTCCATCTGATGCTCGCGCTCATCCACGCGCGGGCCGGCGAGCGTACGACTGCGCGCACGCAGATCATCAAGGCTCGGGAGGTTGCCGCCCGGCTCGGAGAAGACCGGAACGACTTCAACTTGGAGTTCGGGCCCACGAATGTCGAGATCCAGGCCGTATCCACAGCCGTCGACCTAGGCGACGCCGGGGAAGCTCTCGACATCGGGGAGAACCTGGATGCGAGCAGCCTGTCCGTGGAGCGTCGGGCACGACTCCTGATGGATCTCGGGCGGGCCCACGCCCAGCGCCGCCACTTCGGCGATGCTTTGAGCTACCTGCTCGCGGCGGAGGAGCTGGCCCCGGAGATGATCCGCACGCACATCGCGTCTCGCGACGTGATCAGGGAACTGATCCTCGTAGCCGGACGCGCGGTCTCCGACGACCTACGAGCACTCGCGGAACGCACGGACGCCTTGGGATGATCCAGCGCGACAAACTCGGTCAGGCCCAGGTCCGAGGATCACGAGCAACTTCGTAGATCCGCGCGGCCTGGCCTGGTGGGAGAACCGGTGACAGGCCAGTCAGCACCCTGCCCAGGTCTTCCGCGGGCAGCACCAGCACTGGCGGAGCGGCGCCCTTGACGGTGACTTTGGCCGCGTGCACGACTGAGATCGCCGGTCGGACGGGGACAGGGAATCTACAGGCTTGGGACAACACCCGCGCGACGCGACGTGCCTCCGCCTGACTGATGCCAATGTGCTGGGTCGAGGATCCGTTAACCGTGATCGCACGATCCCCGTACCAGACAGTTTTCCTTTTGTGACGCTTGCTGTTGATGGTGAAGACCCCGGCAGGTCCGATGATGAGGTGATCGATATCGGCGCCGCTGGCCCACTGCACGGCATGCAAAATGAACCAGCCGTGACGCTTCAGCCTGTCCAATTTGCGACCGGTCACTTGCTCACCCACCAGTCCGTTCGCCCAGGACCAGATCTCTGAGCCACGGAACCAGCGACCGAGCCACCGCCTCAGGGCATTCGGTTGCAGCTCCCGGATCTTCCTCCGCACCGCGTCACCAGGACGGTTCCGCGCCAAGTCCCCTTGCACAGAAGCCATTCCACCCCCAAGTCGCGAGCCTTCACCCAGACGACCACGGAGACCTCATCAGTCCCAAGCCCGATACCGGCCAAGAGCTGTTACGAGTTTCTCTACCTCATCAAGCACCCGGCTGCGCTCCGCTCCGCCGGGCGGGCTTCCCGGCTCCGCTGGGGCGCCGCTCCTGCCTTCGGCCCGCTCCGCCCCGCTGCGCCGACGCCCGCCCACTGTGGATAGGCCCGGAGGTCATGAGTCGAGCACCCGACCTACGCGGCCACCGGTCAAGGACGATGCCTCCGGCGGGGGATCGGCCGGCACCGGGTGGGAGGGGGCGCCGTTCCCGGCCGCGGGCACATCGTGGTGAGCGCGGTGGGCTCCCATCCCGTCCACCATCGCCCCAGGCAGAGCCGAGCAGACGCGGCCCATGGCGTCCAGGTCGTTCGTACAGTGGCGCGCTCCACCTGGACGCCATGAACCACGCCCGCTCCACAGACGTGTGGGTCGACGGCGGACGGGATGGGAGCTGGGGAGAGTGGTGGGTGGAGGAGGTAGGTATGTGCGGGAGCGCGATGTTCACAATCATCCCGTCTGGCACCACCATGAGTTAGCAGGCGGCGATGAGCCCACGGCGCCGGACGTCCATTACGGTCAAGAGACGGCTTCCCAGGCAATATCTGCAACACCAGTCCGCTAGATCGAAGGACTGGGCACCATGGGTCTATGCCATGGCGACGCCCAAATAACGACGAGCCACCCCGCTTTTGCCACGGGCATGAGAAGGCAGCCTCTCGCCATCCCAGAGGCCCAGCTCTTGAGCGGAATCGACGTGGCGTCTGCGGTGCCGAGAACTGCAACTTCAGGATCGACAGACGCGGAAGAGTCCGCCAGATAAGCGGTGCGCGCGTTGAGGATGTCCTGCGCGCCCACCATGAAGTGTCACAGCAAGCGAGAGCCCAACCTAGCGGCCCCTGGCTCAGCGGATCGTTCTACCTTGTTGCCATCGTGGTGAGTACGGCCGCCGCGATCAGCGCCGGTCGTCTGGCCCCTCCGTGGACTGTCCCCATCGTTATCGTCGGCTCGCTTCTAGGAGTTGGGACGGTTGGTGCGTTCCAGCTTCGCCACGATGACAGGTTGGGCGAGCAGCGTTTTGTGGATCTCATCAAGTTGACCTTCTTGAACATCCCGGCCCTACTACGACGGTCACCGCCACCCGTCGAACCTCCACCTGCCAGCCAAGGGAATCCAAACGACCAGGGCGCCCCTCCCGCGTAGGCCGTGCCCCATCCGTGCCCGACAGACCGGGAACTCACGGGGAACCACGGTCACCAACGGGCAGCGAGCACGACGAGGCCCCCGACCGTTTTTCCTGGTCAGGGGCCTTCAACCTGCGCGGTGGGTGTGGGATTTGAACCCACGGTGACTCGCGCCACGACGCTTTTCAAGATTGGTAGTTGACGCCGACTTGACGTGTTCCTGTATTCTCTTTTTCACGGCAAGTCGTGTACGCCGATCCGCAGCAGCCTGCGCCCACGTCGCAAGCAGCATCGACGGTCAAGGCCCTCAGGGCCCACGCTCGGAATCTCGCCCAGGCATCAGCCTAAGTCCGGCGAGTACGTGGGGCTTGCTGAGATTTGGAAGAGCTATGCCCAAGAAGGGCAACAACTCCCTCAAGAAGAAGGCCCGTCAGCTTTCCCGCTGTGAGTGCATCCCGTACAGCGAAGCGTTGGCACGCTTGACCGGGGCCAACCAGAGTTCGGATCGAGCCCCCGTCAGCCGCAAGCGATTCGTGGGTGAAGTTGCCATGGCTCGGAGTAGGGCGAACGCGGTGCTTGCCGAGATGGCGGCTCCGAGCGTGAAGCTGAACCGGATGCTCGCTGAGAT
>NZ_JBFAKV010000055.1:0-20899 GCF_040655895.1 Streptomyces sp. NPDC050264
TTCCAGCATCTTGAGCATCGCTTCGAGCTTGTCGCTGGAGCCGGTGGCCTCGATGCACCGGGGCCCGGCCCGCCTCAGCCCTCGCCGCGCGAGCGCAGGCGCACGTCCACTGCCCGGATCAGCGTCAACTCCAGTGAACTGAGCGGCACCTCGGGACACAGCCGCTCCGGATGACCGGCGGGCGGCCGCTCCAGCACCACGGCCGGTACGCGCGCGCGGCGCATCTCACCGGCCACCTGATGCGTCCCCTGGGCGACCAGCCCGGACCAGATCTGCCGCAGCAGACGCGACGGCCAACGACGTAGCCCGGCCATGGGGCCTCCTTCTCTCGGACGGCTCAGGCCGTCACGGTCCGGGAGCGTGGTGGACCACCGGTCGAGGCGTACTCGCGCACGGCGGCATCGGACGCGGTCCACCGGGCCGCGAGGGCCACCCGCGAAAGTCACCGGCACCACCGACCGCGTGAGGAGACCGGCCGTGCGCCCCAGCCCCACCGTCCGTCCCGTGAGCACGCCCGCTCCGCCGGGCCGGGCCGTCGAGATCGCCGAAGGCGTGCACGCCTACGTCCAGTTGCCCGGGGGCTGGTGCCTCAACAACGCCGGCATCATCGTCCGCGACGGCGAGAGCGCCCTGATCGACACCGCCGCCACCGAGACCCGGGCCCGCCACCTGCGCTCCACCGCCCTGCGGCTGAACCCGCGCGCACCGCGCACGATCGTCACCTCGCACTTCCACGGCGACCACGCCTTCGGCAACTTCGTCTTCCCCGAGGCCGTCGTCATCGGCCACGAGCGCACCCGTACGGAGATGACGGCGGCCGGACTCCACCTGACCGGCATGTGGCCGGACGTGCGCTGGGGCGGCATCGAACTCGCGCCGCCCACGGTGACCTACCGCGACCGCCTGACCCTCCACATCGGTACCGTCCGGGCGGAGATCGAGCACGTCGGCCCGGCCCACACCTCCAACGACACGATCGTCTGGCTGCCCGAGAGCCGTGTGCTGTTCACCGGGGACCTCGCCATGAACGGCGTCACCCCGTTCTTCCTCATGGGCTCGCTCGCCGGCTCGCTCGCCGCGCTGGAGCGGCTGCGCGCCTTCGGCGCGACCACCGTCGTGCCCGGGCACGGACCCGTCTGCGGCCCCGAAGTGTTCGACGCCGTCGAGGGCTACGTGCGCCTGGTGCGCCGCCTCGCCGAGCAGGGCCTGCGCGCCGGACTGAGCGCACTGCAGACGGCACGGCGGGCGGAGTTGGGCCCCTACGCGCACCTCGTCGACCCCGAGCGGCTCTCCGCCAACCTCAGGCGCGCGTACGCCGAACTCGAAGGCCTGCCCGCCGACGCCCCGCTGCCCGTCGAGGAGAAGCACGCCGCCCTCGACGAAATGATCGAGTTCAACGGCGGAACCCTCTGCTGCCAGGCCTGAGGGCCTCTTCCCGGAAAGCGCTAAGGGAGGTCGTCCCGGGTGACCCTGCGATGTGACACCAGCAGTCGCCCGTCCGCGCCGCACACCAGCACGTCCTCGCACACGCACACCCGGTGCACGCGCGAGACGCCGCCGATCGTCGACGCGTGGACGATCGTGTAACTGCGCACGTCCCAACCCCCGTCCGGGCGTTGGGCCACATCGGGCATCCCCATGACGTGCCGGTACCGCACGCCGGTCCGCGCCGCCCGGGCGGCCGCCGCGTCGAGCGAGGCGGCCAGCGCGGCGCGCCCGTGGACGGGCCCGGCCGACGCCGGTACGTCGAAGACGGCGTCCTCGGTGAACGTGCGGGCCCACTGCTGTGCGGCCCCACCGTCGAAGAGCTGCATCTGGTGCGCGTAGAACTGCTGCACCTGCGTGTACAGGACGGCGAACGCGGCGGCGTCCGGGGCGACTTCGGTCGGTGTGCGCATGTCCGCTCCACTGTGTTCGTGCGGCGCCGGCTCCGGCGTCCGCCCCCACCTTCCGCACTCCGGGTCGAGGCGCTTTCGCACCCGCGTCGAGCCGCCGCCGCTCGAGCGCCCCTCAGGCGGACTTCGAGCAGTTCAGGACACGGTCAGGACCACGAGACCAACCGGCCTTAAGGAAATGGAGTCCCCACGATGACGTCAGCTTCCGCTTCACGGTCCTCCGCCGGGCCGGTGGCCCTGGTCACCGGCGCGACGAGCGGCATCGGACTGGCCGTCGCCCGCGACCTCGGCCGCCGCGGCCACCGCGTCTTCCTCTGCGCGCGCAGCGAGGAACAGGTCAAGCAGACCGTGGAGGATCTGCGGGAAGAGGGCCTGCAGGTCGAGGGGACCGTCGCCGACGTGCGCTCGGCCGAGTCCGCCGCGGCGCTCGTGCGCGCCGCGGTCGACGCCTTCGGCCCGATCACCGTCCTCGTCAACAACGCCGGGCGCAGCGGCGGCGGCCCGACCGCCGACATCGCCGACGAGCTCTGGTACGACGTCATCGCCACCAACCTGCACAGCGTGTTCCTCGTGACGCGTGAGGCCCTGAAGAACGGCGGCCTCGCCGACGCCGTGGGCGGCCGTGTCATCAACATCGCCTCGACCGCGGGCAAGCAGGGCGTCCTGCTCGGCGCCCCCTACTCCGCCTCCAAGCACGGAGTGGTCGGGTTCACCAAGGCGCTCGGCAAGGAGCTAGCCCCCAGCGGGGTGACCGTCAACGCGGTCTGCCCCGGCTACGTCGAGACGCCGATGGCCGAGCGGGTGCGTCAGGGCTACGCGAACGCCTGGGGCACCACACAGGAGCAGGTCCTCGAGCAGTTCGAGGCCAAGATCCCGCTGGGCCGCTACTCCACCCCCGAGGAGGTCGCGGGCCTGGTCGGCTATCTGACGACCGAGCTCGCCGCCTCCATCACGGCGCAGGCTCTCAACGTCTGCGGTGGCCTGGGCAACTTCTGATCCACGGGCCCCGAGCGTCACCCCGATCCGGAAAGCGAGGACTGCGACATGTCCGCTGAGCGAGTGCACCGAACGACGCACCAGGTGAGCGTGGATGCGCCGGCGGGAGTGGTCTACGGGCTGATCTGCGACGCCGTCCGCTGGCCGCTGTTCTTCCCCCCCTGCATCCATGTGGAACAGCTCGAGTTCGACGGCTCGTACGAACGGCTGCGCATGTGGGTGACCGCCAACGGCCGGATCAAGTCCTGGACTTCGCGCCGCACCCTCGACGCCGGGCTGCGGCGCGTCGAGTTCCGGCAGGAACTGCCCGCCTCCCCGGCGTCGTCCATGGGCGGCACCTGGACCGTCGACCCCCTGGGCGCCGACCGCTCCCGGCTGACACTGCTGCACGAGTTCACGGTGGCCGACGACGACCCGGACCACGTGGCCTGGCTCGAACGGGCCACCGACACCAACAGCCGCGCGGAGCTGGAGAATCTGCGCCTGCTCGCCGAACGGTGGGGCCGCCTCGACGCCCTCGTGCTCTCCTTCGAGGACGCGGTACGCGTCAACGGCCCCGCGGAGCTGGTCCACGACTTCCTCTACCGGATCGGTGACTGGCCCGAGCGGGTGCCGCACGTGAGGCGCCTGGACCACACCGAACCCGAGCCGGGCGTCCAGGTGATGTCGATGGACACCCGTACCGGCGACGGCCGCGAGCACACCACCGAGTCCGTGCGGATCTGCTTCCCGCACGCCGGACGCATCGTCCACAAGCAGACGGCCACCCCGCCGCTGATGGCGGCGCACACCGGCGAATGGTCCGTCGTGCCCGACGAGAGAGGAGTCACCGTCCTCGCCCAGCACAGCGTCGTGCTGCGCGAGGAGAAGATCACCGAGGTGCTGGGCCCGGACGCGGACGTGGCCGCCGCCCGCCGGTACGTCCGGCAGGCGCTGGGACACAACAGCACCGCGACACTCCGTCTCGCCAAGGCGCACGCGGAGAGCGCGGTCACGATCCTGTGACGGCCCCCCCGGCACCCCGCGCGTCCGCCGCCGCGAACGCACCGGCCGACGCCGCCGGCCGCGCCGCGTGGCTCGAGGAACTCCTCGGCGACCCGGCCGACCCGGCCAACCCGCACGGCCACCGCCCCCTGCTGGAGGCCGACGAGCGCCGGGCCACCCCCGAGGCCACCGAGCAGCTGCTCACCGACGCGGGGCTGACCGCCGAGTTCGTCCCCCGCGCACTCGGCGGCCGGCTCGGCCGCCCCGACACGCTCGCCCGGGTGCTGCGGCCGGTGTTCCGGCGCGATGTCGCCCTGGGCTTCGGGTACGGGCTCACCGCGCTGTTCGGCGCGTCCGCCGTCTGGGCGGCGGGCGACGCGGAGCAGCAGGGCCGCACGGCCCGGCACCTGCTGGCCGGAGGCGGCGGGCGCGTCACCCACCTGCACCACGAACTGACCCACGCCAACGCCATCCTGCGCGACGAGTTCACGGCCCGCCGCGCCCGCGACGGCTTCCGGGTCGAGGGACGCAAGGACGTCATCATCAACGCCGAGCGGGCGGGCCTGCTCGTCATGTACGCCCGCACCGGCACCGGGCCGGGCCCGCGCAACCACTCCGTGCTGCTGCTCGACCGCGAGCGACTGCCGGCGGGCGCCGTGCGCCCACTGCCGCGGGTCCCCGTGCCCGGGATGCGCGGCAACTCCTTCGCGGGGCTGGAGTTCACCGACTGCCACGTGCCCGGCGACGCCCTCGTCGGCGACCCCGGCGACGGCGTGCCACTGGCGCTGCGCACCTTCATGGTCAACCGCTGCCTGATCCCCGCCACGCTGGTCGCCGGGGCCGACAGCGCCCTGCGCCTCGCGGTGCGGGCGGCGACCACGGGACGCCGGGGCGGGCAGCCCGCGCGGCGCCATCACACCGTGCTCGCCGGTGTCTTCGCCGATCTGCTGGCCTGCGACAGCATGGCGGTGACGGGACTGCGCGCGCTGAGCCTGGTGCCCGACAGCGCCCACCTGGCGGCCGCCGCCGTCAAACTGACCACCCAGGACGTGCTGCGCGAGAACCTCGAGGAACTCGCCACCGTTCTCGGCGCCCACGGCTACGACCACGGATCCCGTTACGGCGGCTTCCGCAAACTCGGCCGTGACCTGCCCGTCGCCGGTCTCGGCCACGCCGGCCGCGCCGCCTGCCAGGCCGTGCTCGTACCCCGGCTGCGCTCCCTCGCCCGCACCTCCTGGTTCGCCGCGCCGGAGCCCCCCGCGCAGTTGTTCCGGCTGTTCGCACCACTGCCGGACCTGGACTACCGGAAGCTGTCCCTGTCGGGCGGTGACGACCTGCTGCACGCGGCACTCGTCGCGGCCGCCGGCCGGCTCGCGCCGCGCAGATCCACCGGCCCGCTGTGGGCCGCCCTCGCCGATCTCGCCGCCGCCTTCGTCCAGGAGGCCCGGGCGCTGCGGGTCCGGTGCGGCGCGTTGCCCGCCTCGGTGCGGGACACGCTGGCCGACCCCCGGGCCTGCGCCCTGGTGGACCGCTACGTCCTCGTCGCCGGCGCGGCCGCCTGCCTGGGCGCGTGGGAGGGCCAGGACGGCCGGGACACCTTCCTCGCCCAGCCGGCCTGGCCGGTGCTGGCCCTCTCCCGGATCCTGCGCAGGCTCGGCGTCGCGGGGCCCGAACTGCCCGACGGCGTCACCCGGTCCGTCCTGGCGGAACTGCTCACGAGGTTCGCCGGGAACCGCAGCTTCGACCTGTACGACATGCACCTCGCGGGCTAGAACGGAGCCACCATGCAGCAGCCGGTGATCGGCGAGCCCATCCATGTCCTGCCCACCGGGCCCTGGCCCCGGGTGCACGACCAGCTCAGACGCCACGGCAACGCGGTCGTGCACACCACCTGGGGCGAGTGGCTGCCCGCCACCGTGACCGAACCCCGGCTGCGCCGCCTCCTCGGGCGCCGGGACTGGAGCCGCTGGCGCCGTATCCCCGATCCGGCGGTGCGCTACCGGTTCGCGGCCTCACGCCTGCTGATGAAGTACACCGCCGCGGCGGCCCTGCAGACCCGGCCCGAACTGCTGGAGGTCTCCTACCGGCTCGGCGGCCGTCCGTTCCTGCGCGGCTTCGACCAGATCGACCTGAGCCTGACGCACACCGGCGAGCTGATGGCCGTAGGACTCAGCAAGGACGGACGCATCGGCGTGGACGCGGAGCCGACCGACCGCAGGATGAGCGTCGAGGTCTTGCAGCCGCAGATGTGCACCCCCGCGGAGGCGGCCGCGCTGGCCCCGCTGCCGCAGGACGAACAGGCCGCGCGGACGCTCCGGCTGTGGACGCTGAAGGAGGCCTACACCAAGGCGCTCGGGCAGGGGATGCGGTTGCGTTTCACGGAGTTCGGCTTCGGGCCGCACGGCGACCGGCTGCTCTCCCGGGACGGGACAGCGGCCTTCGACTCCGAGTGGGGCTTCGCCACCCACCACGTTCTGGGCCGCTACCTCCTCAGTACCGCCTGCCACGACGAGGGGCTCGACACGGACCACGACGTGCCGGCGGGCAGCACGCTCGACGCGGGCTTCGCGGCGGCGATGACGCCGTTCCCCGAGCCGCCGTGACGCGGCCGCGGCCGCCCCGCCGCTCAAGGCGCGCTCGGGGGTCCCTCGACGGTCGCTCGGGGTGAAGTCCGCACGTCAGCACGGTGTCAGCAATGCGCCGCACACTCGTATACGGACGGTGCCGATGCCGATGCCGAGGTGTGCCCGGAGGACTCACGCCTCGGATGCTGACCCAGGAGAGATCCGATGACCGAGTTCCAGCCCCACGGCTCGCCGCCCGCCGCGACCGCCGGCCCCGGGACGGACAAGGCGGGCACCCGACCCCTGACCGAACGTCAGATCGCTCTGCTGCGTCGTTCCCGCACGGACTCCCGGAGCACGTCCCGCACCGTGCCGTTCGCCATCGACCTGCGCGGCCCGCTGGACGTGCCCGCCCTGGAGGAGGCGCTCGCCCGGCTCGTCGCACGCCATCCGACGCTCACCGCGCGGATACGGCAGGGCGCGGACGCGGTGCCCTGCCTCGACATCGACCCCGCGCGCACCCCCGTCCTGGAACGCCGCACGGCCGGCGAACCGGGACACGCGCCCTCGTCGGCCCTGCTGGCCGAGGCACGCAAGGAGCCCGACCCGCACCGCACCGGAATGCTGCGCGCCGTGCTGATCGGCCACCGGCCCGAGCACCACACGCTGCTGCTCGTCGTCCATCGCGTCGTCGTCGAGGGCGAGTCGGCAGGCCTGCTCCTGGCCGATCTGCTCGACGCCTACGACCACGGCGAGAGGCCGGGCGCCGCGCCCCGCGCCATCGGAGCCCACGTCTTCGGCCCGGCCGCGGGGGCCGGCAGCCAGGACGCGCCGCCCGGCGCCGCCGCGCGGCCGGTACCGGTCACTCCCCACCAGCACGGCCTGCTGCTCGACGCGCTGGCCCACCGCGGCACCGGCCGCTATGTGGAGCAGCTGTTCTGGCACTGGCACGGTCCCCTCGACACCGACCGGTTCACGGCCGCCTGGCAGTCCGTCTTCGACTGCGAGAGCGTGCTGCGGGCCGCGTTCGACTGGAACGGGACACCGCAGGTCGTCGTGCACGATCACGTATGCGTCGAAGTGACCAGGCACCCCCGGGACACCGCCGACTGGGAGACGCTGCTGGAGCGCGACCGGCTGCGCGGCTTCGACCTGGGCGTGCCCGGCCTGTTGCGCGCCACCCTCCTGGACGGCGTGGACGACGCGGATGATGCGGACGACGCGGACCCCATCGACGAGGCCGGCACGGCCGGTACGCCGTCGACCCGGGTCCTGATCACCTTCCACCACGTACTGCTGGACAGCTGGAGCGTCTCCGTCCTGCTGCAGGAGTTCTACCGCGCCTATCTCGCCGACGGCCGGCTGCCGGGCGGCGAACGGCGCCCCGACTTCCGCGACCACGCGAGCTGGCTGGCGGCCCAGGACACCGCGCCGGCCCGCGCGTTCTGGTCGGCGGCCCTGCCGCCCGCCGCGCCACGGATCCGGCCGGGCCTGCGGGCCTGTGCCACGGGTCTGCCGGGCAGGGGCCGCGCCCGGGCACTCCTCGACCGCGACGAGGCCGGCCGGCTGCGTGCCTGGTCGACCGGGTGGGCGGTCACCGAGTCCATCGCGCTGCAGGCCGTGTGGGCACTGCTGCTGTACCGGGCGAGCGGCGCCGACGGGCCCGCCCCCGTCGGCTTCGGTGTCGTCGTCTCCGGCCGCGGTATCGCCCTGGACGCCGTGGAACGCCTGCCGGGACTGCTGCTGAACACCCTGCCCATGGTCGTCCGGGTCGACCCCCGGCACCCGCTGCCCCGGCTGCTGGCCGAACTCCGGGACCGGACACTGGACATGGCGTCCTACGAATGGGTGTCCGCCGACCAGATCCACGAGTGGAGCGGGCGCCGCGCCGACGAGAAACTCTTCGACAGCCTCATCGCCTTCGAGAACCCCGCGCAGCTCTCCGGGACCCTCACCGCCGCCCTCGCCGCCCAGGACATCCGCGTCGATCCCGCGGCGCGCTCCGGTCCGGCGAACGCTCTCCCCGTCACCCTGCTGGCCACGGCCGAGGGCGAGGGGCTGCTGCTGACCGCGGTCCACGACCGCGGCCGGATCACGGACACCGACGCGCGCAGGCTCGTGGAGCTGTGCGCCCGGCTGCTGCGCGAACTCCCCGCCACGGCCGATGAGTCGACGACCGTCGGCGACGTCCTCGCCGGGGTGCCGGATGCCGAGCTGCCGCGCGTGGCCGACCGTGCGCCCGGTGCCGCCGGACGCGGGGGAGCGGCGGCCTGGCCCGACGTGCCGCAGACCCGGCTGGTGCGGGAGGCGTGGCGGGCCGTCTTCGGCTCGGCCGTGCACGACCCCGCCGCCCATGCCGTCGAGGCGGGAGCCCATCCGCTGCTGGCCGTACGCCTGTTGCACGAACTCAACCGGCGCTCGGGCGCGGCCCTGCGCCTGGACGAACTGCTGGCCCATCCCCGGGCCGGCGACCTCGTGCGACTGCTGCACCGACGCAGGCCCTGAGGGCCTGCGTCATGTCCCCGGCCGGGGACATGACGCAGGCCCTCAGCTGACCGCCTGCTTCACCAGCGCGCTGATCCGCTTCTCGTCGGCGGCCGTCAGCTTGGTGAGGGCGAACGAGGTCGGCCACACGTTTCCCTCGTCGAGCGCGGCCTGGTCGCTGAAGCCGAGCGTGGCGTACTTCGACTTGAACTTCGCCGCGCTCTGGAAGTGGCACAGCACCTTGCCGTCCTTGGCGTAGGCGGGCATGCCGTACCAGAGCTTCGGCGTGAGGTCCGGGGCGGCGGTCGTCACGATCTCGTGGATCCGCTCGGCGAGGACCCGGTCCGCGTCCGACATCTCGGCGATCTTCGCGAGCAGTTCCTTCTCGGTGTCCACCTTGGACCCGCGTGCGCCGCGTGCCGACTTCACCTCCTTGGCACGGTCCTTCATCGCCTCGCGTTCCTCGGCGGTGAAGCCTTCGCTCCGCTCGGCCGTCTTCTTGGCGCTCGCCATGTCGGATGTCCTCTCTCACAGAGATGTTGCGTGCGGTGCACGCAGGGAACAGGGGTCAGGAGTCGGTGGACGCGGACGTCAGCGTGGTGGCCTCCCACGCGAAGCCGTCGGGGTCGGTGAAGGACCCGGCGGTGCTGCCGAGGACGATGCGGTGCGATCCGGAGCCGTCGTCCTCGACGCCGAGGTCCTTGGCCAGGCCGCGGCGCTTGTAGAGGGCCAGCTTGACGGGGCTGGAGGCGTCGGCGGTGAACTCCGCGTACTTGCCGCCGAAGCTCTTGCCCACGCTCAGGCCCTGCTCGACGTAGAACTGCTTGCTCGCCTTCACGTCCTCGACGCCGAGCAGCAGCACGATCTCGTCGATCTTGCGGGTGGCCGGACCGCTGTCCTTCTTCTTGGAGGTCGCGACCTTCCAGATGGTCCCGTCGGGGGCCTTGAGGACACCGCCGTACCCCCACAGGGACTTGGTGGCGGGCTTGAGCGTGGTGGCGCCGGCGGCGAGCGCGGACTCGACGAAGCTGTCGACGTCGGCCGGCTGGGACACGGTCAGGGCCAGCGTGAACCCGCGGAAACCCTCCGACGGCGCCTCGGACGGCCGCAGGCGCAGCACCGAGGAATCGAGCCCGAAGGCGGCGGCGTAGAACGGGGCGGCGGCCGTGGGGTCGGCCACCTCGAGAGTGACGGATGCGATGGAGGTCATGTCGTTCACGCTAGTTGCGCCGCGTTCGCCACGGCTTCTTCATTCCTGCTCAATCCGGCGGCCGTCGCCGCGAGGCGGACGGCGTGGTGGAGGCGGCGTGCCTGCACATACGCGTCCGGAGACCGCCCGTACGCGCGGCGGAACCGGCGGCACAGCTCCTCCGCCGGCATGTCCGCCGACCGGGCGAGCGCCTCGACGTCGAGCGGCCGCGCGTCCTCCCGGTCGATACGGTCCCGGACGCGGCGCAGCCGGGTCAGGTCGCGCAGGTGCTGGGCGAACAGAGCGTGGCGCAGTGCGGGGGGACACACGGGCGGGCTCCTCTCACTCGGGCGGCACGGGCACAACGGCGGTCGGATCCACGATGACCACGGTAGGGGTGGCATCACCGTCGGGGCTTCTCGAATTCTGACCGGGTACCACGGCCGCGCGGCACCTCCTGGACGTGTTCTGTGCCCGTTCCCGAGCGAAGCTCGAGCTGATCACGATCCCGGCGCGGCACTCTGCTGAGTGGATCGAGACTCTGTGAGGTGCGTGATGGACAACGCCGTGCAACGGGCCATCCAGTACATGCGCGAGCGGTACGGCGAACCGCTGACCATCGCGCGGATCGCCGACCAGGCGCTGCTGAGCCGTTTCTACTTCACGCGCGTCTTCAAGGAGGAGACCGGCACAAGTCCGGGGAAGTTCCTGGCCGCTGTCCGCATACACGAGGCCAGGCGGCTGCTCGAGGACACCTCGATGAGCGTCACCGACGTGTCCATCGCCGTCGGGTACAACAGCCTGGGTTCGTTCACGAACGCCTTCACGGCCGCCGTCGGCGTGCCTCCCGGCCGGCTGCGGCGGCGCCTGTGGGACGGCGTACCCGCACCCGACAGCACACCGTCCGGTGGGTACGGCACCGTCGCGGGGACGATCAGCCTGCCGCCGGGGCACGGGAACGCACGCGTCTTCCTGGGCGCCTTCGACACCCCGGTGGTCCAGCATCCGTGCCACGCCTGGGCCGTCGTCGACGTGCCCGGCGGCCGTCCGTCCTGCTACTCGCTGCAGAACGTGCCCGAAGGCGGCCAGTACCTGCTGGCCGTGGCGGTCGCCGCCGGCATCGGCCCCGAGGAACGGACGCGCCGCACCACGCTCGTCGCGGCACACACCGCGGGCCGCGTGCCGGTGAGCGCGCAGACCGTCACCAGCGCGGCCGTCCGCCTGCGCCGCCCGGTCGCGACCGACCTGCCGGTGCTGCTGGCCCTGCCCGAACTCGTACCCCCGAGGACCGTCATGGCGCACCCCGGGTGCGCCTCGGTCGACCCGGGAGCGGCCGTGGCGCGGCTGCGGCCGGCGCCGGTGCTGTCACGGACGTGACTGCGGGGGAGTGCGGCACAGTTCCTGCTTGGTCCGCAGCCGCTCGGCCAGCAGGCTCCACTCCCGGCCGATGTGCTCGGCGATCGGAGCGATGACCCCGAGCCAGTGCAGCGGCACCGCGTCGACGAACCCGCGCCAGTCGTCCGCGGGCTCGTTGGCGTGCAGCTGCATCCACCGCAGGAACTCGCGGCCGCCCGCGGTGTAGCGGACGGCGGGGTCGGCGGCCATCTTGGCCGCGACGGTCGCCCAGGTGGGCGGCGTGTCGGTGTGGTTCCTGCGCTGCGGCGGGGCCGTCTCTGCGGGTGCCACGCGCAGCGGCGCGCGCTGGGGCCCGTCGGTGACCGGGCCGGTCCGCTCCACGAGGTGGCCGGCCGGCACGGACTCCACCGGACGGATGTGCGGGGACCGGGCGAGGGCCGACTGGCGCCCGTCGCGCTCGGGGGCCTCGCCGCGCCGCAGCCGGGCGCTCACGTCGTGGACCGTGCCGAGCGACACGTCCGTGTCCCGGGCGACCTGGCGCAGCGGGGCCTCGGGGTGCGCCGCGATGTACTCGGCGGCGCGGCGCCGGCCCTCGCCCGCGTCCACGGGCCGCCGTCTGCCGTCCTGGCCGATGCGCTTTCCGTCGACCGGCACGGTGGCACCGGACCGGTCGCGCAGCGAGGCGACCGTCTTGGCGCTCAGGCCGGTGATGCCGGCGATGGCGCGGTCGGACCAGTCGGGGTGGGAGCTCAGCACCCGCTGGGCGCCGGCCAGCCGGTCGGCCTTGCACAGCGGCAGGCCGTGCGTACCGTTCGCCTTCATGGCGATGACGAGGGCTTCGGAGTTCGAGCAGTCCACGAAGCGGGCCCTGATGCTGGCGTCACCGCGCAGTCGGGCGGCCTCCAGGCGGTGCAGCCCGTCGATGATGCGACAGCCGTCCACCTGTACGAGGACGGGGGGCAGTTCGGCGGTGCCCGCGGCGTCGACGAGCAGCTGGATGTGGGCGGCGTCCGTACCGCCCTGGCGCAGGGACACGCCGGGCGACAGCGCGCTGAGGGGAACGTCGCGCGCCGGCAGTTGCTCGAAGTTCTTGAGATCGAATTCGCTGCGGTGGGAGGAGTCGATGCCCTCCATCCGGGCGGGGTTGAATGCACTCGTGATCAAGACGGCGTGCGCGCTGCTCTGAGCCATTCTCGTTACTCCCTCTCTGCTGCCGCTGCCGTCGAGCGTCCCAGGAGGGTCTTTAGCTGCAGTGGAGCGCAAGTCGACGTTCTCTCGAAAGCGCCTGTCGGGGGCGTGTGCCGCACGCGGCACACGCCCCCGACAGGCGCAGAGGTCACGCGTCGCGGCGCTGCAGCAGTACGGCGGCGACGACCAGCAGGGCGGCCGTCCACAGAGCGAGCACCCCGAGGCCCTGCCACGGGCCCAGCACATCGCCCGAACGCGAGTGCTGCTGGGTGATCAGATAGCCGGCCTCCGTGGGGAGATAGGCGTGGATGTGCTTGCCGACGCTGCCCGGCAGGAGCTCGGCCATCGGGGCGATCACCAGCACGAAGCCGACGACGCCCGTGATGCTCGCCGCCGTGTGCCGGATGATGGCGCCGATGGCGAGCGCGAACAGCCCGAGCAGGGCCAGGTAGAGACCGCAGCCGACGACGGCGCGCAGCACGCCCGGGTCGCCGAGGGAGACCGGCGCCTTGCTGTGCAGGATCGGCGCGCCGATGAAGAAGGAGGCGAAGGAGGTCAGTTCGCCCACGACCAGGACCAGCAGCGCGAACACGGTGCCCTTGGCCGCGAGGACCGGCACCCGCTTGGGCACGGCGAGCAGGCTGGCGCGGATCATGCCGGTGGAGTACTCGGAGGCGATGACCATCGTGCCCAGTACGCAGATCGCGAGCTGGCTGAGCAGGATGCCGCTGCCCAGGATGGTGCCGGTCGGGTCGAGCCGCATGGCGGCCTGCTGGGACGCGTCGCTCTTGTCCCAGTTGGCGATGCCCATCTTCATGAACAGCGCCGTGAAGATCAGGGTGAGCACGACCAGGATGGCCAGCGACCAGATCGTGGAGCGCACGGAGCGGATCTTGGTCCACTCCGACTGCATCAGCCGTCCGAAGCTCGGCCTGTGCGACTCGGTCATGGTGACGGGGGCGGTCAGAGCGGTCACTTCGCGCCTCCGGCGGTGGGCGTGACGGCGTCGTACTCGACGTCGTCCTTGGTCAGTTCCATGAAGGCTTCCTCGAGCGATCCGCGACGGGTCGACAGTTCGTGCAGGACCAGGCCGCCGGCGGCGGCCACTTCGGCGATCCGCGGCGCCTCGACGCCCGTGACGTCCAGGTCTCCGTCGGCCGTGACGGCGACGGTGGCGCCCTTGGCCCTGAGCAGGTCGGCGAGTTGTGCGCCGTCGGGGGTTCTGACCAGCACGGACTGCTCGGTGCTGGTCTCGATGAACTCCTGGGTCGAGCAGTCGGCGACCAGCCGGCCGCGGCCGATCACGATCAAGTGATCGGCGGTGACGGCCATTTCGTTCATCAGGTGGCTGGAGACGAGGACGGCGCGGCCTTCGGCGGCGAGCGACTTCATCAGGTTGCGGATCCACACGATGCCCTCGGGGTCGAGGCCGTTGACCGGCTCGTCCAGGACCAGTGCGGCCGGATCGCCCAGCAGCGCGGCGGCGATACCGAGCCGCTGGCCCATCCCGAGGGAGAAGCCGCCGGCCCGCTTGCGGGCCACCGCGCCCAGCCCGACCTGCTCGACGACCGCTTCGACGCGGCGCCGGCCGAAGCCCTGGGTCTGGGCGAGGCACAGCAGGTGGTCGTAGGCGCTGCGGCCGGTGTGCACGGCACGTGCCTCCAGCAGCGCGCCGACCGCCCGCATGGGCTGCGGCAGGTCGCGGTAGTGCACGCCGTCGATGGTGGCCTCACCGGCGTCCGGCCGGTCCAGGCCGAGCAGCAGGCGCATCGTGGTGGACTTTCCCGCGCCGTTGGGACCCAGGAAGCCGGTGACCCGGCCGGGCTCGACCGTGAACGACAGGTCGTTCACGGCGGTCTTGTCGCCGTAGCGTTTCGTGAGGTTCTTGGCCTCGATCATGGTCACCTCGGTTGAATGGCCTGCGAGAGTTTTTCTGGGGACAAAAACTCCCCACCTGCCTGTGATATCAGGAGAGTTATTCCGTTCAGTAGTCGCGGACCCGTTCCGGATCTGAACGATGGCCGCTCCCGCACGGCGTGGATATTTTGGCGGCAGTGACTGTCCGCGGACCCGCCCAGTTCATCTGCCTACTTTCCTCAGTTGAACCCGAATCCCGTGAGGGTGGACATGAATTCAGCCGCTTACGACCCGGCGCGGACCGGCCACCGGCCGGTGATCGGCATCTGTGCGCGGACGGCGCCGGTCACGCTCCAGGGCAGCGATCTGGTGGTCAGCCTCGCGCTCCAGGCCCACGTGGCGTTCCTGGCCGAGGCGGGCTGCACGGCCCTGCTGCTCCCGCTGCTGCCCGGGGCCGAGAGCCTGGCCGGCCGCCTCGACGGACTGCTGGTCCCCGGCGGCCCCGACCTCGATCCGGCGCTCTACGGCCAGGAGGTGCACCCGGCGACCCACGCCGTGACGCCGGACGCGGATCGCGTCGAACTCGCCCTGGTCCGTGCCGCACTCGACGCCGAGCTGCCCGTGCTGGCGATCTGCCGCGGCATGCAGCTGCTCAACGTGCTGCACGGGGGCACGCTCCACCAGCACCTGTCGGACGTCACGGGCCACGACGGCCACCGGCCGCGCACCGCGTCCTTCACCCTCGGCCGGCACCCGCTCAAGCTCCGGCCCGACAGCCGGATCGCCGGGATCCTGACCGAGGCCGAGCCCGGCACGGCCTGCCATCACCACCAGGCCGTCGACCGGCTCGGCGCCGGGCTCACGGCCACCGGCTGGGCCGAGGACGGCACGGTCGAGGCGCTCGAGGTCGCCGGCCATCCCTTCGCCGTCGGCGTGCAATGGGAATCCGGGCAGACGGCCGACAAGCGACTTCACCACGCACTTGCCCGGGCCGCCGGATACAAAAAGAATTAGCGGGCCGGCCGCAGAAGTTCCTACATGCGAGAAAAGCCGACCCCCGGGCGGGTTTTTTCGATCCCGATGCGAAGGAGAAAAACAGATGTCGCCGCGGATGCCTAACCCGTCGCTGGTCGTTCCGGATGTCCTGCCGCCGATGCGCGCGCTGGTCAAGGCCGTCAACAGCGTGGGCGTGCCGTTGAAGACGCTCGTCCTCATCCACCTGCGGGTGAGCCAGATCAACGGCCGCCCGGTGCAGATCCCCGTGAAGAAGCGGGAGTTCGAGGAGGCGGGCGAGGAGGACCTGCGCCTGCCGCTGGTCGAGACCTGGCAGGAGCAGACCTGCTTCACCGACGCCGAGCGTTCCGTCCTGGCCCTGGCCGAGGCGGCCACGCGCATCGACGGTCGCGAGGACCCGGTCTCGGACGCGGTCTGGGACGAGGCCGCCCGGCACTTCGACGAGGTGCAGCTCGGCGCCGTCGTCATGCACATAGGCCTGGTCAACCTCTGGAACCGGGTCAACGTCGCCACCAAGCAGGAGCCGGTGGACTGGCGTATCAACCCCAAGAAGTGGACCCCGATGACCACGCGGCTCACCCCGGCCCAGTAACTCCTTCGTACCCCCGCTCGCACGTCCGACGGCCCTGCCCGGTGGAGCTCCACCGGGCAGGGCCGTCGGACGTGCGCTCAGCGCGGTGCGGTAGCCGGCGGGGCGGCGTCGGTGCCGAGGACGGCGAGCAGCGTCCGGGCCTGCACATTGACGTAACGGCTGTGCCCGGCAAGCCAGTTGAGCTGGCCCGGGGTGACCCACTGGAACCCCGGCGGGGCCTGCGCGGGTGTCGTGGCCTCGTCGGTCTCGACGATCAGATAGCGGCTCTCGGCGTTGAGGAACCGGCCGCCCTCCTCGGAGTGGACCGTCGAGTAGCGGACGCGCTCGGGCGGGGCGTCGAGGAAGACGTCCAGGAAGGGCGGTCGTTCCATGGCCGCGTCCGCGTAGTTGGCGGGCACGCACTGCACCGTCGGGGCGAGTTCGGCGGTGTCGAGGAAGCCGCCCTCGACGCGGGCGTGCACCAGGACGTGCGGGACCCCGCCGAAGACGCGGTGGGCGAAACCGACGATGCCCGGCTGCACCGGCTCGATGAGGGGCTGGCTCCAGCCGGTCACCTCACGGCCCGCGCCTTCGACGCGGACCGCCACCACGTCGAAGAACCGGCCGTCGGCGCGGCGGATGGCGTGCTCGCCGGCGTGCCACCCGGCGGTCTCCCGCAGGGGCATGCGGCGGACCCGGACGTCGTGGCGGGCCCGCTCGCCGGTGAACCAGGCCAGCAGACTCGCATCGGAGCAGAGCGCCAGGGACTCGGGGGGCGCGATCGGAGCGCTCGCCAGCACGGTCCGCGCGTCCATGTTCACCACGTTGTCCAGGCGCAGCAGTTCGGCGATCTGCCCGAGGGTCAGCCAGCGGAACGCTTCGTCGGCCGGCACGTCCACTTCCGCGTCGACCTCGACGATCATGTTGCGATTGCGCTTGCGGTAGAACCAGGCGCCGTGCTCGGACTGCAGGACGTCGGTGAGCACGTGGTCGCTGTCCGGGGCGAGGAAGTGCTCCAGGTACTTCACCGCGGCGCCGCCGTGGGCCTTCGTGTAGTTGCTGCGCGTGGCCTGCACGGTGGGGGACAGCTGCACCAGATTGGGGTTGCCGGGCTCCATCTTCGCCTGCATCAGGAAGTGCAGGACGCCGTCGAACTCCTTGGCCAGGATGCCCAGGATGCCGATCTCCGGCTGCACGATGATGGGCTGCTGCCACGCGGTGCCGCCCTCGGTGACGTGCAGGCCCTCGATGGTGAAGAACTGGCCGCTGGCGTGCCGCAGGTTGCCGGTGTCCGGCGCGAACGACCAGTGGTCGAGTGCGGCGAACGGAATCCGCCGGACCGTCGTCCCGCCGGCGACGCGGTGGGACTCCAGCCAGCCGGGCACGGAGCGGGTGGCCGTGCGGGAGCCGTCGGCGGTGGCGGCGGACAGGGCCAGCCGGTCCGCCGTCGCCGGACGGGAGCGGGGTGTCAGCGTTGCGGTCGTGCTCACGGCCGCTCACCGCTCTCCTTGACCGGCTTCCACCACTGCGGGTTGTCGCGGTACCACGCCACGGTCCGGGCCAGTCCGTCGTCGAACGCGGTCAGCGGCCGGTGCCCGAGTTCGCGCTCGATCTTGCCCTGGTCCAGTGCGTAGCGCCGGTCGTGGCCCTTGCGGTCGGTGACGTGGCGGATCATGTCGGGCCCGGCACCGCACAGTTCGGCGATCCGGTGGGCGAGCTCCAGGTTGGGCACGGCCGAGCCGGCGCCGATGTTATAGATCTCGCCCGCTGCGCCTCGGGTCAGCACCTGGTGCACGGCCCGGCAGTGGTCGTCCACGTGCAGCCATTCGCGGACCTGCCCGCCGTCCCCGTAGACGGGGACCGGGCGCCCCTCCAGGAGGTGGGTGACGGCGAGCGGGATGAACTTCTCGGGGTGCTGGTAGGGCCCGTAATTGTTGGAGCAGCGGGTGACCGAGACGTTCAGTCCGTGCGTGCGGACGTAGGCCAGCGCGATGAGGTCGGACGCGGCCTTCGACGCGGCGTAGGGGGAGTTGGGCAGCAGGGGCGACTCCTCGGTCCACACCCCTTCGTCGATCGACCCGTACACCTCGTCCGTCGAGACGTGGACCACCCGTTCGACGCCGGCCGCCAGACAGGCCTCCAGCAGCGACTGGGTGCCCTCCACGTTGGTGCGTACGAAGGCGGCGCCGCTCTCGATGGAGCGGTCGACATGGCTCTCGGCCGCGAAGTGCACCACGGCGTCCTGGCCCGTGAGTACGCCGGACAGCAGCTCCCGGTCGAGGATGTCGCCCCGGACGAAGGTGAGCCGCGGGTGCGCCGCGGGGAGGTTGTCACGGTTTCCCGCGTACGTCAGCTGATCCAGGACCGTGATGTGCGCGTCCTCGAATCCCGCGTATCCACCGTCGAGCATGGTCCGTACGTAATGCGAGCCGATGAATCCGGCTCCTCCGGTGACAAGGATTCTCATGCGACCACATCGCAGCCGGAATTCCACGCTCGAAGCATGATTTCTTCCTTTTCCATGAGGGCGGACTGAGCGGGCTGTACCGGCGAGAGTGCGCGGACACGCTCGAAGCCTCCTCGAGTTCATGTCGAGGAGGCTTCGAGCGCGGAGGAGGGTGCGGCGTCAGCTGTCCTGGATGAGGCCGAGGACGTTGTCGTCGAGGTCGGTGACGGTGGCCACCCGACGCCCGCCGCCGACCTCGGTGGCGGGGCTCTTGACGGTGGCGCCCGCCGCGGTCAGCTCGGCCAGCTTCGCCTCGATGTCGGGAACGTGCAGGTAGGCGACGGGCGAGGTGAAGTCCTGCGCGCCCGCCGGTACGAGACCGATGTGCTGGCCGGCGAGATCGAAGCCGACGTAGTACTCCGAGTCCGTCTGCGGCTCGATGCCGAGCAGGGCCGCGTAGACCTTCTTGGCCGCTGCCACGTCCGCGACGGGATGCAACACGGTCTTGATTCCCTGAATGGCAGTGTCAGCCATTTTCAGCTCCTGAGGGTTGAGATGCCTTCGTCCGATGCTATGGAATTCCGGCGGCACGATGCATCCCGGAGGCCGTTCGCTCCAGTGGGTTTCCAGCCACTCTTGACCGCGAATGTAGAGGCCCTTGTCACGCTGCGAGTGGCTGAAATCAGGAGGGGAATCACGTGAAGAAGCTCGCATGGGTCACCACGGTGGCGGTGGCCGGTCTCGTGGGGTCGGCCGTCGCCCCGGCCGCCGCGGCGCCGGAGACGGCCAAACCGCTTACGGCAACCGTCGCCTGGTCGCCGTGTCCGGAGAACGACCCGATCCTCGGCGCCATGCTCAAGGGCCTCGACTGTGGCTCGGTGCAGGTGCCGCTCGACTACGCCAAGCCCAACGGCACGAAGATCAGTCTCGCGCTCACCAGAGCCCGGCACACCGCCCCTGACAGCGAGTACCAGGGCGTCGTGATCCTCAACCGCGGCCAGTGGCCCGGCGGCATCGGCCGCGACCTGCCCACCCGGTACGCCCAGGGCACCACGGGGCTGGCCAAGGACGTCAGCGCCGCCTACGACTGGATCGGTTTCGACCCGCGCGGGGTCGGCGCCAGCGAACCCGCGGTCGTCTGCGACACCGACTACGTCTACCCGGGCCACGCCCAGCCCTCGCCGGTGCCGAGCACCCCCGCCGCCGAGCAGGAGTGGGTGAACCGGGCCCGCGCGTACGCCAAGAGCTGCGGCGACACCTACGGCGACGTGCTCAAGCACCTGAGCACCAAGGACGCCGCCCGCGACCTCGACCGGATGCGGATCGCACTCGGCCAGCAGAAGATCACCTACTTCGGTACCGACTGGGGCACCTACCTCGGCTCGGTCTACGCCTCGATGTATCCGGGCCGGATCAGCCGGATGGTGCTCGACAGCGTGGTCAAGCCCAGCGGCACCTGGTACCAGAACAACCTCGACAAGAACGTCACGTCCGAGCAGAACGCCAAGATCTTCTTCTCGTGGGTCGCCAAGTACGACTCCGTCTACCACCTGGGCACCACAGAGGCCGCCGTCGAGGCGAACTACTACCAGGGCCAGCAGGCGCTCACCACGACACCGCTCGACGGCAAGATCGGGCCGGCCGAGTGGGCCGACGTCTTCGAGCCGGTCGTCTACCGCAGCTGGACCTGGCTGTCGCGGGCGCAGATCCTCTCCGACTGGGTGGTGCGCAACGACCCGACGTCGCTGCGGGCCAACTACTCGGACCCCGCCTTCCCGCACCAGAACCGGCACGCGATGACCAACGCGGTCCAGTGCACCGACGCCGCGCAGCCGACGAGCTGGAGCCGCTGGCACGACGACTACACGCGCCAGTACGCCGCCGGCAACCACTTCCTCACCTGGACGAACGCCTGGTACAACGCGCCGTGCGCCTTCTGGCCGGTGCCCGCGCAGAAGCCGCAGAGCGTCGGCAACAGCTCGGTGGACGTCCTGCTGGTGCAGCCGCAGTACGACACGGCGCACGGAACCGCGGGTGCCGTGGAGACACACCGCCTCTTCCCGAACTCGCGGCTCGTGCTGGAGCAGGGCGGTCACAACGTCGGTGCCGCGCTGTCGGCCAACAACAACCCCTGCCTCAACACCTATGTCGGTGACTATCTGCGCAACGGCAGCCGGCCCGCCTCCGTCAAGGGAGTCGACGCCACCTGCCAGGCCTCCGCGGACCCGGTCCCGGCTTCCTGACGCGGCGCGAAAGAGGGCCCCGCATGCCATGGCATGCGGGGCCTGTGAGCCGGCCGCCCCTCCCATCATCGCCCGAATCCGGCCGCGCCTGCCCGGCCCCTGCCCTGCCACT
>NZ_JBFAKV010000056.1:0-19589 GCF_040655895.1 Streptomyces sp. NPDC050264
GGCCTGATTCCCTGTCAACCGGGTTTGTCTTCCCGGCCGTTGGGCCGTTCCGACGAGTGAGACTTTAGCGGATTCCCGGCCCCCGAGCTAATCGGGGTCCCGCTCTTTCGAACGTGGATTCCTCATTCCGCAAAAGCGTACGCAAAACAACACGACATAACAGCGTCGAGCGTTTGAGTAGGTCTTGCGGATTGGCTGTCCGGGGCCGACCAGAGGCGGCGCTCACGTCGGACAACTCGGAGAACACTACGTACCGGCCCGGGACGTGTCAACCTCCCACCTCGGGCCGTCGGACACGTCAGCTGTTGTTGCCGGAAGCCAGCTCGCGGCTGCGGTCGCGGGCCGCTTCGAGGGCGGCGATGAGGGCCGCGCGGACCCCGTGGTTCTCCAGCTCGCGGATGGCGTTGATCGTCGTACCGGCGGGGGACGTGACGTTCTCGCGGAGCTTCACCGGGTGTTCGCCGCTGTCGCGGAGCATCGTGGCCGCGCCGATGGCCGACTGGACGATGAGGTCATGGGCCTTGTCGCGGGGCAGGCCCAGCAGGATGCCGGCGTCCGTCATCGCTTCGACGAGGTAGAAGAAGTAGGCGGGGCCCGAACCGGAGAGGGCCGTGCAGGCGTCCTGCTGTGACTCCGGGACACGGAGGGTCTTGCCCACCGAGCCGAAGATCTCCTCGGCGTGGGCGAGATGGGCGGCGGTCGCGTGCGTGCCGGCCGAGATGACGGACATCGCCTCGTCCACGAGGGCCGGGGTGTTCGCCATGACGCGGACCACCGGGGTGCCGGGCCGCAGCTTCTCCTCGAAGAAGGCGGTGGTGATGCCGGCCGCGCCGCTGATGACCAGGCGGTCCGCGGGGACGTGCGGGGCGAGCTCCGTGAGCAGCGTGCCCATGTCCTGGGGCTTGACCGTGAGGATCAGGATGTCGGCCTTCTCGGCGGCCTCCTGGTTGCTGACCGGGGTGACGCCGTAGCGGGTGCGGAGTTCCTCGGCGCGCTCGGGGCGGCGGGCCGTGACCATCAGGTCGGTGGCGGCCCAGCCGCCGCGGATCATGCCGCTGAGCAGGGCTTCGCCGATCTTTCCCGTGCCGAGTACGGCGACCTTGTGGCGCGGGTGCGGGCTGGTCGGGGTCGTCTGGCTCATGTCGGCTCGGGCCTTCCGTGTGCGCGTCGTCGTCCGGACGCATCCTCGCACCGGCCGGGCCGGGGCCCGGGAAACGTCCGATGGACGGACGGAGCGACGGGCGCCCGGGGCGGCGCAGGCTGTCAGACCGTTCGGCGGCGCAGGGTTGCCGCGCCCAGGGCCAGGACGAGGACGGCGCAGCCCGCGACGATCAGGGCGTCGCGGACATAGGTGGCGGTGAGGTCGGTGTGGCGTAGGACCTCGTTCATGCCGTCGACCGCGTAGGACATCGGGAGGACGTTCGAGATCGCCTCCAGGACCGGCTGCATTTTGTCGCGTGCGGTGAGCAGGCCGCAGAGGAGGAGCTGGGGGAAGATCACCGCCGGCATGAACTGGACGGCCTGGAACTCGGAGGCCGCGAACGCCGAGACGAAGAGGCCGAGGGCCGTGCCGAGCAGGGCGTCCAGCAGGGCGACCAGGAGCAGCGGCCAGGCCGAGCCCATGACGTTCAGGTCGAGGAACCACAGGGCGAGGCCGGTGGCGAGCGCCGACTGGACGATCGCGAGGGCGCCGAAGGCGAGGGCGTATCCGGCGATGAGGTCGCCTTTGCCGAGGGGCATGGCGAGGAGGCGTTCGAGGGTGCCGCTGGTGCGTTCGCGGAGGGTGGCGATGGAGGTGACCAGGAACATCGTGATGAGCGGGAAGATGCCGAGGAGCGAGGCGCCGATGGAGTTGAAGGTGCCGGGGCTGCCGTCGAAGACGTAGCGGAGCAGGACGAGCATCACGCAGGGGACCAGGACCATGAGCGCGATGGAGCGCGGGTCGTGGCGGAGCTGGCGCAGGACGCGGGTCGCGGTGGCGGTGGTGCGGTACGTGTTCATGGCGGGTCCGTCCCGGAGGTCAGTGGGTGGCGTTCGCCGCGTCGACGAGGTGGAGGAAGGCCTGTTCGACGGTGGGAGTGGCCGTGCTCGCCCGCAGGGCGTCGGGGGTGTCATCGGCGAGGAGCTCGCCCTCGCGCATGAGGAGGAGGCGGTGGCAGCGCTCGGCCTCGTCCATGACGTGGGAGGAGACGAGGATCGTGGTGCCCCGGGTGGTGGCGAGGTCGTGGAAGAGGTTCCAGAGGTCGCGGCGCAGGACGGGGTCGAGGCCGACCGTGGGCTCGTCGAGGACGAGGAGGTCGGGGGTGCCGAGGAGGGCGACGGCCAGGGAGACGCGGCCGAGCTGGCCGCCGGAGAGGTTTCCGGCGAGGGCGTCCGTGTGGGTGGTGAGGTCCACGTCGGTGAGGACGCGGTCGACGTCCGTGCGGCGGCGGTCCGCCGCGGCGCGGCCGGGGAGGAGGACGGCGGCGAAGTAGTCGAGGTTCTGGCGGACCGTCAGGTCGAGGTAGACGGACGGGGCCTGGGCGACGTAGCCGACCTGGGAGCGGAGGGCCGGGTGGCCCGCGGGGCGGCCGAGGACCTGGAGGGTGCCGGTGACCTTGGCCTGGGTGCCGACGAGGGCGCGCATCAGGGTCGACTTGCCGCAGCCGGAGGGGCCGAGCAGGCCGGTGATCTGGCCGTGCGGGACGGTGAAGTCGAGGCCGCGCAGGACGGTGCGGGGACCGCGTACGACCGTGAGGCCCGTGGCGTGGACGGCGGGGGTGACGGCTTCCCGGGTGGCGGTGCCGGGAGGGCCCGAGGTTTTATTCATCACGTGATGAATATTGCTCCCGGGCCTACACCCCGTCAAGGGCGGCGCACGACCGTGAGCTCCAGGGCGTACGCGTCCTCGACGATGCCGTCGGGGAAGTCGCGCAGGAGGTGCGCGCGCTCGTCGGCCAGCACCGGCGCGGACCGCTCGGGTCCCAGCACCGCGAAGTAGGAGCGGCTGCCGAGGTGGGCCAGGTGCAGGTCGACCGGGATGCGGCGGGTCCAGTGGAGGCGGCGGAAGACCGGGGCCCGCGCCGGGGTCGGACCGAGGGAGGTGATGATGCCGGGCGCTCGGGTGGAGACGCCGTGGCGGTGGTAGCCGGGCAGTCGTTCCTGGAGGCGGGCTTCCTGGGCGGCGGTCCATGCGACGTCCGGGTCCGGGACGTTCCACCACAGGGCGAGCGAGCCGCCCGGGCGCAGCACCCGCAGCGCCTCCGGGACCGAGCGGGCCGGGTCGGTCCAGTGCCAGGACTGGGCGTACGCGACCAGGTCGGCGCAGGCGTCGGCGAACGGCAGCGCGTCGCCGATCCCCCGCACGAGGGGTACGTCGGGAAGGGCCCCGCGGAGCTGGGCGGCCATGCCGGTGCCGGGTTCGACGGCGATGACACGGGCGCCGCGGTCGCGCAGGAGGCGGGTGGCGATGCCGGTGCCCGCACCCACGTCGAGCACGTCGGCGCCGCGCAGGGCGCCGGGCCCTGCCAGCTCCTCGATGGTGTCGAAGAGAGCGGGCGGGTAGTCGGGGCGGGCCGTGGCGTACTGGGCGGCGACCGTGTCGAAGGAGAGCGCGTAGTCGGCGCTCGGGGGCTGGTCCGTCATGGGGTCATCGTGACCGTGCGGGGACCGGCCTGCCAGGCTCGGCATGCTCTCCTTCCCGGGGGCTTCTGCTGCCCGGCTCAGCCCTTCTTCTTCCCGCCCGGCTTCTTGGCGGGGTTGCGGGTGCGGCGGGAGGTGCGGCGTTCGAACTGCTCGCGGGCGGTCTCGTACTCCTGCCTGCGGAGCTTCTCGCCCGGCGCCTCGGTCAGGCAGCGCAGGGCGTGGGCGACGAGTACACCGACGAAGCCGATCGTCAGGAAGCCGCGCAGCGAGGCCTGGCGCTCGGGGTCGGGGCGCTGGGAGAAGCCGCCCCAGGTGCGGCTGAAGGCGAAAGCGCTGCAGAGGGCGAACATGACGACGACCAGCACGTTCACGAAAGCGCCGACGTCGGCGATGGCCAGGCCCTGGTAGGCGAAGCGCAGCACGAAACAGCCGGCCGCGGCGGCGAGGAGCGCGCCCACGCCGACCGCGGCGCGGCGCAGCGCGTAGCCGCCGCTGTGGTCGACCCAGCTCGTCCCGAAGAAACGGATCTCTTCGGGACGGGGGCCGGGGGCCGGGATGGTGCTGGGGGTTCCGGTGCCGGATTCGTCGCTCACACGTCGATTATCACCGCATGTGTCTCCGGGGGCGGGCGTGGGTCAGGCGCAGCGGGAGGCCACGTAACCGTCGCTGCCGGTCCTGACGTAGGCGTCGGAGATGTACTCGCCGACTCCGATGTTGTCCCAGATCTTGCTGGTGCCGTACGGGCCCGTGACTGTCTGGCCGGGCTTCTGGCAGTTGATCGTCACGCGCGCGCCCTGCGGGAGGGTGCGCACCACGCGGTACTGGGTGCCGGGTCCGCTGCGGACGTTCACGGTGTAGCCCGGCGCCACCGGGTAGGAGCCCGCGGCGGCCGCCAGTGCCTCGGTGGCCGCCATGGTCTCCGTGGCCGCGGGTCCTGCGGGTTCCGCCGTGCCTGCTATGTCCTCGACCGCCATGTCCGTCTCCCCCGTCGTCTGTCCGAGTCTGTCGAACGGGTCCTCGTTCAGCGTTCGTTGAGGCCCCGTTGAATGCACTGTGCTCAGCTGACTCCCGTACGGGATGTCGCGGACAGCTGTCGCACTCCGTCGAACGCGGAGGCTAGCAAGCCTCACCTGTCCCGTACGAACCATCGACTAGGCTCCGTGCGTCGCGAGCACGAAGATCGCGTACGGGGTGATCACGACGACATCCACGGGGGTGGACATGCCGTCACGGCCCAGCATCGGGCCCGGCGCGGAAGCGGAACTTCCGGAGTACGCCGGGCACTATCGCCTTGAGGAAATCCTGGGTTCGGGCGGGATGGGGGTCGTGCATCTGGCGCGGTCCGCGGCGGGGGTGCCGCTCGCGGTGAAGGTGGTGCACGCCGAGTTCGCGCGGGATCCCGAGTTCAGGGGGCGGTTCCGGCAGGAGGTGGCGGCCGCCCGGCGGGTCAGCGGGGCCTTCACGGCGTCCGTGGTGGACGCCGACCCGGATGCCGACCGGCCGTGGATGGCCACGCTGTTCATCCCCGGACTCACCCTCGCCGACCACGTCAAGCGGAACGGGCCGCTGACGCCCGCGCAGCTGCGGCACGTCACCGCGGGGCTTGCCGAGGCGCTGCGGGACATCCACCGCGTCGGCGTGGTGCACCGCGATCTCAAGCCCAGCAACGTGCTGCTGGGCGAGGACAGCCCCAAGGTCATCGACTTCGGCATCTCGCGGCCGAAGGACAGTGAACTGCGCACGGAGACGGGGAAGTTGATCGGCACACCGCCTTTCATGGCGCCCGAGCAGTTCCGCCGCCCGCGTGAAGTCGGCCCGGCCGCCGATGTGTTCGCCCTCGGGTCGGTCCTGGTGCACGCGGCGACAGGGCGCGGCCCCTTCGACTCCGACAGCCCGTACCTCGTCGCGTACCAGGTCGTGCACGACGAGCCGGACGTGACCGGCGTGCCCGAGGAGTTGGCGCCGCTGGTGCTGCGCTGCCTCGCCAAGGAGCCGGAGGACCGGCCCACGCCGGACGAGCTGATGGCCGAGGTGCGCCGGCTTTCGGCGCGCTATGACACGCAGGCGTTCGCCGCCCAGGCGTTCACCTCCGAGGCGTCCGCTTCTCAGGCGTTCATACCGGCACAGCGCAAGTCGCCGGAGCCGCAATCGCTCGCCCCCAAGTCGCCTGCGGCAGACGGCACTTCGAAGCGGCCGGGGCGTTCATGGCCGGTGCGCGCGGTCGCGGTCGTCGCCGGTGTTCTGGCGCTGGCCGGCGTACTGGCGCTGACGCTGCTCCCGCACGCCGACGACGACGTATCCGGCCCGCGGGCGGCGGAGGTCGCCGCGACCGCCTCCTTCCACGCCTGGAGCCGCCCGCTCGGTTCGGGGGCCGCGCCCGTGTGCTCGTACGGGAAGGGGGCGCTGCGCTGTGCCGCGCCCGGTGTGCTGGCCGCGTCGGTGGATCCGCGCGACGGCAAGGTGCTCTGGCAGCGCGAGGCGTCCGGCGGCACCGATGGCGGCGCGCCCGCGCCCGTCCTGTCCGGCGGCCTGGTCCAGGTCGTCAGCCCGGACGGCGCCCGGCTTCTCGCGCTCGACCCGGCCACCGGGAAGACGCGCTGGTCGATGGGGATCGCGGCCTACCAGGGCCAGGTGCAGCCCGTGGGCGACACCGTGCTGCTGGCCGCCCCCGACGGCACGCTGACCGCGATCGACGGCGCTACGGGCGAGCGGCGGTGGCGGCACCGCCTGCCCGTCACCCAGCCGGTGCTCTCGTACGTCGGCGGTGGCCTCGTCTACGCGACGACTACGGCCCCGGACGGGGTGAACAGCCAGGTGAGCGCGGTGGATCCGGCGACGGGCGCGGTCCGCTGGACGCACGGTTCGCCGGGGACGGCGACGCCGGCCGGTGTGGCCGACGGCGTGGTCTGGTGCACGCAGCGCGGCACGGACGGTTCGACCGTGGCGCTGGTCGGCCACCGGCTGAGCGACGGGGGCGTCGCGCGGCGCGTACCCCTCGCGCTGCCGCTGCCCCAGACGACGGTGACGGTGCGGCGCGGCACGGCCTATCTGCTCGCGGCGGGCGGCGCGCTGGTCGCGCAGGATCTGGCGTCGGGGAAGCAGCTGTGGCGGTCGGAGACCTCGGTGAGCAGGGGCTCGGCGCCGGGCGTCGACGACAAGGGCCGGGTCTGTGTGACGGCCCCCGACGGCCGCCTGCTGGCCATGGACCCGCGCACGGGCGCGCCCCTCGGCCAGACCCGGCCCCGCCCCGGCGCCCGGTCCGACCGGGTGGTGGCCGAGCTGGCGGCGCCGGTATTGGCCGGTGGACGGGTCTACGGGAGCGCGCCGGACGGCACGGTCTTCGGGGTGGACGGCGCCCACCCCGAGGACTGGTGATCGGCTACGGGCCCGCGGGTCAGCCGAGCTTGGAGACGTCGCGGACGGCGCCGCGGTCGGCGCTGGTCGCCATCGCCGCGTACGCCCGCAGGGCCGCGGAGACCTTGCGCTCGCGCGACTTGGGGGCGTAGACGCCACCGAGGGCCTCGCGGCGCGCGGCCAACTCCTCGTCGGAGACGAGCAGTTCGATCGACCGGCCGGGGATGTCGATACGGACGCGGTCGCCGTCCTCGACGAGCGCGATGGTGCCGCCGGCGGCGGCCTCGGGCGAGGCGTGGCCGATGGACAGGCCCGACGTACCGCCGGAGAAACGGCCGTCCGTGACGAGCGCGCAGGCCTTTCCGAGGCCGCGGCCCTTCAGGTACGAGGTCGGGTACAGCATCTCCTGCATGCCGGGCCCGCCCTTCGGTCCCTCGTAGCGGATGACGACGACGTCGCCCTCCTTGACCTGCTTGAGGAGGATCTTCTCGACGGCCTCTTCCTGCGACTCGCAGACGACGGCCGGGCCTTCGAAGGTCCAGATGGACTCGTCGACGCCGGCGGTCTTCACGACGCAGCCGTCCTCGGCGATGTTGCCCTTCAGGACGGCCAGGCCGCCGTCCTTCGAGTAGGCGTGGGCGACGTCACGGATGCAGCCGCCGGCCGCGTCGGTGTCGAGGGTGGCCCACCGCTCGGACTGCGAGAAGGCCTCGGCGGAGCGCTTGCAGCCGGGGGCCGCGTGCCACAGCTCGACCGCCTCGTCCGACGGCGAGCCGCCGCGCACGTCCCACGTGCCGAGCCATTCCTTGATGGAGGCGGAGTGGACGGTGTGCACGTCCTCGTTGAGCAGACCGCCGCGGTACAGCTCGCCGAGGATCGCGGGGATGCCGCCGGCGCGGTGCACGTCCTCCATGTAGTACGTGCCGCCGGGCGCCACGTTCGGGGCGACCTTGGACAGGCAGGGGACGCGGCGCGAGACGGCGTCCATGTCGGCGAGGGTGTAGTCGAGCTCGGCCTCCTGAGCGGCGGCCAGCAGGTGCAGGATCGTGTTGGTCGAGCCGCCCATGGAGATGTCGAGCGCCATGGCGTTGTCGAAGGAGGCGCGGGTGGCGATGGAGCGCGGCAGGACCGACGCGTCGTCACCGTCGTAGTACCGCTTGGCGATCTCGACGACCGTCGCGCCCGCCCGCTCGTACAGCGCCTTGCGGGCGGTGTGCGTGGCGAGCACCGAGCCGTTGCCCGGCAGGGAGAGGCCGATGGCCTCGGTCAGGCAGTTCATGGAGTTGGCCGTGAACATGCCGGAACAGGACCCGCACGTGGGGCAGGCGTTCTCCTCGATGCGGAGGATGTCCTCGTCGGAGATGCTCTCGTCGACGGCGTCACTGATCGCGTTGACCAGGTCGAGTTTTCGCACCGTTCCGTCGACCAGGGTGGCCTTGCCGGCCTCCATCGGGCCGCCGGAGACGAAGACCGTCGGGATGTTGAGACGCAGGGCCGCGTTCAGCATGCCGGGGGTGATCTTGTCGCAGTTGGAGATGCACACCAGGGCGTCCGCGCAGTGCGCCTCGACCATGTACTCGACCGAGTCCGCGATCAGGTCGCGCGAGGGCAGGCTGTAGAGCATGCCGCCGTGTCCCATGGCGATGCCGTCGTCGACGGCGATGGTGTTGAACTCCCGGGGGATACCGCCCGCGGCCGTGACGGCCTCGCTGACGATGCGGCCCACGGGGGCCAGGTGCGTGTGCCCGGGGACGAACTCGGTGAACGAGTTGGCCACGGCGATGATCGGCTTCCGGCCGATGTCCGCACCGGGTACACCGGAGGCGCGCATAAGGGCGCGTGCGCCCGCCATGTTGCGGCCGTGGGTGACTGTGCGGGACCTCAGCTCGGGCATTTCGCTCGCTCCTTCAGGCAGAAAAGGCTGCGACCGACCCTACGCCGCCCCTCCAAGATCCGGACACCCTGTCCACATGACGGGATACCCGTCTCAAAGGTGCAGCCGCCGCGCCCCTTTCAGGCGCCGGTCAGATGCCCCTGCACGACGGGCGCGAGCCGCGCCACGAGGACTTCCACATCGGCCGAGGCCAACGGCTCCACCTTGATCACGTACCGCAGCATCGCGGTCCCCACCAGCTGGGCGGCGGCCAGCGCGGCACGCAGCTCGGCCTCCTGCTCCGGCAGGTCGAGGCGGCGCCCGATACGCGCCAGCAACTGCGCGGCGACGAGCCGCCGGAAGACACCGGCGGCCACCTCGTTGTTCACGGCGGAGCGCAGGATGGCGAGCAGCGGGGCCCGCGTCGCGGGGTTCTCCCAGATGCCGAGGATGAACCGGGTCAGCCGCTCACCGACGTCGTCCAGCGACCCGTCCGTCAACACGCTGGGCGCCTCCAGGGCAGGCGCGAAGGCCACCTCGATCGAAGCGGCGAACACCTGCTCCTTGGTCCCGAAGTAGTGGTGCACCAGCGCCGGGTCGACGCCGGCCGCCTTCGCGATCCCGCGCACGGACGTCTTCTCGTACCCCCGCTCGGCGAACTCCTCCCGCGCCGCGGCGATGATCCGCTCCCGCCTGCCGGGCCCGCCCCCGCTCTCCGTACGAGAGGGCCGCCCCCGGCGCCGCACGGGTTCCGTCATGAACGCGGTACTCGCGCCGCGGACGCCAGATGCAGCCGCGTGAAGGCGAGCGCCTCGGCGAGATCCGCCTCACGTTCGGCGCTGGACATGGCCCGCCGCGTATTGACCTCGATGACGACATGCCCGTCGAACCCGCTGCCGGCCAGCCGCTCCAGCAACTCGGCACACGGCTGCGTGCCGCGCCCCGGCACCAGATGCTCGTCCTTGTTCGACCCGTTCCCGTCGGCCAGGTGCACATGACCCAGCCGGTCCCCCATCCGGTCGATCATCTGCATCGCGTCGGTACGGGCCGTGGCGGTGTGACTCAGATCAACGGTGAAGTGCCGGTAGTCGTCCTTCGTGACGTCCCAGTCCGGGGCGTAGGCGAGCATCTCCCGGTCCCGGTACCGCCACGGATACATGTTCTCGACGGCGAACCGCACATCCGTCTCATCGGCCATGCGCCATACGCCGCTGACGAAGTCCCGCGCGTAATTGCGCTGCCACCGGAAGGGCGGATGGACCACGACGGTCGACGCCCCGAGCTTCTCCGCCGCCGCCTTCGCCCGCTGCAGCTTCACCCACGGGTCCGTGGACCACACCCGCTGCGTGATCAGCAGACATGGGGCGTGCACGGCCAGAATCGGAATCCGGTGATAGTCGCTCAGCCGCCGCAGCGCTTCGATGTCCTGGCTGACGGGGTCGGTCCACACCATGACCTCGACGCCGTCATATCCCAGGCGCGCGGCGATCTCGAAGGCCGTCGCCGTCGACTCCGGATACACCGAGGCCGTCGACAGGGCGACCTTCGCATCCGGGATGCGCACCACTGGTTCTGCCACGCAGACAGAGTACGGGCCCTCCGGGGGTGGAGCCGTGGGGGCCCGTGCGCTCGGCCATCCCTCCTGGTCATGCGCCCGGCGCTGCCGCACAGGCCACGGGGCTCCGCCCCGGCCCCCGCTTCTCAAGCGCCGGAGGGGCTTGATTTGGCGGCGCTTGATTTGACGGCGTACGGCCGCAACCACGCCCCCACGTTCAGACACGTACGAGACGGGAGGGGGCGGTCGGGGTATGCGCGCGCGCAGCACAGCGGCACGCGGTAGCGACCGGCGAAGCAGCGGGCGACGCCATCAAGATGGCGAGCACGGACATACCCCGGGCGGCACCGTACCCACCCCGACACCTATCGGAACGAACCGGACAGCCGCCAACGAGACCCCAGACGGCCACCCTCCCTTCACCGCGAAAACAGCGGCAGCGGCAGCGGCAGCGTCACGCCCCAGGCAGATGATCCAGCCGCCGCAGAATGACACCCTCCCGCAACGCCCAGGGACAGACCTCCAACGTCTCCACCCCGAACAGATCCATCGCCCCCTCGGCCACCAGCGCACCCGCGAGCAACTGCCCGGCCCGCCCCTCGGAAACCCCCGGCAGCTCCGCCCGCTCGGCCTCCGTCATCGCGCCGAGCCGCGGCACCCAGTCCTCCAGGGACTTCCGCTTCAACTCCCGCTGGACGTAGAGACCCTCCGTGGACCGGGCCGCCCCCGCCAACCGCGCCAACTGCTTGAACGTCTTCGACGTGGCCACCACATGATCCGGCGCCCCGAACCGGCTGAACTCCCCCACCGTCCGCGCGATCTGCGCCCGCACATGCCGCCGCAACGCCTTCACATCCGCCGGATCCGCCGGATCCCCCGGCAGCCACCCGGCCGTGAGTCTCCCGGCCCCGAGCGGCAGCGACGCCGCCGCGTCCGGCTCCTCGTCTATCCCGTACGCGATCTCCAGCGACCCGCCCCCGATGTCGAGCACCAGCAGCTTCCCCGCCGACCACCCGAACCACCGCCGGACGGCCAGAAAGGTGAGCCGCGCCTCCTCCGCCCCGCTCAGCACCCGCAGTTCGACCCCGGTCTCCGCCTTCACCCGGGCCAGCACCTCATCGGCATTGCTCGCCTCGCGCACCGCGGACGTGGCGAAGGGCAGCAGATCCTCGACGCCCTTGTCCTCGGCGGCCTCCAGGGCCCCGTTGACCGTGCCGACCAGCTGCTCGACGCCGTCGGCCCCGATCGCGCCCTGCTCGTCGAGGAGTTGAGCGAGCCGCAATTCGGCCTTGTGCGAGTGCGCGGGCAGCGGGCGGGCACCCCTGTGCGCGTCCACCACGAGCAGATGAACCGTATTCGAACCCACGTCGAGGACACCGAGTCTCATATAAGGAACGCTACTGCGCCCACGTGCCCGACCATCCGCCGCAGAGGTCTTCCCGCCCCCCTCGACGCGCTTACTCTGGAACGGTGCCAAAGACGAAAAAGGCCAAGGCCGACAAGAGCGACAAGAAGACGAAGTCGGCAAACCAGAAGCAGGCGAAGCAGACTCCGAACCCGGACCTGAACGAGCACCCGAAGCCCTCGAAGACGCCGCAGTCCTCGAAGCCCTCGAAGACCCCGAAGAATCAGAAGAACCAAGAGATCCACCAGATCCAGCAGCCTCCGAAGACCAGGTCGGACGAGAAGGGAATCGATTTCCCGCGCGCCTGGGTGGAGTTCCCGGACCCGGCGGACGACGAGCAGATCTTCCGCTGCGATCTGACATGGCTGACCTCTCGTTGGACCTGCATCTTCGGCAGCGGCTGCCAGGGCATTCAGGCGGGCCGCGCGGACGACGGCTGCTGCACGCTGGGCGCGCACTTCTCGGACGAGGACGACGAGAAGCGCGTGGCCGGGTTCGTGGCACGTCTGACGCCCGACATCTGGCAGCACCACGACGTGGGCACGGAGACCGGCTGGGTGTCGAAGGACGAGGACGGCGAGCGCCAGACCCGCCCGTACAACGGCTCGTGCATCTTCCAGAACCGTCCGGGCTTCGAGGGCGGCGTCGGCTGCTCCCTGCACATCCTGGCGATCAAGGAGGGCCGCGAGCCCCTCGAGACGAAGCCCGACGTGTGCTGGCAGCTCCCGGTCCGCCGCACCTACGAGTGGATCGACCGCCCCGACGACACCCGCGTGCTGCAGGTCTCGATCGGCGAGTACGACCGTCGCGGCTGGGGCCCGGGCGGCCACGACCTGCACTGGTGGTGCACGTCGGCGACCTCGGCGCACGGCGCGGGCGACCCGGTGTACGTCTCGTACCGCCCGGAGCTGACCGAGCTGATGGGCAAGGACGGCTACGACAAGCTGGTCGAGTTCTGCGAGGAGCGGCTGGCGGCGACGCCCAAGGGCCTGCCTCTGGTCGCACCGCACCCGGCGGACCCGGACACGACGGCGTAGACGCGGCGACACGACGAGGGCCTGCGGGCCTAAGGGGACTGCGGACCCGTCGAGTCCCCGGGGCCCGACGGGTCCGAGGGCGCGGGCGACGAGTCGCTCGGCGTCGGATCGGGCTCGGAGGTCGTGGGGTCCGGGTCGGGCGAGCTCGGATCGGGGTCGGAGGGCGACGGGTCGCTCGGTCCGGTGGTGGGGTCGGAGGGCGAGGGGTCGGACGTTCCCGGTCCGTGCCCATGACCATTCCCGTGCCCAGGGCCTTGACCATGACCGTGCCCGGGGCCATGACCGGAGCCGTGCCCGGGGCCGTGGCCGGGGTGCCCGCCCCAACGCCCACGCCCCTCGATGGAGATGACGGCCCCGGACGGGTCGATCCCGACGCGCGCGCTCCAGTGCCCGTACGGCTCCCGGTCCTGGTCGACGTACACCTGGATCGTGACCGACTCCCCGGGCCGCAGCGTGCCCGACGCCCGGCTCAGGTACAGCCAGGACGCCCCGGTGCTCGCCGACCAGTGCACGGCCGAACTCCCGGACGCCGTCAGCGTGATGAGCGTCGTGTCCCCGCTGGGCTGCGCCTCCACCGTGAGCCGCCCGGGACCCGTACCCGCGCGCGTGGGCGGCGAAATCACCTCTACGGAGACGTCGGGTGAACGGCTGCCCGCGGTGAAACGGGGGTCGGGGGTGGTGCTGGCATTGCCCGCGTTCTCGTACGCGTCACCCGCGTGCTCGCCGTCCAGAGCGCCGGGCCCGCCCGCCTCGCCGGCGCTGATGGAGCGTCCGTCGCTGCCCTCACCGGTGTGCGGCGCTCCCCGGTAGGCGGCCCACAGGGCGATCACGGGAGCGGCCACCACGGTGGCGACCACGGTCGTCGTCACCGCACGCGCGCGCAGCCGGTCGCGCCGAGCGGCCCGGTCCTTGGGGTCCATCGGGAACCCGAGCCGGTCGAAGCGCGGCGCGCCGCCGGGGTGCGGGGCGTGCATCGCGCGGTGCAGGGCCGGGCGCGGGGCCTCCACGAGGGGCAGCGCGGCGGGTGTCACGGAGGTGCCGGGCCAGCTGCCGGGGGCGGCGCGCTCGGCGGTGCGGCGGCAGCGCGGGCAGTCGTCGACGTGCCGGACCAGTTCACGGCGCAGGGCGGCGGAGAGCAGCAGCTGGTTGTCGCCGGTGAGGCGGGCGACGCTGGGGCAGGTGCCGGTCTCCACGACGGCGAGCGCGGCGCGGGTGCGCTCGACCTCACAGGCGGCGGCCGCGAGCAGCTCGCGCGTGACACCGGGGTCGGTGCCGAGGACGGCCGCGACCTCGCGCGGCGACAGCTGGTGGCGCACCGCCAGTTCGAGCGCCTCGCGCTGCTCGGGCGTGGTGCCGGCGGCCTCGGGCCAGGCGAGCTGGGCGAGTTGGCGGCGCCGTTCCTCGTGCAGCAGTGTGTCTTCCGGGGCGGAGGCGGCGCTCTCCGGCGGCTCGGGCGGGCGCTTTCCCGTGGCGTGCGTGCCCTGCCTCCTGCGCTTGGCCTCGGCGAGGCGGCGCAGGCAGGACCAGCGGGCGAGCGCGTACAGCCAGGCTCTGCGGTCGGCCTCGGAGTCGGCGGCCGGGGCGCGCGAGCCGCGCCGCTCGGCGAGGGCGAGGGCGTCCCCGAGGGCCGCGGTCGCCTCCTCGTGGTCGCAGAGCACCGAGAGGCAGTACGTGAACAGGCCGTCCAGACACGGCTCGTAGCGAGCGGGCGGGCGCTGCGGAACAGCGCGCGGCACCGGACGCCTCGCCCCGGCGCGCTGCGCCCGGTGTGCGCCAGTGGTGTGCGTGGGGGATTCCGGCCTGCTGCTCATCACCCGTGCGACCGTAGGGGCCGGACAGGGGCCCCTTCCGGCCCCTTGCACACTTTTAATCCTTACGGGTGAAACGATCCCTCAAAAGGGGACAGCAACCTCATATTCCATGGCCAGCGCGGCTACTCGGGGCAACCGGCGGCGAGGACTCCGACGATTACGGCGTCGGCGGTGTGGCGGTGTGGCGGTGCTGGCGACATTGGCCGCGTTGGCCGCGTTGGCCGCGTTGTCAGTGGCGCCCGCTACGGTTCCCCTCATGGCTGCCCGTACGAAATCCGCGAAGGACCGTCCGTCCTACCGCTGCACCGAATGCGGCTGGCAGACGGCCAAGTGGCTGGGCCGCTGCGCCGAGTGCCAGGCATGGGGGACGATCGAGGAGTACGGCGCGCCAGCCGTGCGTACGACCGCGCCCGGCCGCGTCACGACGTCCGCCGTGCCGATCGGCGAGGTCGACGCCAGACAGGCCACGGCCCGCAGCACCGGCGTGCCAGAGCTGGACCGGGTGCTCGGCGGCGGCCTCGTACCCGGCGCGGTGGTCCTGGTGGCGGGCGAGCCCGGCGTCGGCAAGTCCACGCTCCTCCTCGACGTGGCGGCCAAGGCGGCCGACGCCGAGCACAAGACCCTCTACGTAACGGGCGAGGAGTCGGCGTCCCAGGTCCGCATGCGCGCCGACCGCATCAAGGCGATCGACGACCACCTGTACCTGGCCGCGGAGACCGACCTCTCCGCCGTCCTGGGCCACTTGGACGCGGTGAAGCCGGCCCTGCTGATCATGGACTCCGTACAGACGGTGGCCTCCCCCGAGATCGACGGCGCGCCCGGCGGCATGGCCCAGGTCCGCGAGGTCGCCGGCGCGCTGATCCGCGCCTCCAAGGAGCGCGGCATGGCCACGCTGCTCGTGGGCCACGTCACGAAGGACGGCGCGATCGCCGGCCCGCGCCTCCTGGAGCACCTCGTGGACGTCGTGCTCAGCTTCGAGGGCGACCGACACGCGCGGCTGCGCCTGGTCCGCGGCGTCAAGAACCGGTACGGGACGACGGACGAGGTCGGCTGCTTCGAACTGCACGACGAGGGCATCACCGGCCTCGCCGACCCGTCGGGACTGTTCCTGACGCGGCGCGACGAGCCCGTCCCCGGCACCTGCCTGACGGTCACGCTGGAGGGCCGCCGCCCCCTGGTGGCCGAGGTGCAGGCCCTCACCGTCGACTCGCAGATCCCCTCCCCCCGCCGCACGACCTCCGGCCTGGAGACCTCCCGCGTCTCGATGATGCTGGCGGTGCTCGAACAGCGCGGCCGGATCAGCGCCTTGGGCAAAAGGGACATCTACTCCGCGACGGTCGGCGGCGTGAAGCTGACCGAGCCGGCCGCCGACCTGGCCATCGCCCTCGCCCTCGCCTCCGCCGCGAGCGACACCCCGCTCCCGAAGAACCTGGTCGCGATCGGCGAAGTGGGCCTGGCGGGCGAGGTCAGGCGGGTCACAGGAGTGCAGCGCAGGCTCGCCGAGGCACACCGGCTGGGCTTCACACACGCGCTGGTTCCGAACGATCCCGGCAAGATCCCGCCCGGTATGAAGGTCCTGGAAGTCGCCGATATAGGGGACGCCCTACAGGTGCTGCCGAAGAGCCGTCGTCGAGAGCCCCCACGGGAGACGGAGGAGCGCCGGTAGACTTTGCCCTGGTCTCGCCTGTGCGTACGAACGCGACGAACCCCAGGGCGGCGCCTCAGAGTCTGCGATCCGGAGGAGTGCAGTGGCAGCCAACGACCGGGCGTCAGCTCTCGGCAAGTCCGGAGGGAGTGCCGGTGCGGACGTGGCGATGCGCGCCGCGCTGAGCGCGGTAGCGCCCGGCACCGGCCTGCGGGACGGCTTGGAGCGGATCCTCCGCGGCAACACCGGCGGGCTCATCGTCCTCGGCTCCGACAAGACAGTCGAGTCGATGTGCACCGGCGGTTTCGTCCTCGACGTGGAGTTCACGGCCACCCGCCTGCGCGAGCTGTGCAAGCTCGACGGCGGCATCGTGGTCTCCTCGAACCTCGACAAGATCATCCGGGCCGGCGTCCAGCTGGTCCCGGACCCGACGATCCCCACCGAGGAGACCGGCACCCGGCACCGCACCGCCGACCGCGTGAGCAAGCAGGTCGGCTACCCGATCGTGTCCGTCTCGCAGTCGATGCGCCTCATCGCGCTCTACGTCGACGGACAGCGCCGCGTCCTGGAGGACTCGGCCGCGATCCTGTCGCGGGCCAACCAGGCCCTGGCCACCCTGGAGCGCTACAAGCTGCGCCTCGACGAGGTCGCCGGCACGCTCTCCGCGCTGGAGATCGAGGACCTGGTCACCGTCCGGGACGTCACGGCGGTCGCGCAGCGCCTCGAAATGGTCCGCCGCATCGCCACCGAGATCGCCGAGTACGTCGTCGAGCTGGGCACGGACGGACGGCTTCTGGCGCTTCAGCTCGACGAGTTGATCGCGGGCGTCGAGCCCGAGCGCGAGCTGGTCGTGCGGGACTACGTGCCCGAGCCCACGGCCAAGCGCTCCCGCACCGTCGACGAGGCCCTCGCCGAGCTGAACTCCCTCCACCACGGCGAGCTCCTCGAACTGCCCACCGTGGCACGGGCGTTGGGCTACACCGGCTCACCGGAAGCGCTGGACTCGGCCGTGTCGCCGCGCGGCTTCCGCCTCCTCGCGAAGGTGCCGCGCCTGCCCGGCGCGATCATCGACCGCCTCGTGGAGCACTTCGGCGGCCTGCAGAAGCTGCTCGCCGCCAGCGTGGACGACCTGCAGACGGTCGACGGTGTCGGAGAGGCGCGGGCGCGCAGCGTTCGGGAGGGTCTGTCGCGGCTGGCCGAGTCTTCGATCTTGGAGCGGTACGTCTGAGACGAGCGGGGTCAGGGGCTGAGCCCCGCGGTATGAGCCCGGGGGCTCTCCCGGTGAACTCAGCCGACCTTCGGCTCAGCTCACCTGCAACTCAGGCCCCCTGAAGCTCAGTCCGCCTTCAGCACGAACGACGTCTGCGTGCCGGCAAGCTGCGCGCCCTTGACCTCCACCAGGTACGTACCCGGCCCCGCGGACCCCGCCGGCGGCGTCGCGCACTGAGCCGCACTCGGCTTCCGGTCCCACGTCAGGCTCCGCGTCACCTTGCCGCCCGCCGGCACCCGCAGCACCTGGCCGCCCACGGCCGGGCAGTCCTCCGACGACCAGTACTTCTTGTCGTCGTCCGCCTTCGTGATCGAGACAACCGCCGTCTTCGGACCCAGGTCGACCTTGCAGGCCTTGTCGGTCGAGTTCTTGACGACCAGTTCGATCTTCGGCTTCTCCCCGGGGGCGTACGAGTTGTGGGCGCTGCGCACCGTCAGCGTCACGCCGCCCGCCGTGCAGTCGGGCAGGCCGGAGCCCGCCGGGACCTTGTCGCCGGAGGTCGAACCGCCGCCACTGCCATTCCCGTTGCCCGTGCCGCTGTCGCCGCCCGCCGAGTCGTCGGAGCCGCCGCCCGAACCCGCCGAACCGCCCGCGCCGCCGCCCGAACCGGAGCCGTCGCCCGAACCGGAACCGCCCGACTCGTCGCGGCCGCCCGGGTGTTGGCTGATCGCGGGGCCCGTACCGGACGGGCCTGGCGTGATGGCATCGGTCGGCTGCTTGCCGTTGGACCCGCCGGCGCTGTTGCTCCCGCCCCCGCCGCCCAAGTTGACGATCCATACGACGAGCAGCGCGAGCAGCGCCACGACGGACGCCAGAACGACCCTCCGCCGCCAGTAGATGGAGGAGGGAAGGGGCCCGATCGGATTGCGCAGAGATCCCACGACCCAAACCTTACGAGAGATCGGGCCGTTGTCCCGCGCCCACCCGCCGCCCCACGCATCAAGTTTTCCGGATCATCATCATGCGCGGCTCCGCGACGGCGCCCCGCGGACCCTGTCTTTCGTCAAGTGCAGTCCGCGACTATCGCAAGATGTGACGGGGCCTGGTCATTGCGTACTGTCCGTCACCATGGGAACCATCGACTCCGATCTCTATCGCGGCATCACCGATTTCGCCCACGACACGCCGTCGTGGTTTCAGCACCTGATGGAGGTGTGGACGGAACTCGGGCTGCTGCTGTTCGCCGTGCTGTTCGTCGTCGCCTGGGCACGGGCGCGCCGCGGCGATCCGCGGGCGTTCGCCGTCGCGGTGCTTGCGCCGCTGGCCACCGCGGTGGCTTATGTCTGCAGCGAGTTGCTCAAGTCGGGGATCGACGAGGAGCGGCCGTGCCGGGCCGTCTCGGGCGCGCTGCCGTCGCTGGTGGACTGCCCCGTCTACGGGGACTGGTCGTTCCCCAGCAACCACGCCACCATCGCTGCCGCGGCGGCCGTCGGACTGGCGCTCGCCTGGCCGAAGATCGGCCTGCTGACTGTGCCGATGGCGATCCTCATGGCGTTCTCGCGGGTCTTCGTGGGCGTGCACTATCCGCACGACGTCGCGGTGGGCCTGCTGCTCGGCACTCTGGTCACGCTGCTCCTCGTACGCCTTCTCACACGTCCCGGGGCGCGGGTGACCGAGGCGATGCGCGGGTCCGGGAACGGGCTCGCGCGGTGGTTCGCCGGGCCGGGGCCTGTCGGGGGTGGCTACGGGTCTTCGTATGACGGGCGGCCGCGCGGGGGCGCGCACCGACGCTGAGCCGCTTGGCGCGGGGCGCCGGGTGTTTGCGCGGGTGGGGCGGGGCCGTGACGGGGTACCTCCTCGGCCAGATCGCTCTCGTCGTCTGCTGCACGCCGTAGGCAGGTCATCCGGCACGTCGTTCTGCGATGCCCTGCGGGACGCCCCGTCACGTGCCCGCCCCGTTGCGTCGCGGGGCGGGGCCGTGGCGGGGTACCTCCTCGGCCGGATCGGTGTCGTCGTCTGTTGCACGCCGAAGGCAGGTCATCCGGCACGGAGTGCCTGCGGGACGCCCCGTCACG
>NZ_JBFAKV010000057.1:0-17578 GCF_040655895.1 Streptomyces sp. NPDC050264
CGAGGCCGGATTGCTGGGCCGCGCTCCGGATTCCGTAGAGCAGGAAGACGATGGTCCCGGTGGCGACGATGGCGGCCACATTGGTGGCGAACAGCAGCGCCGCCTCACTGGCGTCGTGGAAGCGGCCGACCGTGAGGAGGAGGCCGGTCACGGCGAGCGGCGGTACCAGCGAGATGGCGATGGCGACGCCCGGCAGGGTGTCGGAGATGTCGGCCCGGACCAGCGCGAAGGCCCCGACCGTGCCCGTCGCGAGCGCGCCGAGGAGGTCGATGAGGCGGGGGCTGATCCGCGAGGACACCTGGCTGTTGGAGGCGAAGTGGTCCGGCGGCGCCGCGATCCAGCCGAGCAGCATGCCGATCGCGACCACGGCCAGCGCGCCGCCCAGGACGAGGAGTGCGCAGCGCACCACCTGCGACCGGTCGGCGAGGACGAGCGCGAGCGCACTGCCCAGGATCGGGGTCATCAGCGGGGCGACGATCATCGCGCCGATGACGGTTGCGGTCGAGTCGCCGACCACGCCCGCGCCGGCGATAACCGCGGCCAGGACGAGCAACCCCCAGAACCGGGTCGAACTCGGGCTGCGCGGCGATCGCTCGATGAACAGCGTGTCGGTCATACGCCGTACCGTGGCCGCGTCGACAGACGGCATGATGTTCCCCCTTCGCTGATGTCACCGCCCGACTCGGCGGTGGGACGAAAGCCCCTTTCCGGGCAGAGGGATCGTAAGCCGAGCGCTCTGCGAACCAGCCGCATGGCACGGCGTGGGCCGCCTCATTCGTGGCGACCTCCGCGGCCGTACGCCGACCGCGGTCTACGAGGAGGACTTCGAGAACGGCACGTCGACGCCGACTCTGCTGACCGGATACAGGGGCGCCGGGCCGACCGGCACGGCCTGCACCACTGATCCGAAGTGGCTGTCCGGCTGCAACGGCCGGATCATCGACTCCGCGGACTCCGCGAAGTACGCGCCCGGCATCAAGTCCTGTACCAAAGAGAGCTTCGCGGACGGCTCACGGTCCCTGGTCCGTGACATCGGCGAGTACAAGAACCCCGGTAGCCCGGATGAGAACCACGGGGTCACTGCCTTCATCTACGGCAAACCGGGCGCGAACAAGGTGCAGTTCGCCGCCCACAAGCCGATCGGATCTCCACGTCGAGGAGACCCCTCGATCCCTGCTCGGAAGCGCGGGCCGACACCCCGGCCGACGGCTCCGCGCGCGTGCTGGACGCCGCGGCCGACACCCCGTACCTGTTCTCGGGCGACCAGCTCGGTATCGAGATGATCAACGGGCAGGGCAACGACGCCCGTCACCTACTCGGTCACCGTGGCCGATCCCGTACGCGGAGACGGCACCCTGATCAACGCCGTCACCGGTCCCGACGGCTCGACCTGCGAACCGGGCGCCGACGACCCGCAGTGCACCACCACCGCGAAGGTCACCGACCCACCCGACAAACCCGGCACTCCCCCGGGCAAGCCCGGCACACCGCCCAAGGGCCCCGAAGCGCTCTCCGGGGTGTGGGCCGGCTTCTGCGAGGGAGTCGGCCCTAGGCCGTCATCCGGGGAGTTGTCGTGACCGGCGGTGTCGCGCCCGGTCGTCTGTCACCCAGGAACTCCACAACGGCCAGCAGAAACAGCAGGCACAGGGCGATTCCGACGACGACCCATCCAGTGGGGTAGGACCACAACAGGTAAGTGAGAAGCGCTGCGGCCACCAGTACCCAGGTGATCCAGGTCCGGTACCGGCGGACGAAAGGACCCACCGGGCCGAGCCGCAACCCGGCCCGGTCCGCCGTGTCGCGTACCGCGCCGATGCCGGATGTCCACAGGCCGCGCACCAGGCCGGCCCGGCGGCCGGGGCCGGTGAGCCAGGCCGCCAGGGCGATGACGACGCCGAGCGCGACGACCATGCGGACCGTCGTGAACAGGAAGTGCGTCATGGTGTCGTAGACGGCGGCGGCCGCGTCCTGCGAGACGTTCGCCGGCAGCCGGTCGCGGTAGAGGACACGAAAGACACGCAGTCCGATGCCGAGCAGCCCGGTGGTCACGGCTACCGCCAGGGTTGCGGTGACCAGAGTCCTTCGGCGGCGTACGGAGAGCAGGACACCGACGGCGACGAGAACCAGGGCGAGGACCGGGAGCCAGTTGCCGGCCAGTTGCAGCAGCCGTACGTATGTCTTCACCTTGCCGAGGTCCTGGGAGGTGACCAGGGTGAAGTCGGTGTGCGCCTCGGGGATCCTTCCCGCGACGGTCATTCCCGCGTCGACGAGGCGCGCTTTGACACGGTCGACGAGGGGCGCCAGGTCGAGGGTGACCGTGTTGCCCTCAAGCTTGACCGCGACCCCGCCGCTGCCGGTCAGTGCCTTGTCGAGCGAGCTGTGGGCTTGCCGGTTGACCTGCGTCCAGATGTTCTCGAACGCGTCGGAGGCGGCCACGGCACGCGCCTTGTCGTGGACGAAGCTGCGCACGGCGCCTTCGAGGGAATCGCCGAGCCGGCCCAGCGCCTTCTCCAGGCGGGGCCGGTCCTGGGCCGGCACGTCCGACAGCAGCGTGGACAGGTCGATGTGGGTCATCAACGCGTCCGTCGCCCGGTCGGCGACGGCGTCCTGCACGGCCGGGTCGGACGCGAGCGGACCGATCGTGGCGACGTAGCGGTCGGTGTCGCCGACGGTGTCGGCTGCCCAGGACGCCACCACGGCGAGTGGCGCGAGCACGCAGCCGATCACGATGAGGACCGCGGCCAGGAACGACCGGCCGCGGTGCCCGCGGCGGTGGACGTGCTCGGCCTCCAGGACCGCGACACGGTCGCGCAGCTCCCGCAGCTCGGCTTCCTCGTCCGCACCGCCGGGCGTTTTGTCGTAGGCCACCGTTGCCTCCTCCTCGCGAGCCGGGTCAGGGGGTGACGATGGCGAAGTCCGGATCGGGGGCATCCGTGTGGCCAAGAAGCTCGCTGAGTTTGCCGAGGTCGCCGGTGATCTCCACCCCGGCCTGCTCGGCCAGGGACACGGGAGGCAGTACGCCCAGGAGGACGGTCCGCAGAGTCGGCTCGTCGAGCGTGATCTCCGCGTCGGGGGCAACGCTGGCCGAGCCGGCGCCCTCGACGTGCGTGAGGACTCCGTTGCGCAGCCGCATCGTGTGGACGTCACCAGAGGTGAGCACCCACCGCACGGTGATGTCCGCGTCCCAGCCGGCGGGCCCGTCGACCCGGATCGCCAGGGCGTCGAAGAGCTGGTCGAGGGTGAGGGCGCCGAGGATGTCGGCCGACGTGGTGGCCGTCGGCGTACCGATCGAGCCGTCGCGCAGTTCCAGCGCTCCCGTGAGGAAGAAGTTTCGCCAGGTGCCGTTCTCGCTGCCGTAGCCCAGCTGTTCCAGGGCATCGGCCTGCAAAGCGCGGGCCTCGGCGTTGTCCGGGTCGGTGAACACGACATGGTTGACGACCTGGACGACCCAGCGGAAGTCCCCCTCGTCGTAGGACTCTCGCGCGCGGCGCAGAACTTCCCCGGCGCCGCCCATGAACCGCACGTAACGCTGGGCGGCCTCGACGGGCGGGTGCTCCCACAGGTGGGCCGGATTGCCGTCGAACCAGCCCAGGTAGCGCTGGTAGATCGCCTTCGTGTTGTGGCTGACCGAGCCGTAGTAGCCGTGCGTGTGCCAGGCCCGCTCCAGGGCGGGCGGCACCTCCAGTTGCTCGGCGATCTCCAACGCCGTGAAACCCTGGTTGAGCAGCCGCAGCGTCTGGTCGTGCAGGTAGGCGTACAGGTCGCGCTGTTCGGACAGGAACGTCTCGACCCGGTCGCGCCCCCAGACCGGCCAGTGGTGCGAGGCGAACGCGACGTCGCTCGAGTCGACGAACAGGTCGATGGCCTGGGTGAGATAGCGCGACCACTCGTGCGGGTCGCGGACCTCGGCGCCGCGCAGCGTCAGCAGGTTGTGCAGGTTGTGCGTGGCGTTCTCGGCCATGCACAGCGCCCGGTGGTCGGGGAAGTGGATGTTGAGTTCGGCCGGTGCCTCGGTGCCGGGCGTCAGCTGGAACACCATGCGGATGCCGTCGACGGTCTCCGTCCGCCCGGTGTCGGTGATCTCCACGGTCGGCGCGATCAGGCTCACCCCGCCGGTCGACAAGGTCTGGCCGAGACCCGCGCCGATCTGTCCCCGCTCCCCCTTCGGCAGTGCGGCGCCGTACATGTACGCCGCCCGCCGGTTCATGGCCGTCCCCGCGAACACGTTCTCACTGACGGCGTGCTCCATGAAGCCGCGCGGCGCGTACACGGGGATGCCGCCGGCGACCTCTTCCTCCGTCACCACGCCCTTCACGCCGCCGAAATGGTCGGCATGGGAGTGCGTGTACAGGACGCCGGTCACCGGACGCTCGCCGCGGTGGCTGCGGTAGAGCGCGAGCGCGGCGGCTGCCGTCTCCACTCCGAGCAGCGGGTCGATGACGAACACGCCTGTCTCGCCCTCGACGAACGTCACGTTCGACAGGTCGAAGCCGCGCACCTGGTAGATGCCCTCCACCACCTCGAACAGGCCGTGCTCGGCGCACAGCCGGCTCTGCCGCCACAGACTCGGATTGGCGGTCTCGGGGCAGCCCTTGTCGAGGAAGGCGTACGCGTCGAGGTCCCATACCGGACGGCCGTCATCGTCACGGATGAGCGGATCCGATGCCGACGTGATGAACCCGCGGCGGGAATCGTCGTGGTCCTGGGTGTCGTCGAACGGGAAGCGTCGCAGCATCGCCTCGTTCGCCGACGCGATCCGGGACGTCGCCGGCTTGGACCTGGCACTGTCGGACATCAGACTCCCCTGACTGCGTAGGGCTTCGGCGCGGCGGCCGTCCGTCGACGGGCCGTTCGCATCTTCAGCCTCGCCGCAACCTGGCGGCCCCGCCATTCGGACCGGGCCGCAGCAGCCATGGTCGGAACGCAACAGTGCGCCGACCGCGGAGCAGGTGCTGGTGAATGTGGCGTGCGGATCGGCCACTCTGGTGACGGTGTCGCGCGTCCTCGTACCTCATCCTGGCCCGGCCCAGGTACGAGGTATGAGGCAATCGTCGTCGCGAACTCGACTCGCTGGGCTCGCACCGTCAACCAGCCGCGGATGACCGCACGCACCCCTGCCTGGAAAAGGGTCTCGGTGTTCAGTACCCGCATCAGGCGGGTGTTCCGGCGACGGACCGCGCGCACATGGATGTCGAGGCGCTGGGCGATGGCCTCGTCCTTGAGGCCGGAGGCGAGCATGGTCAGCAGTACCCGGTCCTCGTCCGTGATCCGGCTGTCCGCGACGGACCCGATGGGTACGGCCCGCTTCCAGACCGCCTCGAGCAGCGGCGCCAGGGCGTTGCTCAGCAGCGAGTCACTCACCACCAGCGCCGTGGCAGTAAGGCCCAGGTCGGCAAGGCCGCGGGCACGGCCCTGGAAGATCAGCCCTTCCCGGTCGACCGCCACCCGTACCGCACGCCGCGCCGCACCGGGTCGGTGACGTCGAGCGGGGCGGGCATGCCGCTCGGCTCGCTCGACGCATGGGGCGGCCGGTCGAGGAGCGCCACCTCCTCGCGCGCCGAGACCAGGAGCGCCGCGACACGCTCACCGATCGCCCGGCTGCCCCGGACCGTCTCGATGCCCATGGCGCGTGGGGCATTCGCAGTGCTCAGGAGCTGGGCGGCGATGCGGTCGACGGAGCCGTTCAGCTCCTCCAACTCCGCTGCCCGGTACAGCGGTTCGTCCTGGTGGAGGTGGATCAGGTCGCGGAGCTCGGTCGATGGGGCACGGCGGTGGGCAGACGGGCGCCCGGGGCTTGTCGGGTGAAGCCGTGTTCCGCGAGCTGGTCGAGCGCGGTCGTGACCCTGCGCGGAGTCAGGCCGAGGGACTGGGGCGAGGGCGGCGCGAGAGAGGGGGTGAAGTACGTCGAGCAGGGTTTCGTAGACCCTGAGTTCGTCGGCTCCGAGTCCGAGAGCCTGCCACTCGGTGTCCCAACTCGCTTGATCCACTTGGGGATTCTCGCCCTGTCAAGCAGGCCACACAGGTGCGCACGTACATAAGTACGCATCTGGAACGCGTTGTTCGTGCACCGGCCCCGGTATTTGCATGTCTGCATCCGGTGCCCGTTCACCCCGACAGGGGCGACGAAGGGGAGATCGTGCGGACTTCAGCGCGCAAGAGAGCAGACAGACGCAGGGCGGCGCCGACCGGCATATCCCTCGGCCACGGGGTGGCGGTGCTGCTGGCGCGGCGGGCCTCCTGGCGGCCGGAATGCCGGCCGCCCAAGCCGATGCGGATATGTCGGCGCGTGGCCGCGGGCTCCGAGACCGACACTCCCTCGCTGGTGACGGGGCCGCACGACGAGGTCCCCGCCGGCGGCAGCGCCACAGAAGCGGCCCGTGGCCACCTTGCCGAGAAGAAGGGGCGTTACCAACTGGCCCGGCTCGCGGACCTCCGCCGGTCCGGTTCACTCACCGACGAGGAATTCGACAAGGCGAAGACCAGGCTTCTGGCCTGAGCGTGCGCCACAGCGCTTTCCGGCGCCTACGAGTCCTTCTTCTTGACGGCTGCCTCGGCGTCGACGACGCCGAGGCCCAGCTTGGTGGACTTCTCCGGGTTGGCGGCCGTGTCGCGGATGGTGGAGATGACGTCGTCCGGCTTCAGGCCCTGCTGGTGCAGCAGCGCGGCGAGCGCGGAGACATAGGGCGAGGCCATCGACGTACCGGACAGCTCCCCGTACCCAGAGGTGTTCTTCAGGGACTCCTTCGTGCGGTACGTGGGCAGCGTGGACAGGATGTCGACACCGGGGGCCGAAACAGCCTGCTTGGCACCGAAGTTGGAGAAGGAGGCCGCCTTACCGTTCCGGTCGCTGGCGCCCACGACGAGAACCGGGGTGTCGACCTTGTAAGGCTGCGTGTTCGCGCCATCGTTGCCCGCCGCTGCCACGACCACGGCGCCCTTGTCGTGGGCGTGCTGGATGGCCTGGTTGAGGATGCCGCCCTGGAGAAGATTCGACATCAGCGGGCCCTCGCCGAGAGAGAGGTTGATGACGTCGGCGCCGTGGTCGGCCGCCCACACAATGCCCTTGGTGATGTTGGCGTTGGAGCCTGAACCGTTCGCGCCGAGTACCCGGACCGGCATGATCTTCGCACCCGGCGCGCCGCCCGCGATGCCGACCCCGTTGTCGGTGTGGGCCGCGGCGATGCCGGACACGTGCGTGCCGTGACCGTTCATGTCCTCGGGCTCGTTGTCGTTGTCGACGAAGTCGTGGCCGTCCACGAAACGCCCCTTGAGGTCGGGGTGGTCGAGGTCGGCGCCCGTGTCGACGACGGCGATGACCGCGTCGTCACCCTTCGACGTCTTCCAGGCGCCCGGCAGCTTGGTCGCGTCGAGTGCCCACTGGTCGTCACGCTTCGGATCGGGCTTGCTGTCGTCGCCCCCACAGGCGGTGGCAACGAGCAGCAGTGCGGCGGCGAAGCAGCAGGCGAGAGGCGTCCTGGTACGCATGGTTCGAGCCTGCGGGCTGGTCAGTGGCCACGCATGCAGGAACCCGCCATACGGGCCATACAAGTCGTGCACGCCGCGCGGCCCGCACGGATCACACGGATCGCACGGATCGCACGGATCACCGTAAGGCCGCGGCCCCGGTCGGAGAGCGCCGCCGGTGTCGACCTCATCGGCCCAGCAGCGGGTGTTGACGGTCAGCGGCTTGATGGTGACGGGTTCGTCGGCGCTCACCTGGTAGGTCTTGTGGAGTACGAGGTCAGTGGCGGCGCCGGAGGCGTTCGGCAGGGCGCAGGAGACCTCGACGTCGAAGGTGCGGCCGTCGGCGTAGTCGGCGGCGTCCCCGTCGACCGACTTGATCAGCTGCAGGGCGCCGAACTCGAAGGTGTTGGTGATCCGGGCCGTCTGTACCGAGGTCGTACCGATGCCTGGCTCGATGGTGACCTCAACCGGGTCGCCGGCGGGGTCGTCGGAGTTGCCGCCGCGGGCCGAGGTCTCTCTCACCTGGCACTCGGCGCCGGCCGGAATGCCCTCGATGGTGACGGGCCTGTCGGCGGAGACCCGGTAGTCCTTGTCGACGACGGTGCGCTCGCGGCCGCCCTGCGGGTGGATGACGCAGGTGACGTGGAACGGGAACGGCACCTTCTTGAGCGGCCCGTCCAACTGGTCGGGGTGCGCGCCGAGGCGCTTGACCAGCTTCAGGTCGCCGTAGGCGAGGGCGACCCCGACCTGGATGGGTTCGTTGGCCTGCAAGACGCGCGGGGAGCCGGCGCGGTCGGTGGTCTCGTTGTGTGCTGTTCGCCTCTCAGGCATCGGCGCCGAGCGGGGGTCTGCTTCTGGGCATGCACCAGTCCTCATCTGTGCCGTCGACGGTCCACCCCGGGACTGTCCCGCCGGTTCGCCTGCAACTTGACCGTCGGCTACCTGCTGGGAAGTACGAGTGCGGCGGGGTTGCGGCGCTTCGGCCACACCGTTCAGCTGACGAGTCGTCAGGTGATCTCGACCGTTCGGGGCAGCACCGAAGGGCCCAAGGCGAGCAGAGACGGCGCCGGACCGAAGAGGCCGCCGAATCTGCTGTATCCGACAACCAAAAAAGGAATATTTCTTCTCAAAGTGACTAATGACTCTAATTTCTTGAACCGGAACCCGGGAAGGTGGTCTCGAATTCATCCACCGGGGGAGCCGCGAGGGAGGCCGCAGTGCCCAGCACCTACGTCAGGGCGAGCCGAGGGGCCGGCGTCGTCGGTGCGCCCACGAGTACGAGGGCACCGTCGCTCCGCGTGGTCGGCCTGCTGCTGACGGCGGTGGCAGGCTTGTACGTCGTCGCACCCGCTCTGCACTCGGCCACCGTTCCCCTGGTCCACGCCGAACTCGGTCTCGGCCCGCATCACGAGGCTGTCGCGCGGGTGGTCGGCGTCTCCCTGGCGATGGTCTCGCTGGTCGCCGCGGGACGGGCGGGTGACGCCCTGGGGCGTAGAGCGGTGCTGACCGCGGCTCTGGGCGTGCTGTGCGCGGGCAGCCTGATGCTCACCGTCGCGTTCAGCGGATGGTTCTACGTGCTGGGCCGCATCGTGGTGGCCGCGGCCCTGGCGGCGGTGTTCGTCTCGTGTCTGCCCTTCATCACGACGGTGTACCTGCCGGGGCGTGTGCCCCGGGTGATGGGCGGGTGGCTGGCCGCGATGTCGGCCGGCTTCGTGGTCGCGGTGAATCTGGCGCCCCACGCGGCATCAGTAGCCGGCTGGCGGGCGGTCATGGCCGTCCTCACCGCCGCTGTCGTCGCGGCCCTGCTCCTGGTACGCCGCCATCTGCCGGACACCGAGGCGTCGAGGGAGCCGGCTGTACTGGCGGACCCGGTCCGCACGGCCTCCCGGCTCGCGGTCGGCGTCCTGGCCGCCGCGGGTCTGCAGCTCGCTCCCTTGTGGGGGTGGTCGGACCTGCGGGTGGGGGCGCTCCTCCTCGCGGCCTGCGTCGCGCTGCTGGTCGATCAGCTCCGCGACCGGGTCCGCCTCTCCCGCCGCGATCGTCCGGCGCCCATGACCAGGGCGGTCTGGGGCAAGGCGGTGGTCGCCGGACTCGCCCTCGGCTTCACCCAGGTCGTCCTCACAGTGGCCGTCCCCCCACTGATGACGATGGCGGGCGGCACCCCCGGGCACGGGGCCGTGGCGCTCTCCGCATTCGGTGCCGGCGGTGTCGCCGGTTGTCTGCTGGTCCGCCACTGTCGCGTCTCACCGCTGACGGGCTGCTCGCTGGGCCTGCCGTTGGCGGCCCTGGGGCTGGGGCTGCTGCACGCTCTCCTCCAGGGCAACACCCATCCGCTGGCGAGCGGATGCGTCGTGGTGGCGATGACCGGTTTCGGGACCATGCTGGCCCTGACTCCACAGATGGCCCGATTCCTCACGGCCCTCCCCCGCGCCAATGTGGGCACCAACGTCGCCATCCTGCCGGGAGCCATCCTGCTCGGCACCGCGGCCGCGCAAGCCCTTCCGTACGCCTCCTCGCTGGACACCGCGACACCGGGCGAGGCCCGTGAACTGCTGTGGGTCGGCGCGGCCGTGGTCGGCGTGGCCGCGCTGGTGCTGGGGCGGCCCGCGGTCGCCCTGGTCGTCGCCGGTGTCTCCGCGCTGCAGTACCCGATGGTGAAGGCCGAGACCAATCCGCCCATGGCCATGACAGCCGCACTGGCCGTCGGCGCGGGTGCCGGGGCTGCCGTCTGGGCCCGGCGGGAGCAGTCGGAACGTCTCTCGCGCGCCGAGGAGATGGAGATGGTCCTCCAGCGTGCCGTCCTGCACCCCATCCCGAACCGTCTCGGCCGGCTCCACCTGTCCGGCTCGTACAGACCGGCCACCGCGGGCACCTGCATCGGCGGTGACTTCCTCGAAGCCCTGCACACCCCCTTCGGCACCCGAGTGCTCCTCGGCGATGTCCGGGGCAAGGGTCTGCAGGCCGTGCAGGCGGTGACGGATCTGCTCGGGTGCTTCCGCAGTCAGGCGTACGAGACTCCGGAGCTCAGCGAGCTGGCCGCCCGGCTCGACCGCCAGGTCATGCGCGTCGCCGCCGCACGCGGCGACGACGAACTCTTCGCGACGGCGCTCCTGCTCCAGCACGACGGTTCCGGGGACGCCCTGGAGATCATCAACTGCGGTCATCTGGCACCACTGGCCGTCACCACGTCGGGGCCCCGAGAGATCGACGTGCCCGGACTGCTCCCGCTCGGCTTCGGCGCGCTGGACACCGCCGGCTCCGTCCGCCCCACTTCTGTTTCGCTGGACGACGAGGCCACCGTGGTGGCGTACACCGACGGTTTGAGCGAGGCCCGTAACGCCACTGGCGAGTTCTATCCCCTCATGGAACGCCTGGCCGATGCCGCGGACACCACTCCCGCCGCGCTGGTGGAGCACCTGAACGACGACGTCCATGACTGGACCCACCACCTCGCCGACGACATCGCCATCGTCGCCGTCACACACGCCACATCCCACTGACCGGGCTCTGCACCGCATCCGGGGACCTCGCCACACGTCGTCAGAGGAACCACAGTGCCCGGACGATCAGCAGAGCGACGACCACGACGATCACGGCGGCCTCGCGCCACAGCAGGCGACGGGCGTCCATGGAATCGGTGGCGGAAAACTCCTCGAAGTGCCGGGCGATCTCCGGGTATCGAGCGGCGGCCCGCTCGGGTGTCTCCCGGGTCACGGGCGGGCGGCTCGTGGTGTGCGCGGGCACTTTCCGGGGGTCGGGGGCATCCGGTGCGTCCGGAGTCATGGCGCGATCACCTTCCCGGTCTTCTCCGTCTTCTGCCAGGTCATGTCGGCCTTGCGCAGCTCGGCGAAGAACGCGGCGACGGCGCACGCGGCGAGCAGGGCTCCGTAGCCGGTGAGGAAGACGAGCACGGGTGCGAGCCATCGCAGTCGCGTGCCGACCAGGCACTTCGCGATCCACGCCAGCGGCATGGAGAGGGCCAGCCATACGTAGGCGATGAGCATGGCCGGATGCTCGGTGGCGTTTCCGCCCAGCAGTCCGAGATTCCCGATGAGCCGGCCGATCAGGCCGGGAAATCCGGTGTACAGGAGGAAGAAGCAGGACACCGCGCCGGGGAAGAACAAGGTCTCCAGCCAGCACCGCCGGGTGGTGGGCCAGTCCACGATCGCGCCGATCAGGGCCACCAGGAGGTAGCTGACGAGGTTGATGACCCACAGCAGGTGGAACGCGTCCCAGGCACGCGGCGCGTCCGTGAAGTAGAGGAAGATCAGTGATCCCGAGCAGGCGACGAGCAGCGGTGGTGTGAGCAGGAGCGAGAACCAGATCAGTCCGAACAGCCAGGACCCCAGGCGGTGGTCGTGTCCTCGGGCGGAGCGGCCGCGGAACCAGATGTCCCGGTAGCGGCCCGTCACTTGGAGGTTGCCGCGGGCCCACCGCAGCCGTTGCCTCCACAGGCCGGCGAGGTCGCCCGGTTCCTCGGCGAGGACGGTGGCCCGTCCGTCGAAGACGACGCGGCGGCCCGCGAGTTGGGTCTCGAAGGTGGTGACGGTGTCCTCGGCCAGGGTCGTTGTGTCGATCTGGCCGCCGATGGTCGTCAGGTTGGCCCTGCTGTGCAGTTGTGCCCCGCCCGCGAGGCAGGCCATGGCGCCCAGGACGTTCTGCGCCCGTCGGGCGGCCGCCTGCGAGGTGACGTACTCGACGGCGATGTACCGGTTGAGGTAGTTGCCGTTGTCCCCGCTGCCTTCCTTGATGTACGCGGTGACGGCGCCGACCTCGGGGTCGTGCAGGTGCCGGGCCATCCGCCACAGGGCGTCCCGGTCGAAGACGACGTCGGCGTCCATGATGAGCACCGCCTGTGCCCAGTCGTCGCCGAGGACATGGCGGAGCCCGTGGTTGAGGGTGTGGGCCTTGCCCTGGCCGCCGTGTTCGCGGCGCAGGTGGACGACGCGGTCGGGGTGGTGTGCGCGCAACGTGCGCAGGACGGCGGGGGTGTCGTCGTCGCTCGCGTCGTCGATCACGAACACGCGCAGCCGGTCGGCCGGGTAGTGCAGTGAGAGCAGCCGCTCGACGGACGGCCCCAGGACGGGGGCCTCGTTCCAGGCCGGGATGAGGATGGCGGTGCGCGGCAGGGTCAGGGGCGTGTCGTCGTAGAGCTTGCGGAACCGTTCGAAGCCGACCAGCAGGAACTGGAGGGCCGCGACGAGCAGGGGCAGCGTCCCGAGGAAGACCAGGACGACGGCGATCACGTGCAGCACCGACACCAGCGCGGTCACCCGGGCTCCTTCGTCTCGCCGAGGGGCGCACCGGCGGCGGCGAGCGCCTGTGGGACGTAGCTCCAGGCGCCGACGTCCTCGTGACGGTGCGCGTCACTCCCCGCTACGAGCCGGACCCCGGCCCGGTACAGGACGGCCGCCGTGCGCGGGGCCGGGCACCGCCACTTCTCGTTGAGCTCGACGGCCGTGCCGGTGGCCAGGCACGCGTCGGCGATCCGCTTGATGAACTCCTGGGGTACGTCCGTCTCGTCGAGGCCGGCTTTCGGCAGCACGCTGAAGAGGTGGGCGAGATGGGCACCGATACCCTCGGGCACGTCCGACACAGCATGGACGGTCGCCTCGACGAGCAGGTCGACGGCCGTACGCCGATCCAGTCGTCCGGCGCCGAGGGCTGCGCGCACCTCGTCGGGGTGGGCCGGGCCGTCGGGCAGCGGGTACCGGTGGTCGGCGATGGCGATGTGCTCGATGCCCCGGAGGTCCGCGGGGAGGTCGAGGCGCCCGGAGCTGTCCATGATCTTGGCTTCTACGCCGCAGACGATGTCCAGCGGTGTACGTCCGCGCGCCGCGCGCACCGCGGCGACGTACTCCGGCAGGTATGTGGTGTCTGCGCGGACGTGATCGGTGACGTACAGCGTGGTCAGGCCGCGCAGCTCGGCGGCGGCGATCATCCGCGCCAGCGGGTCACGGCCGTCGGAGTGGTCGGTGTGGGTGTGGTGGTCCGCGCTCAGCGGGTCGGGGCCGGGGGCCGGGTCGAGGCCGGACGACGCCGGGTCCCCCGCTGTTCCCGGCCTCACACAGCACCGCCGACGTCCCCGAGCCCGTCGGCGGGCAGCACGATGTCCTGCCAGTGCCGTACGACGGCGATCTCCCGGTGGGGGATGTGCGCGGGCACATCCAGGCCGAGGAGGCCGGCCACGGCGTACGCGGGCATGTGCACACCCGAGGCGATCGTGAGCGACATGCCACCGGGCGGGCGCGGATTGACTTCGAGGAGTGCGGGCCGGCCGGCGCGGTCCTCTCGTACCTGGACGTTGGCGATGCCCCGCAGGCCGAGCGCGCGGACCACCTCGGTGGCGAGCGTGGAGAATTCCGGTGCGTCGACGACGCGCCCGGCGACGACGATTCCGGAGTCGGTCTTGTCCCGGGAACGCGGCACCGCGGCGGCGACCTGCCCGTCGGGGTGGATGAGGACGTCCACGGAGTACTCGGTGCCGGGCAGCAGCTCCTGCACGAGCCGGCTGCCGTCGTGCGCGAGCACTTCAAGGTCACGCGGCCCCTGCACGGTGTGCACGCCCCGGGATCCTGACCCGCTCCGTGGTTTGGCGATGGCCGGGTAGCCGCCCGCGAAGTCGGCGCCCGGTCCGTCATCGCTGACCAGAGCGGTGGCCGGAACCCGGACCACGCCCGCGCACACCTCGGCGAGCCGCCACTTGTCCAGGCAGCTGTCCAAGGCCTCGGGAGCCGACGTGAGCACGCGGACGCCCTCGTTCGCGAAGTCGGCGGCGCGGCGGGCCAGGGGAATCAGCTCGGTGTCGACGGTCGGCACGAGGACGTCGATGGCGAGTTCCCGGCAGAGCTTCAGCAGGGTGTCGGCAAAAGCGGGGTCGTCACCGCGGGGCAGCAGTCTGCGGTGGTCGCGGTCGACGAGGTACAGCCCGACACCATTGGCGTCGAGGTCACCCGCGAACAGCTCGGCGCGGCCGTCCAGCGAACGCAGGAAGCACACGCCGGAGGGGCCTCCGGCACCGGTCACCAGCACCCGGGGCGCACGCCCCAGCGCGGCGCGCAGGTCCGGCGGGCCTGCCGTCACGTCAGTGTCCCGCGGGCTGGAATCGGGTCGGTGTGGAAGCACGGACTACCTCCAGAGGCTCGGTGTAGTAGGCGTTGCCGTAGCGCCCCCAGTAGCGGGCGGTGGCCCTGATCAGCTCCTCATCCAGGTACGCGCGGGTCCGTGACTGTGAGCCGTGGGCGCGGATCGCGGCGAGTTTGGCCTCCAGGTCCCGCTCGCGCAGATCGACGAAACGGTTGGGCTGGAAGGTGACCATGGCGGACGGCGACTGATAACAGGCGACACGGGGCACCGAACGGGCGGCGACGAGCGTGGCACGGTGCACGGCCCGGTGGTCCTGGTGCGTGTCCTTGTCGGAGTGGACGAGGACCATCTCCGGCTCGATACGGCGGACGACTCGTTCGATGGCCCGGACCGTCCCCGAGGAATCGTCGATGGCGCCGTCCGGGAAGTCCTCCATGACGAGCACAGCACCCAGTACCTGCGCGGCTTGTTGCGCCTCCGCGGTGCGCTCCTCCGGGTCACCGCCCCCGCTGCCGTGGGACATGGTCAGCACGGTGGCGTCCCATCCACGCCGGACGAGCCGATGGATGGTGCCGCCGACGCCGATCTCCGCGTCGTCCGGGTGCGCTCCCACCACCAGGACCCGCTTGTTGCTGGGACTGATGGTGTCGATCGGATCGGGGCGTTGCCGCAGCACCTGATCCACGGCAGCTACCAGGCCGTCGTCACCCACCGACTGGCTGACCAGGTCGGCCGCTCGTCCGCGCAGGGCCGCCATCGCGACCGTCATGTCCGGTTCGTTCGCCACGACGACGACCGGGACAGCCGGGAACCGCTCGTACCACGCGACGAGTGTGCGGGTCAGTTCCTCCGCGTCGGTCCGGGCATCGCAGTGCCACACCGCGGCGTCCCACACGTTGAAGTCGCGATCCCCGCTCCAGCGAGCGCTCTCGTACTGGCCGAGCTCGGACTGAACCTCGATGCACTCCGCGTCGTAAGCCTGCAAGATCTCGACCTGCCGAGCCGCGCGTTCGGCGTCCTGATCGACCAGGAGGAGCATCGAGCCCACCAGAGCGGAGCCGCGGGGCGGTCCGACCGGCTTTCCCTCAAATGCACCAGAAGATGACATATCAGCCATCAGCCTAGATGCTTCCCCGACGACCGACATCCCTGAGCCGCGTCGAGCACCTCTGTGCCGGACGTCGCGGCCGCCATGGGCTTGTTCCTTCCTTGTCAGAAACTCCGCAATCACCGGAATCGACATTCCCGGTAGCGTGTCCAGCTGCCGCATGGGGTGTTCATGTGTCCGGCCGACCCGTGCGCAGGGCATTCGGCGGAGAGTGATGAGGGTGCAATGAGTGAACTGACGAAGCCCGAGGTCGATGTTCCGGAGGGGGACGCTCCTACCGAGCTGACCCTCCGGGACCTCGTCGTCGGGGACGGGGCCGAAGTGAAGCCGGGCATGGTGGTCAGGGTCCACTACGTCGGGGTGGCCTTCGAGTCCGGGAAGGAGTTCGATGCCTCCTGGGACCGGGGCCAGCCGTTCAAGTTCGCCCTGGGCAGTGGCAGGGTCATCAAGGGCTGGGACCGGGGGGTGAAGGGGATGAAGGTCGGCGGTCGACGCGAGATCATCGTTCCCCCACGTCTCGGCTACGGCAATCAGTCGCCATCACCGTTGATCCCGGCGGGCTCGACCCTCGTCTTCGTGGTGGACCTGCTCGACTCGTATTCCGGCACAGCCGGGTGGAGCAACACCTAGCGCCCCTCAGCACGACTCTGGTTTCGACGGCAGTCTGGCGCTTCGTGGACGGCGTTCTGTCTCTCCTCTCGGCGGGCCGTCTCGGCCTCACCAGCACGGAAGAGACCGCCGGATCCTCCTCCAGGACACCCGCTGAGAGTGGCCGCGCCGGGCGGCACGCTGCCGTCGATGACCACCGCATGGATTCCCTGCGGCCGTTCCCGCATCAGGGTCAGGCCGACGCCGGCGGCCGCCGACTTGCGCTGACAGGCCGTGGCGGAGGTTGGCGCACGTCAGCACCCACCTTGAGGAGGGCTCCCCGCGCTGGAGGGAGGAGGATCAGCCGGCGGTCACGTTTCGGTCCGGTCTCGATGAGCAGCTTGGCCGACGGAATCGGGGCCCCACCCGGGCAGCCCGGGCCGCGTCCACCACACTCGGCGGACGCTCCGGGGGTTCCACTGACCCGCGCCTGCCCGACCGGTCCCACTCCCCCTCGGCCGAACCGATGGAAGAACGGGAACGAGCCGCTGCTCAGCGGCAGGAAGTGCCGGCCGTCGACAGCCGGCGACCCCCGGTGCGGCGCCCCGGCTCCGGGCAGAGGCGTACGGCGCGGTCTACCCCCAGCTGCGGACATCTCTTGAGGATCGGATCGTGGCGTCCGCGAAGTAGCTGTCGGGGTGATCGCCCGGGCCCGCCTGCTCGGCGAACTCAGGTTGTACTGGCGGCGTCCAGTGGCAGCTCGAGGTCCAGGCAGATGGCTTCGAGGCCGGCCCAGGCCAGCGAGGCATCCGGGACCGTGGGAGATACATGGTGGGCGAGCGTGAACGGAGTGTCTGGCCCCTGTGCTCCACACCTCCCAAACACCCGGCGTCCGCCGTGGATCGGCAACACGGCCACCACGCCCGGAGCCCGCTGAGGCACACGTGTCTGTGCCCCCGGATCAGCGGATCCGGGGGCACAGGGGGTGGCGTCGTGTTCAGAGCCCCATGGAGGCCCGGAACTCGTCGAACGAGACCTTCCGGTCACCGTCGCTGTCGATGGTGTCGATGAGGTCTTGCGCGGCCTCCGCGGTGATACCCGTGTCGCCGAGCTCCACGACGACCTGCCGGTACTCCTCGGCAGTCAACTGCCCGTCCCCGTCGACGTCGTACCGCTCGAAGACCTTCCGCGCCGCGGCTGCCATGTCGACCACTTGATCCCCATTTCCTTGCTGTTTCAAGACCGCCCCCACTCTAGGGCCTGCCTTCACACTCCCCTCTGCCCGGCGACGCCCGGCACGCACTCTCGCCGCACCGGGCGCAAAGCCGAGTA
>NZ_JBFAKV010000058.1:0-14712 GCF_040655895.1 Streptomyces sp. NPDC050264
GCCCGGCCCCCCCCCCCCCCCCCCCGCCGCCCCCCCCCCCCCCCCCCCGCGCCCCCCCCCCCCCCCCCCCCCCGCCCCGCCGCCCCTCGCGGCAAGGCCCGGGTAGGGGCGCAAAATCGTCCGCCGAGGCCACAACCAGCGGAAACGGGAGCACGACATGCGTGCCGGTGCAGTGCGAGGGGACACGACCGCCTAGGGAGCAACGGGATGATCGGGCAGTACGTGTTGAGCCTCCAGGACGTCCGGGACCATCGAGGGGCGGGCCCGCGTCATCCTCGACATGGCGGAGGCCGATCTCGAGACGGGCGACATTCTGGTCACGGTCTTCACGGACCCCAGTTGGTCGCCGCTGTTCGTCGGGATCGCGGGTCTCGTGACAGAGGTGGGCGGTCTGATGACCCATGGCGCGGTGATCGCTCGGGAGTACGGCCTGCCGGCCGTCGTCGGCGTGGAGCGGGCCACCCGGCTGATCCGGGACGGGCAGCGAATCCGCGTGCACGGAAGCGATGGGTACGTCGAGCTACTGCCCTGACCGCGGTGAGCGGACTCCGGCAGCAGGGGCGCGTGGCGTCACAATAGAGTCATGTTGACTCGGCCCCTGCTTGTCTTCGACGGAGATTGCGGCTTCTGCACCACCTCGGTGAGGTTCGCTGAGCGACGTGTCCGGCCTCGCTGCGAGGTCGTGCCCTGGCAGTTCGCGGACTTGGAGACGCTGGGCGTCACTCAGGAGCGGGCCGAGTACGAGGTGCTCTGGGTGACCCCGGCGGGAACGGTCTATGGAGGTTCCCAGGCGGTCGCGAAGGCACTGATGAGCGCGGGCCGCGGATGGACACCGCTGGGTGCCCTGCTGATGCTGCCGCCCATTCGGTGGGCGGCTCACGGCGTCTACCGACTGGTCGCAGACAATCGTCACCGCATGCCGGGAGGAACAGCGGCGTGCGCGGTGCCGGGACGCCGGCCGCAAGGGCATCGGGGCCCGCGGGAGCGTCCATGACTCCTGACCGACTCTCTGTGACGTGGTTTGTTGGGACAGAACAATCTCCCGCTCTCGGCTCGGTCGACTCTCCCCCTGAAGTTCCTTCCGCTCGCTGACATGATCCTCGTGAGGGCAAGTCGGGCTCTCTGTAGTATCCGTACAAGTCAGGGAGGCTCGTGTGTCCCACAACGGTCGTGTGCTGGTGACGGGCGTCGGTGCGATGACGCCACTGGGAGCAGATGCGCCGTCGACGTGGTCGGCGCTGCTGGACGGTAAGTCCGGGGTGCGGTTCCTGGAGGAGGAGTGGGCCGCCGAGCTGCCCGTGCATGTCGCAGCCGGGCTCACGGTGGACCCCGCGTCCCTGCTTCCGCGGACCGAGGCCAGGAAGCTGGACCGCGGTGAGCAGATTGCCCTCCTCGGTGCGCGCGAAGCGTGGCGGGACGCCGGTGCTCCGCAGGTCGAGCCGGAGCGATTCGCCGTCGTCATCGGCACGGGGACCGGTGGTGTCCTCACCACGCTGGGCCAGGACGACGTCTTCGAACGCGCCGGGATCCGCAGGCTGTCGCCGTTCACGGTCCCCATGCTGATGCCCAACGGACCGGCTTCGTGGGTGAGCATGGACCTGGGCGCGAAGGGCGGCGCCAGGACCCCGGTGAGCGCCTGTGCGTCCGGGGCGGAGGCCCTCGCCCTGGGGCAGGACCTGATCCGTGGCGGACGGGTGGACGTGGTGGTCGCCGGTGGGGTGGAGGCCTGCCTGCATCCCTTCACCCTCGCGGCATTCGCCCAGATGAAGGCAGTGTCGACGCGGTCCGTGGACCCGGAGACCGTGTCCCGCCCGTTCGACGTCAATCGGTCGGGGTTCGTCATGGGCGAGGGCGCGGGGATGATGGTGCTCGAACGCGCCGAGTTCGCTCGGGCCCGTGGAGCAACTTCATACGGCACGCTGGCCGGCAGTGCCGTGAGTTCGAGCGCGAACCACATCACGGCCTCCGACGCGGACGGCCAGGCCTTCGCCATGGAACTGGCACTGCGCGACGCCGGCCTGGCCCCGGCGGACATCGGGGTCGTGCACGCCCACGCCACCTCGACGGAGTCCGGTGACCTGGCCGAGGCGGAAGCGATCGGCCGGGTGATCGGCGGCCATGCCGCGGTGACAGCCACGAAGTCGATGACAGGTCACATGCTGGGCGCGTCCGGAACGGTCGGCGCCATCACCGCTCTGTTCGCGCTCAAGGACGGCACGGTGCCGGCCACGCGCAACCTCGACGAACTCGACCCGCGCGTCGAACTGGACGTGGTGCGCGGAGAGCGGCGCACCGGCCGGTGGTCCGCCGCGCTGGCCAACTCGTTCGGGTTCGGCGGCCACAACGTCAGTCTCGTCCTCACCACCTCTTGACGGCCTCCGCGATCTGCAGGGCGGCCTGGGCAGGCGTGACGTGCGTGGTGTCGATGACCCGGGCCTCGCCGTGCAACCACGTACGGGCCGCCTCGGCGTAGGGCCCGAGGTGTTTCATGCGGAATGCGGAGGGGCCCATGACCGTATCGCCCTCGATGCGGCCGCGCAGGGTGTCCTGGTCGGTGTGGAGGACGAAGTGCCGTACCGGAATGTCGTGTTGGGCGAAGCCCGTGCTGATCTCTCGCCAGTACTGCTCGACCAGGACGGTCATGGGGACCACCAGGGTGCCGCCGGTGTAGTCGAGTACGCCGCGCGCGGTCTCGACGACGAGCGGCCGCCACGGTGGCCAATGCTGAAAATTGTCCGTCTCGGGCAGCCCCGGCGTGATGTCCATCAGTGTCTCGCCGACCTTCTCGGCGTCGAACACCCGAGAGTCCGGGAGCAACCGCTGAACGAGGGGACTGGTCGTCGTCTTGCCCGCGCCATGTGTGCCGTTGAGCCATACGATCATGGGCCGACGCTAGCGGTGTACGGGCCCGGGCCCGTACCGATCGCGTCACAGGACGGGAACGACAGAAGTCGTGCCGTTCGGGGTCCGCCGAGGCATTTGGGCGATCGAGAGCGGAGCCGTGGCTCTACGGATGGTCGGTGAGGACGGAGCGGGCGAGGTCGGCGACGGGGATGCGGCGGGTCCGGGCCGTGGTGCGCAGCCAGCTGAGTGCGTCGCCCACGCTGGTGCCCCGTGCCGCGGCGACGATCCCGGCGGCGAGGTTGAGGTCGTCGTGGTCGGCGGTGGCTCGGATCTCTTCGATGATCTCGTTGTCCAGGTCGGCGAGCAGTACTTCCGCGGTGATGTCCGCGAACGTCTGCGCGTCGGCGGGCGGCCCGACGGGCGTGGTGCCGCGGCGTCTGCGGTAGAGGGTGAGGGTGCCGAGCGTGGCGGTGGCGGCGCGCAGGGGATAGGCGAAGGCGGCACCGACGCCGATGCCGCCCGCGGCCTCGGTGAACAGTGGCCACCGTGCCCCCGCCGGGCCGGATTGGCCCAGGTCGGAGACGAGAACAGCTGTGCCTGTGCGGAACGCGGTCAGCGATGGGCCCTCGCCGGTGAGGAAGTGCAGTTCCTCGGCGTGCCGTCCCCACGGGGAACTGACGGCGAGCTGGACGGGCAGCAGCGCACTGCCGTGCAGGGTGATCGCGGCGGCATCGATCGAGGGCAGGTTCCGTAACGCGGTCGCGCACACCGCCGTGGCGCAGTCGCCGGCGCGGGCTTCGCGGGCGGCATGGACGATCCCGTGCCACAACGCGTCACGCCGGGCGCTGCCCGGGTCGGGCAGCGTGCCTGCCTGTGCCGGATGTCCCGGGGCCGACAGCCCGCCGGCCGCCGCTCTGATGGCGTGTTCGTAGCGGGTGAGGGCGCGGATCACCTGGTGGACCAGCGCTGCCGGCGGCGCCGTCTCCCTGCCGTCGCCGCGGTGCGCACCGCCCACCATGTCGTGCACCGCGGTCACGTCCTCGACGTGGTGCAGAGCGCCGACGGCACGGCCGTCCGCGTCGGTCAGCGGGGAGTTGACCGGACTCCACGCTTTGCGGCGAAAGGCACCGGGGACGCTGGAATCGGGGATGTCATAGCGCTGAACGCCCATGTCGTGGGCGGTCACGGACCTCAGTACCTGTTCCAGGGGGTCGGTGAGGTTGCGTACTCCGGTCGCGGTGGGGTCGCGGGGGTCGTCCGGAAACGCGTCGAAGATGAACGCGCCGAGCAGTTCGCCCCGTGTGCGACCGGTGGCGGACAGATAGGCCGGATTCACCCCCTGAATGCGGAAGCTCGGGTCGAGGACCACGTACGGAGCGGTGGTCACCTCGAACAGTTGGCTGTCGGAGGTAGCTCTGAGCACCTCGTGCACCGACCGCGCACCTCCCAGGCCTGGATTTCAGGGTGTGTTCGCCCGAAGAATATCGTCCTGCTGAGGCGCCGTCAGCGACTGCGTGAAGCCCGCGCCCACCTCCGTCATGACCCCGCCCCGGCCTCTACTTTCGTCGCGTCACCCCCGCCTTTCGGCTGCCCGCTTCTGGCCGGTCGGCAGACGCGTCGCAGGTCACGCCGCCCGTAGCGTCGGATGGCATGAGACATGCGATGCCCGCCGTGGGGCTGTTCTTCCTGTCGCCGGTGGTCGGGGAGATGTTGCTCGGGGCGACCTCGATCGACATGCTGTGGCTGCTGCCGATGCAGGCGCTGCTGTACGGCGGCGGATGCCTGCTGATCCGCGAGGTCGTCCGGCGTGCCGGACGAGGCTGGGGTTCGATCCTGCTGCTGGGTCTGGCGTACGCACTGGTGGAGGAGGGGCTCCTGGACCAGATGTTGTTCAACGCGCGCTACTCCGGCAACTACGACATGGTCTCGGTGACGCACATACCGCTCCTGGGCGTCGGTGGGTACGGGCTGCTCTCGGTGCTGGCCGTGCACGCCGTGTGGAGTGTGACCGTGCCGATCGCCCTTGTGGAGGCGCTGGTTCCGGACCGGGCGCGTGAGCCCTGGCTGGGCCGCACCGGCCTGTCCGTCACCGTGGCACTCTTCATCCTCGGTGTCGTGATCACCGGCTGGGGCAGCTACGACGAGAGCCACTTCATGGCCCCCTGGCCGCGCCTGGCCGGCACGGCCGCCGTGGTGGTCCTGCTGGCAATCGCCGCGTTCCGCATCCGGCCGCCGGTGCCCGGCCGAGCCGCCCGCAGCGCTCCCCGCCCCGTGCTCGTAGGCACGGCGGCGTTCCTGCTGACCAGCGTGTTCATGCTGGTGCTGCTGCCGAGTTGGTGGGGTGTGGCGGCGGCTGTCGCCGTCGCGGCCGTGGCCTTGGCCCTCGGGGTCTGCTGGTCGCGGCGGCCGGGGTGGGGGTTGCCGCAGGAGTTCGCGCTCGCCGCCGGCGCCACGCTCACGTATGCCTGGATCGGCTTCGGACAGACCCCCGACGCCGGCTCCTCCGGCACCGTCAACCTGGTCGGTCACGTCGTCCTCGCGGTCGCTGCCGTCGCACTTCTGTACGTGGCCGGCCGGCGGGTGCGCGCGTACGAGCGCACCCGGGCCGGCGGGCGGTCCCAGGACAGTGGTCCGGTCGGGGGTCTCAGGCGACCGTGAGCTCCAGCTCGGCGAGCCGCCGCGGTTCGGCGATCACGTCGATGGCGGTGATCAGCCCCGTCTCGGGCTGGACGGTGAAGGTGAGGACCACGCGCAGACGTCCCTGCGGGGCCATGACCAGGCCGAGGGTGCCGTCCACGAGGGCCGGGCCGGTGAACTGGGCGCGCCCGGTGGCTGCCATGGCGCCCTTGGCGACGGTGTGCCCGCCGAGGACGACGACCGGTTCCGGGGTCGGTGTCACGGTCGGATCCGCGGTGAGGACCACGTCGGGGTGGAGCAGGGCGACCAGCGCCTCGAAGTCGCCGGCGCGGGACGCCGCGAGGAACGCGTCCACGGCCTGGCGCTGACGGGTCGAGTCGGGCGTGGCCGGCACGGTGCCGCGGACCCGGCGGCGGGCACGGCTGGCGAGCTGGCGGGCGGAGGCGGGGCTGCGTTCCAGGATCGCGGCGATCTCGTCGAACGGGATGGCGAAGAGGTCGTGCAGGACGAACGCGAGCCGTTCGTCCGGAGTGAGCGTGTCGAGCACGACGAGGAGGGCGATGCCCACCGCGTCGGCGGCCTCCACCTCCTGTTCGGGGCTGGGGCGGCCGTCCGGGCGGTCACCGCCGTAGGCGGTTTCCAGTTCCTCCTCGCGGCGTGTGGCGCGGGAGCGCAGGGCGTTGAGGCAGGTCCGGGTGGCGATGGTGGTGAGCCAGCCGCCGGTGTTCAGTACCTCGCTCGTGTCGGCTGCCGAGGCCCGTAGCCACGTCTCCTGAACCGCGTCCTCGGCCTCCGCCAGTGAGCCGAGCATGCGGTAGGCGACCGCGCGCAGATGCGGGCGGTGGGCCTCGAAATCCTCCGCCCGAAGACTTTTTTCAAGATTCTTCTCGTCCATCTGTCACATCCCCCCTCGGTGGCGTGTCAGAGCGGCAGAACCGAAGCTCGCACACCACAGAAACGATCAACTGAGGGGTACATCATGACGGTTGACACCACGATCCTGGTCACCGGTGGTACGGGAACGCTCGGCCGGCACGTGCTGCCGCTGCTGCGGCAGGCGGCGCCCGGCGTCCCGGTGCGGGTGCTCAGCCGCAGCGAGCGGCCGGACGCCGACGGGATCACTTATGCCACCGGCGACCTGATGAGCGGCGAGGGTGTCGCGGCCGCGCTGGCCGGGGTGGAGACGGTGCTGCACCTGGCCGGTGGCGCCAAGGGGGACGATGTGGTGGCGGCCCATCTGGTCGCGGCGGCCCGGGAGGCCGGGGTGAAGCACATCGTGCACATCTCGGTGATCGGTGCGGACCGGATGCCGATGGCGTGGTTCGCGACGCAGCGTGCGGCGGAGGAAGCCATCACCGGTTCGGGGATCCCGTGGACGATGCTGAGGGCGGCTCAGTTCCACGACCTGGTGCATGAGATGGTCTCGAAGATGGCCAAGCTGCCCCTGATCCCGGCGCCCGGGATGCGGCTGGAGCCGGTGGACGTGCGCGATGTCGCGCAGCGCCTGGTGGAGCTGGCCCTGGGTGAGCCGGCCGGTCTGGTGGCGGAGCTGGCCGGCCCGAAGGTGTACACGATGGACGACGTGGTCCGTTCCTACCTGGGTGCCACCGGGCGGCGCCGCCCGGTCCTGGGGATGCGGATGCCTGGCAAGGCGGGCCGCGCGTACCGCGAGGGCGTGAACCTCGCTCCGGCGGCGGGCGCGGTGCACGGCGACCGCACGTGGGAGGCCTTCCTGGCGGAGCGGGCCGTCGCCTGAATCCAGCGGGACGCCGTCAGGTCCGGCCGGCAAAGCGTGGACGCGGACCGCGCCGCCGTGGCCCTGAGTTCACATCGTGAAGAGAGCCCGTGCCGTCTCACCCACGGAAGCGGCGAACGCGGCCAGGGCCGCCGGGCCGGCCTTGAACATGCTCAACAAGGAGGGGGCCGTGACAGTTCCGTCCGGAACGGCGGTGCCGACATTGGGGGGAGTGGTGGTGACGGTCCCGCCGTCGGCGCGGCAGGACTGCTCGGTCATGGGCTGGGGGATGGAGAAGATTTCCACGGACGCCCCCTGGCTGCTCTTGGAGACGATCCGGCAGTACTCCGCATCCGAGGGCGCGGCGGCCTGGGCGGTGCCGGCGGCGGTGAGGGACGCGAACAGAGCGAGCGACACGGCGGCAAGGGGGGCGCGGAGCATGACGGACACACCTTTCTGCGGAGGTATACGGAGGGAAACGGAGGGAGAGCTCCGTAAGTCGTGTGCCCCGAGGCGCGCAGGCTTCGGGGCACGGGCGGCTCGGCACGGAGGCGGGGCGGCTCGGGGAACGGGTCAGGAGCGTGAGCCGGCGTCGTTCCAGTTGGTGACCGTGGGGCGCGTCCGCTTCGTCTTCGTGACGAAGTAGGCCTTGCCGTCCGGCGTGAAGCCGCTGGCCGTGGTCCTCGTCACGCCGCCGCCGGCACTCGCGGAGGTCTGCACCCTCTCGTACGCCGGGCCGTCGTCGGCCGACGCGAACCCCGCGCTGCCGATGACGAGAGGGGTGACAAGGGCACCGACAGCCAGGTACTTCGCGATGCTGCGCATTGATGCGGTCCTTTCAGGATTCACCGGCCAGGACGGATCGCACGGAACGCACCGAGGATCGGCGGAGGCGGCCAGAACTCCACACGCGACGAGCCTGCGCCCGGGCCGCGCCTGCCGCATGCTCAGCGACTCGTGAGGGTGACGCCGACCGTTCTCGTCGGCCCCAATGGCGCAAGGCGGCGGATCATCCCGATGGTTCCGCGGTGTGGACCGTCTCGCCCTCCAGCCGGTGTTAGGGCAGCACTGCGCCTCAGAAGCTGCTGATGATCAACCAGGCCGCCGCGCCCAGCACCAGCACGTACCCACCTACCGAGATCGTGTGCCCGACGGTTTCGTGGCCGGAGTCCTCTATCCAGTGGCCGATGAGCCCGACGAGCGGAGTGCCGAAGACGATCAACAGGATGCCGATCAGAAAACCCATCTCTACCCCCCAGTACGGATCACTCCCCAGTGATCGAGGGCTGAGCGTAAAGGAGTCATGGACCGTGTGGGAAGGGGTTGAACGCCACGAGAGGTGCCGTTCGGTACGGGTGGTTTCCGGACGGATCATGGCCGAGATGTGAGGCTTCCGTTGACAGGCCTCCGAGCACTTCGTAACTTCTCGGATCGTTGGTGATTTCGATGATTTAAGTTCTGGATCATTAAGATTTCGGGGGAACGATGTCCGGACGAACGACCGCGACCGGTGGGCGGGGGTGGACCCTGGCCGTGGTGTGCGTGGCCACCTTCATGCTGCTGCTCGACCTGACCGTGGTGAACGTGGCGCTGCCCGATATCAGGGACGCGTTCGACGCGAGCTTCACCTCACTGCAGTGGGTGCTCGACGCGTACGCCCTCGGGCTCGCCGCGGTGCTCCTGACGGCCGGGTCACTGGCGGACCGCCTGGGTCGCAAACGGGTCTTCACGGTGGGCTTCATCGTGTTCCTCCTCGCGTCGCTCGCCTGCGGCCTCGCGAACGACGTCGTCGTGCTGTCCGTGTCCCGGGGGGTCCAAGGGCTCGGGGGAGCGGTGCTGTTCGCCGTCGGGCCCGCGCTGATCGGGCAGGAGTTCCAGGGCAAGGACCGGGGCAAGGCCTTCGGGATCTTCGGCGGTGTGGTCGGGCTGTCCATCGCCTTCGGGCCGCTCATCGGAGGCGCGCTCACCGACGGGCTGAGCTGGCGCTGGATCTTCCTGGTGAACGTGCCGGTCGGACTGCTCGCCCTGGTCGTGAGCGGGCTGCGGATGCGCGAGTCCCGCGATGAGTCGGCCTCCGCCGTCGACTGGTGGGGCCTGGTGCTCTTCACCGGTGCGCTGACGCTGCTCGTGCTGGGGCTGCTGCGAGGGGAGGCCGAGGGCTGGGGCAGTGCGCCCATCGTCGGCATGTTCGCGGGCTCCGCCGTACTTCTCGGGGGCTTCGGCATCGTGGAGCGGCGCCGTGGTGAACGGGCCATGTTCCAGCTGTCCTTGTTCAGGAACGTGACGTTCAACGGTGTGTCGGTGGTGACGCTGCTGTGCGCCGCCGCGACGATGTCGGCGATCTTCCTCCTGGTGTCGTACGTGCAGAACGTGCTGGCGTACTCGCCGTGGGAGACCGGCCTGCGGTTCCTTCCGCTGACCGGCACCCTGTTCGTCGCGGCCGCGATCGCGGGATCGCTGACCACGCGGGTGCCGCAGCGGCTGCTGATGGGATCGTCCCTCGCGCTCATCGCGGGCGGCCTCGGCCTCGTCGCGCTCACCGGCCCGGACACCTCCTGGACCGCGCTGCTGCCGAGCATGTTCGGCATCGGCCTGGGGATGGGGCTGTTCAACCCGCCGCGCGCCTCGCTGTCCATCGCCGTCGTGGAACCGTCCAAGGCGGGTATGGCATCCGGGATCAACGAGACGTTCCAGCAGGTCGGTGTCGCGATCGGGATCGCCGGATTCGGTGCGGCGTTCCAGAGCCGGGTGACCGACCTGTTCGCCCAGTCCGAGGCGGGGCGTCAACTCGGCCCGTCCGCCCACGAGTTCGGTGAGGCCGTGGCGGCGGGCGGCGGTGCGGAAGCCGTCGGCCGCGCGCCCTCGGAGCTCGCCCCCGCACTCGAGGCGGCGGCTCGCACCGCCTTCGTGGACGGCCTGACCGACGTCATGTGGGTGTGCGCGGCCGTCGCCGTGGTCGGTTCGCTCGTGGGATTCCTCTTCATCCGCACGCGGGACCTGCATGAGAGCGCCAGGGGTGACGACACCGTGCTCTCCGCGGAGGTGACGCGGGAGAGCCTCGATGAGCAGAGCGCCGGAGAGCTGCCGGCGGTGGAGGCCGTCCGCGCAGGGGGAGAGCGGTAGGCGGTCGGGCACGATGTCCTGGCGGTGGCACCGGCCTTGGAGGCCGGAGCCACCGCCAGTACGCTTTGTACGATCGACGATCGGTACAAGGGATGTTCGGTGACACCGAGCAACGAGGGGGAACGGCCCATGGCACAAGCGACGCCCACCCCGGCGCACTCCGCCGGGCTCGACTTCCCCCTCGTCCGCAGGACCGGCTACCTGCTGAACAAAGCCGGGTCGCTCCTGATGGAGGACGCGGAGCGCGCGCTCGCGGAGCAGGGCATGCGCCTGCGCTACTTCTACGTACTCGCCGCGCTGGAAAGCGATCTGAGCCTGTCCCAGCAGGACCTGAGCAGACTGCTCCACCTCGACCCCACGACCATGGTGGCCCTCATCGACGAGATGGAGCGGGCCGGCCATGTGGAACGGCGGCGCAACCCGTCGGACCGCCGGCGCTACATCCTGCGCCTCACCGACGACGGCCGTGGGGCGCTCGGGCGCGCGGGGAACGCCGTCGACGCCGTGGAGCGTGACTTTCTCGCGGCTGTGCCCGCGGAAGACCGTGAGCGGCTGCGCGCGCTCCTGGGCGATCTGCTCGCCGACCGGTGGCCGCGTGTGATCGCCTGCGACTGATTCCGGTTCGCCGATTTCGGCGGAAGCGGAACCCCAACGGCGACTGGAATTAACGAATCCCTTTATGGAAAAGCCTTTGGGCGGCTCTGTGGAGGGGATCACACCTCCCCTTATGAAGCGCTTTCTCCGTGACGTGACGTGTTAGTCTTTTTCAGTCCGGGTCGCGCGATCCGGACACGGGGGAAGGTTTAACGGGGAATGAACAGCAAAGAAAACGAGAAGATCAGCAAAGAGATATTCTACGGTTCTCTGGACAGCTGCCTCGGGCCGGGCAGCTCCCGCTTTTTCGGAAGCGGATACAAGCGCGTCACCCAGACCCTCAAGGACATCACCACCGACGGCAGCGCCCGGCCCGACGCACTCGTCACCGCGCGCGGCACGCTCACGTACCCGCGCGACTGGTCCCGCAAATCGGGCGCCGGTGATCTGCGGCCGCACCTGAGCAGCATCGACGCGCTGGTGCTCGCCGCCAACCTGGCGGAGGTGCACATCGCCCGGGCCTTCGGGCTCAGTCCCGCGCAGCGGCGCCGGGTCTGGCTGCGCCACGCCGATGTGCGGGCCGGCAGCACCCCCCACGAGGAGCTCGCGGACTTTCCCGTACGGGGCAGGCTCCTCGCCGTCGACGGTCCGGCCGGGGAGGACTCCACGCTGGCCAGCACGTTCGAGTGCCGGGTCGGACAGCTCAAAGTGCGCTGCACGCTCGTGCACGAACAAGGCGGCGAGGCAAGGGAGCCCGCCACGTACTCCGACGAGAGGCAGGCCCTCGGGCCCGCGCGAACGCGGCACTACGGCACGGGCTACAAGCAACACGACCAGTACGCCGAGCAGGTCCGCGTCGACCTGGAGCGGCAGGAGGTCCGTGGGCTGCAGCGCGTCGTCGCCGAGGACGCGGACGCGGACCCGCTCACCTGCGGAGCGGAAGCCGCGTACGGGCCGTCGGTCTCCCTGGTCGACGCGCTCGTGGGTGTGGCCCAACTGGCCCAGATCCTGCTGTACGCCCAGGACGGCCTGGACCGTGGCAGCAGCGACACCCTCTGGATGCGGCGCTTCGTGATCAGCGCGCGCACGCCGGTGCGCCCGCTGGGACGCAGCTTCGTCCCGACCGTGAGCACCGCGAGCAGCAGGGTTCTGTCCATGGGCGACGCGCGCTGGCGCACCGCGGAACTGGCGGTCGACGATTTCGCAGGGATCGGCGGCCGCTGCTGGCTGGCCCACCGCCTGCCCGCCGCCGCATAAACCGAGCAGCCATAACCGCAGACGTAGACCGCGCAGCCCGATCCATCTCGAGAACCGGGACGCCCGGCGGTTTCGTCGTAGCCATTGCCAGTCGAATTCATCCGTCGGACCGGTATGCGCGGAGCGGTGCTTCGGCGCGCTCATTTTCACGTCAGAAACACAACGGGGGAAACACGTCATGCTTTTTACGCCCACGCTCCGATTAGGAGACGTGCTCGTCATACTCGAAGGGCCGGCCCGAATGCGCTGGAACGAGCCCGCCGCCGAGCCCGGAAGGAGGAACTGGACACCGACGGGACTCTGGCCCGACGAGTCACAGCGCGCCCTGGTGCACGAACACCTGGACGGCGAGCGGCCGTTGCTCGTCCTGCTGGACGACGCCCGCCGCCGCGTACCCCTGCTGCGCGAGGAGTGGCAGGCCGCGCCCTACCGACTGGTGCGCGATCTGGTGGGCACCCGCCGCGCGGACCTCGCGGCGGACGCGGACGAACTCGTCGAGGTGCGGCTGCCGTTCCTCGACTGGCTGCCGCAGGCGCACCGCGAGCGCGCCGAGCGGTTCCTGGCCGAGAGCGACGCGGCCCTGTCCCGCACGCCGATGGCGCTCCTGCCGCCGCTGCTGGCGGAGAAACGGCACCACGGAGCACCGCCGAACCCGCGCTTCGCCCGGCGGCTGCTGCCGAACGCGCTGACGCCGGACCGGTTCGAGGCAGCCGTGCGGCATCTGTTCGCCGACACCCCGCACTCGTGCGCGGCGGCGACGGCCTGTGAGGTGACCCGATGAAGCGGACGCCGCAACACGACGAGCCGCTCGACCTCTTCCTCAGCCAGCGTGAGATCGGCCGCCTGCTCGCCGCGACCGCCGCGCGGAATCTGGCGCGCACCGGCCGGCGTCCGCACGCGCCCGGCGCCACGACCTCCAGGAGCCGGTGATGGGACGCTCGGTCATGGTCACCGGCGGCAACCGCGGCATCGGGCTCGCCGTGGCCACCACCCTGGCGGCCGACGGCGACCGCGTCGCCGTCACCCACCGCGACACCGCACCGCCCGAAGGACTGCTCGGTGTGCGCGCGGAGATGACCGATGCGGCGAGCATCGACACGGCCTTCGAGAAGGCGGAGGCCGCGCACGGGCCGGTCGAAGTGCTCGTCGTCAACGCGGGCATCACCCGGGACACCCTGCTCCTGCGCATGAACGAGCAGGACTTCACGGACGTCGTCGACGTCAACCTGCACGGCGCCTTCCGCACCGTGCGCCGCGCCGTGCGGGGCATGATGCGGGCACGCTGGGGACGGATCGTGCTGATCTCCTCCATGACCTACGCGTACGGGGCACCGGGCCAGGTCAACTACGCGGCGGCCAAGGCCGGGATGCTCGGCATGGCCCGCTCCCTGGCCTGGGAACTCGGTCCCCGCAACATCACGGTCAACGTCGTCGCACCAGGCCTGATCGACACCGCCATGAGCCGCGAGATCACCGACCGCCGACGCGAACACCTGCTGGGCATCACCCCGTTGGGGCGCGTCGGTGAGGCGGCCGATGTCGCCGCCGCCGTGCGCTACCTCGCCGGTGAGTCGGGCCGCTTCGTCACCGGAGCGGTTCTCCCGGTCAGCGGCGGCCTGGGCCTCGGCGGCTGACCGCACACCCTGACCGCACCACTCCCCACCCCGGCCGCGGCCGGGCCATCCACGACGGGAAGAGAAGACACCATGGGGAACACGAGCACCCCCGCCGCCGAAGTCCCGCAGCGCGGTCTGCACCTGGCGATCTCGGGGACGTACTCCAGCGGCAAGAGCACCACGACCGAGACGCTGTCGATGGCGACGGGCATCCCGCGCACCCACGCGCTGACCTCCCGGGAAATCCTCCTGGACCTCGTCCCGGGCAAACAGGTCCAGGAGCTCAGCGCGATGGAACTGACGATGCTCGGGCTTCGCCGGCTCGAGGAGCGGATACACAACGAGGCGGGCGAGGGGGCGTTCATCTCGGACGGCTCCGTGATCCACGAATGGATCTACGGGGAGGCCCGCATGCGGGTCGGCATCAACCCCGGGGCGAACCTGCTCCTGCGGACGGTGAAGAACGTCGCCGGGCTGCCGGTGAAGCGGTTCTACCGCCAGTACATGGACGCGTACGGCGCCGTCGCGAAGGCCCGCGCCAAGCGGATCTACGACGCCTATGTGCATCTGCCGGTCGAGTTCGAGATGAAGGCCGACGGGCACCGGCCGGTCTCCGAACCGTTCCGCGAGATGTCCGACGCGTTGCTGATCGAGACGCTGGAGGAGTTGGAGATCCCGTACCACGTGGTCGGTGGCAGCGTCCGCGAACGCGTGGAGCGGATCGTCGAACTCTTCGACCTGCCCTTGGTGATGCCGCTCGACGAGGCGATCGAGCGGGCCGGCACGAAGGTGGTCGAGGCGACCCGGGTCCTGGAGCAGGATGCGCGTTTCCACGAGGCCCAGCGGGTCAAGTCTACGCGCTGCGCTTCCGTGCCGCCGACCGCACCCTGACGGTCGAGGAGGCCA
>NZ_JBFAKV010000059.1:0-13287 GCF_040655895.1 Streptomyces sp. NPDC050264
GCTCGATCACGAACCGGGAACGGAACTCGTCGACGACCTCTTCGGTCAACGAGGGACGCTGAGCGATCAGCATGAAGCGTTTCCTCCAATATTCGGCGCCCGCTATCTGGCGCCGTAGACACTGCGAAGAGTAACGGGCGAAACGGCCTCACAAACGCTGCCCCGGCCCACTCCACTCCTTTTGCACATTCCGATGGAGTGCCGGAAGCCCCGCTCGGGCACCACTCCGCGGGGCCGGGCCGGCGGCTTCGACGGGAAGATCGAGGTCGCGCGAGGACGCTGCAGCGGGGCGGTGCCCACCTATGCGTGCGGCCCCACTGTCACCGTGCCGACAGTCAACTCCGCTTGACCTTCGGCGACTTCGCCGATGCGCTCCGCCTGGCGCTCCACCTCCGCCACGTGCCCGGCCGTCAGCTTGCGCAACGGTTCGACCGTGATCGCGACGCGCTTGCCCGCACGGCGCTGGTGCCATACACCGGCCACCACCCCGTCCACGAGGAGCAGCGGAAAATTTCCGGCCTGGCCACCCGCCAGCGCCCGCTCGAAGGCCCTCCCCGGGAAGAGCAGCTCGCGAGGCTGGGAGGCGATCCCGAAGGCGTCGAAGTACGGGAGCAGCCGTACACCGGCGGCTTCCTCTCCCGGCTGCGGGAACTCTGTGTCGCCGGCTGCCACCCACGCCGACCCGACGCCCTCGAACCGCACTTCCTCGACGACCGCGCCCCGGGCCAGCTCAGCGAAGAGAGCGGTCGCCCAACTCTTCGGTGCGGCCAGCCACTTGGCGAAGTGCTGAGGAGTGGCCGGGCCGTACGCGTACAGATAGCGGCGGACGAGCTCGGCGAGCGCGGCGCCCCGCTCCATCGGCGCCACACCAGGATTCGTGTACGTCACCTGCCGCCCCCGGTTCGGCCCGAAGGCGAGCACCCCGCGGTGCGCCGCCGTGTGCATCGCCTGGCGCCAGCGGGGCCACATGCCCTGGAACGCGGGCATGACGAGGTCACCGGCCCAGCTCCCGGTCCGCGCCACGACCGCCTCCGTCAGCTCGTCGGCGGTCTTCTCCGCGCCGGACAGCGCCTCTCCGACAGCCGCTACGACGGCATCCGTCTGTTCCGCTGTGAGTCTGATCTCGTTCGACTGCTGAGAGGCGCGGCCGGGAACGGCGGAGAGCGCGCCGGTCCACATCGGTGCGTCCGTGGTGGCCAACAGATGCACGGTGCCGCGCGGACCGTACGTCTTGACCAGCGCCCCTTCCTGCCACAGCGCGGTACGCACATCGGCGCGCGTGGCCCCCTCGATGCGCAGCCCCAACGACAGCTCGGCCGCCGACAGGACCTGGGCGTGTGCGCCCAGCATGATCCCGGCGAGGTCGGGGACGGCGGTGGGAGAGGCGGGGACCGGTGCGGCCAGGCCCTGGCGCTCGATACGGCGGGTGTTCGCCCCGGACCAGCTCACCGTGTGTGTCGTCGTCGGCATGCGGTGACGCTAACGCCGATGTAGGTCGGGAACTGTCCTCGGCCGGGCGGTTCGGAGCGGCGCCACGACGGGCGCCACATGGGTGGTGCCGACCCGTTGTCAGTGGCGAGTGGCAGCATGGGCGACTTGACCTGTCCCGTTCCCTCGGGAACAGGACGTTTTCTATGTGATTCGAGGCACCGACATGACCCGTAGTGAACTGGTGGCCGCGCTGGCCGACCGCGCCGACGTGACCCGCAAGGACGCCGACGCCGTGCTGGCCGCGTTCGCCGAGACCATCGGCGAGATCGTCGCCAAGGGTGACGAGAAGGTCACCATCCCCGGCTTCCTGTCCTTCGAGCGCACCCACCGCGCCGCCCGCGAGGGCCGCAACCCCGCCTCGGGCGAGCCCATGACCATCCCCGCCGGCTACGGCGTCAAGGTCTCCGCGGGCTCCAAGCTCAAGGAAGCCGCCAAGGGCAAGTAAGCCGCACCAGCGCGAAGGGCGGTCAGCCGAACTCTGGGCGACCGCCCTTGCGCCGGACGGACTCCGGCGGGCTGTGGCAGGGGTGGCAGGAGTCGAACCTGCGGCATCCGGTTTTGGAGACCGGCGCTCTGGCCTCTGAGCTACACCCCTTCGCAGGGCTCAGTGTGGCACCTTCATCAGCCCCGCCACCACGGAATTTCGCCCTCTGAATCAGGCCGACCGATGAGTTTTCGTGCGGCACGATGTCCAGGGGGAGTGAGGGGAGAGCGTCCCCTGCCCAATAGAGAGCGGCGGTGCGCGATGAGACTGGTAGTGCAGGAGTTCCTGTCCTTGGACGGCGTCTACCAGGGCCCGGGGTCCCCGGACGAGGACACCAGTGACGGGTTCACCCAGGGCGGTTGGTTCGTGCCGCACCTGGACGCGGAGTTCGAACGGCTGGCCGACACGTGGCTCGGCACGGCGGACGCGTTCCTGTTCGGCCGTCGCACCTACCTGAACTTCGCGCGGGACTGGCCGAAGATGACCGAACACCCGGCGGCCGGCATTTTGAACGGCCTGCCGAAGTACGTCGCCTCGAACAGTCTGGCGAAAGCCGAGTGGGATCCGACCACGATCCTGTCCGGCGACATCCCCGCCCGGGTCGCCGAAGTGAAGCGGCGGCCCGGCCGCGATCTGCAGGTCCACGGCAGCGGCAGGCTGGCCCAGTCTCTGCTGGCAGCCGGCCTGATCGACGAACTGCGTCTCGCGATCGCCCCGGTGGTCGTCGGCAGCGGCCGCCGCCTGTTCCCGGACGGCGGCGCCCCCGCGGGTCTGCGGCTCCTGAGCAGCGAGACGACCTCGGGCGGGCTGGCGATCCACGTGTACGAATCGACAGGACGTCCTGAGTACGGGACGTACGGGGCCGACGCGTAGGCACTCCGGACCGCACCGACCTGTCGCGCTGGTTCCAGATCGAGTCGCTGTACCGCTTCAACGCCAAGTTCCGCCCGCAGTGGCAGCCCCGCTTCGTCGCCTACCCGGCGGCCCGCGACCTCCCGCGCACCGGCCGGGCGTGTCTGCAGGCCGAGGCGTTCGTGGTGCTGCCGAGACCGGCGGAGCGGCCGCGGCAATGGGCGCGACACCGCTCCGCCGAGGCGCACCGCCCACGAAACGCCCGTCTCATGGGCGGGCGGGGAGCGTGATGCCGTAGGCCCGCATCTTGCGGTAGATCGTCGTACGGGAGATGCCGAGCCGCTGTGCCGCCAGCAATTTGTTGCCGTCCACCTCCAGCAGGGCCTGGACCAGCGTGTCGCGTTCGGACGCTTCCCAGGCGCTGAGGGACCGGCTGCCCGCGCTGTGCAGGGACGGGGGCAGGTCACGGAGTTCGATCCGGTACGTGCGGCGGCCCGCGGCGGCCTGGCACAGGGCGTGTTCCAGCTGGCGGATGTTGCCGGGCCAGTCGTGCCGGCGCAGCAGGGGCAGCACCTCCGGTGCGCACTCCACGCCCGCGCCGATGCGTCGCAGCAGACAGTCGGCCAGGGCCGGGAGGTCGTCGAGGCGGTGCCGCAGGGCGGGTACGGCTGCCGCCTCGACGAAACAGCGCCTCAGCGGTTCCGGCACACCTGGCGCGCTGCGCAGCGTGCCCACGACCCAGGTGCCTTGTGCCGCCGCGGCGGCAAGCGCCCGGGCGACGGCGGGCCCCTGGTCGGAGGGAACGGCGTCGACGTTGCGCAGGATCAGGGCGCGGCCCGGCCCGGCGGGCGCCGCGCGCAGGCCGGTCGGCAGGTCGGGTCCGGCGTCGGCGGCCCGGGGGTCCGTGGCATCGACGATCACGGGCACCGAGGTCGCCCCGGTGAGGGCGTGTGCGGCACGGACCAGTGCGGTCTTCCCTGTTCCGGTCTCGCCGTGGAGCAGGAGCGGCGTGCGTGTGCGGGCACAGCGCGACACCGTCCGGGAGACGGTGTTCCAGGCGGGGTCCGTGCCGGCCAGTCCCGGCAGCGGCCACGGCCTACCCGCGTCCTGCGCTTCCCGGGAGCGGGAGCCGTAGCTGAAGCCGGCACGGGGGCGGTCCCGGTCGGAGCGGTGGTCCGTGAAGGCCAGCTCCAGCAGGTACCCGGCCGCGCCCGCCGAGCTGTCGACCTGGCGGCACCGCATCAGCACGGTCTCTCCGCCGGTCAGCTGTACCTCCTTGCGGGTGCGCGGCGCGTGCCCCAGTTCGGCGGCGGCCTCGTGCAGCAGCCGGTGGTCGGCGCCGGTGAGCCGCGCCGAGGCCGCGGAGTTGGCGAGCACCAGATCCTGGCCGAGACAGAGCACCGGCCGGTCACCGTAGTGGGTCACCTGCTGGAAGGCTTCCATCAGGGCGCGCTGGTGCGAGCTGCTGAACTCGTACATCACGCGCTCGATGTCGCCGGCGGCCTCCTGCACCAGGGCTGCCATGAGGGTGCGCGCCGGTCCGTTCCAGCAGGTCAGGTTCATGGCTCCCTCGACGCGTCCGGTGACCGAATTGCGGATCGGGGCGGCCGCGCAGGAGACGTTCTGCAGGCGTTCGTTGAAGTGTTCGGTGCCGAGGACCACGTTGGGCCGGCGCTCCTCCAGCGCGACCCCGATGCCGTTCGTGCCGACGAACTGTTCGGCGTAGTTGAAGCCGGGCGCCAGGTGGACCCGGTCCAGGTGGGCGGAGAGCCGCTTCTCCCCGACGCGGCGGTCGCGCACCCAGCCTTTCCGGTCCGTCACGATCACGCAGGCGTCCGAACCCGCCAGCGCCTGTTCCAGACGGTCCAGGACCGGTGTGGCGGCGCGTACCAGGCGGCTCTCCCGGTCGTAGTCCGGCTGGTAGGGGACGACCACCTCGTCCGTGCCGATCCCCAGGTACTTGGAACGCTGCCAGGAGTTACGGATGCCCTCGGGCACGATCGGCGCAGGCGGGTCCGCGCTCTCGAGGAACTGCAGGCGCGCTCGTGCGATGTTCCGGTCCCGCGCTGTGCGATCACTGGGCATGGCGCCTCCGATGAGCGTGTTTCCGCCATATTACGAACGGGTTTGCAGCTGTCAACGGGTGGTTCGCCATCGCTTCTCCGTGCGTTCAACGCGCTCTGATCGGGAAGCGGGCCAGGTGTGTTCCACATTGAAAAACTCGACGGCGCTCCCCGACCCCACGCTGAGGGTCAGCACCGCACGAAGGGTGCGGCGGCTCACCGTCGAGCACAGGAGCACTCATGACTTCCGCAGGCAACGCAACCCGTACCGCGATCGTCACCGGCGCCGCCCGCGGCATCGGCCGCAGCATCGCGGAGCGGCTGGCCAAGGACGGACTCGATGTGGCCGTCGCCGACCTCCCCGGCATGGGCGAGGAGCTCGGCGAGGTCGCGGCCGGTATCGAGAAGACGGGTCGCCGGGCCCTCGCCGTGCACGCCGACGTGTCCAGCAAGGAGCAGACCGACGCGCTCGTGGAAGAGGTGGCGGGCCGGTTCGGCAGGGTCGACGTCTATGTGGCCAACGCCGGTATCGCCCGGGTCACGCCGCTGCTCGACACCGGGCTCGACGAGTTCGAGCAGGTCATGGCCGTGAACCTGCGCGGCGTCTTCCTCTCCTACCAGGCCGCGGCACGGCAGATGATCGCCCAGGGCGGCGGCGGAAAGATCATCGGCGCCGCCTCGATCGTCGCGTACCGCCCGTTCGCCCTGCTCGGCACCTACTCGGCCTCGAAGTGGGGCGTACGTGGACTGACCCAGGCCGCGGCCATGGAGTGGGCGCACCACGGCATCACCGTCAACGCGTACTGCCCGGGGATCGTCGGCACCGACATGTGGGACCTGATCGACGAACGGCTGGCGCAGGCCGAGGGCCTGCAGAAGGGCCGGGCCATCAAGAAGTACGCCGAGGCGATCGCGCTCGGCCGGGTCGAGGAGCCCGCGGACGTCGCGTCCTTCGTCTCGTATCTGGCCTCCCCGGACTCGGACTACATGACCGGCCAGTCCGTCATGATCGACGGCGGAATCCAGTTCTCCTGACGCGGCGGCGGGAGCACGTTCGGCCGAACACCCCTCGCGCACCGCGAACTTGAGGAGAGAGATGTATTCCAAGGACGGCGAGAACTACTTCATCGTGGACGCGCACGTCGCACTCTGGGACGCGCGCCCCGAGAACCAACTCAACATCCACGGCAAGCAGTTCATCGACTGCTTCTACGACTACCACCGCAACCTGAGCCCGGAATCGGAACTGTGGCCGTACGAGGAGTACCTCTACTACGGCGGCGAGCGTCTGATGAAGGACCTCTTCGTCGAGGGGTACGTCGACCACGCCATCTTCCAGCCGGCGCGCCTCGGAGCGTTCTACCGCAACGGCTTCGGGCAGACCGAGGAATCCTTCGCGCTCGCTCAGCGGCACCCGGACAAGCTGACGTACAACCACTCCTGGGACCCGCGCTACGAGCAGAAGGGTCTCGACCAGCTGCGGCGGGACGCCGAACGGTTCCAGCTCAAGGGCGCGAAGCTGTACACCGCGGAGTGGAAGGGCGACAGCCGCGGCTACAAGCTCGACGACCCGTGGACGTACCGCTATCTCGAGGCGTGTCAGGAACTCGGGATCAACAACATCCACGTCCACAAAGGGCCGACGATCCGGCCGCTCGACCGGGACGCCTTCGATGTCGCGGATGTCGACAAGGCGGCCACGCAGTTCCCCGAGATGAACTTCGTCGTCGAGCACTGCGGCCTGCCCCGGCTCGAGGACTTCTGCTGGATCGCCACGCAGGAGCCCAACGTGCACGCCGGTCTCGCGGTCGCGATGCCCTTCATCCACAGCCGTCCGCGCTACTTCGCGCAGATCATCGGCGAACTGCTCTACTGGCTCGACGAGGACCGCATCCAGTTCTCCAGCGACTACGCGCTCTGGACACCCCGCTGGCTGATCGAGCGGTTCGTCGACTTCCAGATCCCCGCGGACATGACCGAGTACGCGCCGATCACCCTGGCGCAGAAGAAGAAGATCCTCGGGCTGAACGCGGCCGCCATGTACGACATCGAGATCCCGGCCGGCCTGGGCGTCGCCGAAACGGCGGTGGCCTGACATGCCCGCCGACGGCCGGGAACAGTCCGCTCGCGCGGCCCTCGACACCGTCTTCGACCCGGAGCTGGACGAGCCGATCACCGACCTCGGGTTCGTACGCTCCGTGCTGGTGACCCCCGACGGGGCGCTCACCGTCCGGCTCAGGCTTCCCACCTCGTTCTGCTCGCCGAACTTCGCGTATCTGATGGCCTCGGACTCCAAGGACGCGTTGACGGCACTGCCCTGGACACGGGATGTCGTGGTGCTGCTCGACGACCACCACGACTCGGACCTGATCAATCGCGGCCTCGCGGCGGACGCGGGCTACCGCGGCACGTTCGGGGCCGAGGCGGAGAAGGATCTCGAAGCGCTGCGGCTGACGTTCCGCCGCAAGGCCCATGCCGCGGCGATGGAGCGGGCGCTGGCTCTCGTGCTCCGCGAGAATCCGGACCTCACCGAGGAGGCCCTCCACGATGTGGTCCTCGGCGACCTCCCCGAGGCGGCGGCGTCCGGCGCGTTGCTGCGGCGACGGGAAGCGCTGGGTCTCGGCGTGGCGGCGTCCGACCCGGTCCTGGTGGACGACGAAGGGCGGCGCTACCCGCCGGGCGAGATCCCGCTCCGGCTGCGGTTCGCCCGCGCGGTCCGGGTGTCGATCGACGGCAACGCGCATTTCTGCCGCGGCCTGCTCCGCACCCGGTACCCGCACTCGGCGGCCGACCAAGCCCCGCGCACGGCGGACCCCGTGCCCACCGCTCCCCGCAAGGAGAACGTCTCGTGAAAGCAGTCCAGGTCGTCGGCTACGGCCAGAACCTCAAGATGGCCGAGGTCCCGGCTCCCGAGATCACCGGCCCGTACGACGTGATCGTCAGGATCGGCGGCGCCGGCGTGTGCCGTACCGACATCCACATCCTGGAAGGCCAGTGGGCGCAGAAGTCCGGGGTGGACCTGCCCTACACGATCGGCCACGAGAACGCGGGCTGGGTCCACGCCGTCGGCGGCGCCGTCACCAACGTCTCCGAGGGCGACAAGGTCATCGTGCATCCGCTGATCACCTGCGGACTGTGCCGGGCGTGCCGGGCAGGTGACGACGTGCACTGCGAGAACAACCTCTTCCCCGGCATCGACACGGCCGGCGGTTACGCCGAGTACCTGAAGACCTCCGCGCGCAGCGTCGTGCGGATCGACGACTCCCTCGAACCCGCCGATGTGGCGGCTCTCGCCGACGCGGGACTGACGGCCTACCACGCCGCGGCCAAGGCCGCCCGCAAGCTGCGCCCGGGTGACCGTTGCGTCGTGATCGGCGCGGGCGGCCTCGGGCACATCGGCGTACAGGTGCTCAAGGCCATCACCGCCGCCGAGATCGTCGTCGTCGACCGCAATCCCGACGCGGTGGCGCTGGCGGTCTCCATCGGGGCCGATCACGGTGTCGTCGCCGACGGCGGGCAGGTGGACCGGGTGCGTGAACTCTCGGGCGGGCAGGGGGCGGAGGCGGTCATCGACTTCGTCGGTGAGGGCGGCTCCACCAAGGACGGCGTCGGCATGCTGCGTCAGGCGGGTGACTATCACGTGGTGGGTTACGGCGAGAACATCGACGTCCCGACCATCGACATCATCTCCGCCGAGATCAACTTCATCGGCAACCTCGTCGGCTCCTACAACGATCTGTGCGAGCTTATGGTCCTCGCCGCGCAGGGCCGCGTGCGCCTGCACACCGCCAAGTACCCACTCGACCGCTTCCAGGACGCCCTGGACGATCTCGGGAGCGGCCGGATCCGCGGCCGGGCGATCCTCACCCCGTGACCCCTCCCGAACGCCCCCTCCCTGAACGAGAATTGGAAGTGGATCCTTGATTTTCATCACCGTGAAGTTCCGCGTCCTGCCCGAGCACGCCGACCGGTGGCCCGATGTGGTGCGGGAGTTCACGCAGGCGACGCGCGCCGAGCCGGGATGCCTGTGGTTCGACTGGTCCCGCAGCATCGCGGACCCGGCGGAGTACGTCCTGGTGGAGGCCTTCCGGGACGACGAGGCCGGTGCGGCACACGTGGGCTCGGAGCACTTCAAGGCGGCGCAGCGGACGTTGCCGCCCCATCTCGCCGCGACGCCCGGGATCGTCAACGTGAAGGTGCCGCAGGACGACTGGTCGCTGCTCGGTGAGATGGCGGTACGCGAAAGCTGACGCGGCCGCCGGGACGCGGAGGGGGCCGAAGCCGGTTACACGGGCTCCGGCCCCCTCGCGTGCCGGCGGCCGCGGCGTTGCGGCGACGCACATGTCTGGACGAACAGCCCCTCACGCAGGTCGAGAAGGGCAGGCGACCTCCCAGGCCGCCTCGATCATCCGGAAGATCTCGTCCACCGCGGCCGCGGGATCCGCCGCCTCCCGGGCCAGTGCGTAGGCGTCGATCACGAACCTCGCGATGCTACGGCTCGCCGTTGCGGTCGGCGACAGTTCGGGATCGGCGGCAATGGCCGCGGCCAGCGTCTCCGCGTGGCGCAGCCGCATCGACTCGTCGTACTTCCGCAGGGCGGGCGAGGCGTCGATCATGTGCCACGTCGGGGCGGCGCTGTCCGCCGTGCAATGTCGTACGAGGGCCTGGATCTCGCGGCGCAGCGCGGGCATGAGCGGCTCGTGCGGCGCCCGGCCGGTGACCGCCCGCGTGAGGCGTTGCTCGAAGTCCTCGTCCTGCTCGAACACCAGGGCCTCTTTGGAGGCGAAGTGGGAGAAGAGCGTGGTGACGGCCACGTCGGCCTCGGCGGCCACTTCGCGGATGCCCACCGCGTCGTACCCGTGTTCCAGGAAGAGCCGCATGGCGGTGTCGGCGATCTTCTGGCGGGTCGCGGCCTTTTTGCGCTCGCGGCGTCCGGTCGGCACGGTCATACCCGCACGCTATCAGTCACAAAACTGTATCTGTTCCAAAACGCTAACTGTTAGTGGGTCTGGCGCATGAAGAAAGTGAGCTTCACCGAGTTCGGCGGTCCGGACGTTCTGCAACTCATCGCTGCCGAGGAGCCCCACGCGGGCCCCGGCCAGGTACGCATCGCGGTACGGGCGGCGGGCGTGAACCCCGTCGACTGGAGGATCCGTGAAGGCCAGGTACTGGGAGCCCATCCGACCCAACTGCCCTCCGGCGTCGGCCTCGACGCCGCCGGGGTGGTGGACGAGGTCGGCGAGGGCGTCGAAGGGGTCGAGGCCGGCGACCCCGTCTTCGGCGAAGGGTCCAGCACCTACGCCGAGTTCGCCGTGCTGTCGGCCTGGGCGCGGATACCCGAGGGCCTGAGCTTCGAAGAGGCCGCCGGATACCCCTCCGTGGTGGAGACCGCGCTGCGCGTCATCCGCGAGGTCACTGTCCGGCCCGGCCAGACGTTGCTGGTCAGCGGCGCGTCCGGGGGAGTCGGATCGGCGGTGCTGCAGATCGCCCGGGACCGCGGCATCAAGGTGATCGGCACCGCCGGCGCCTCGAACCAGGACTATCTGCGGAGCCTGGGCGCTCTCCCCGTGACCTATGGCGAGGGCTGGGTCGAGCGCGTGCGGCAGCTCGGCCAGGTCGACGCGGCCCTCGACCTGGCCGGTTCGGGCGTGATCCGCGAGCTCGTCGAGCTGACCGGGGACCCGCGGAAGGTGATCTCCATCGCCGATCTCGACGCGCCGAGGTTCGGTGTCCGGTTCTCCGGCACGGCCGGGAGCGTGCCGGACGCACTGGCCGAGGCCGCCGACCTCATCGAGCGGGGACGCCTCCGCATCCCGGTCGAGAAGTCGTACGCGCTCACCGAAGCCGCGGCGGCCCACATCGACAGCAAGGCCGGACACACGCGAGGGCGCCGGGTGGTGGTCATCTGAGCAACGCGAGAAATCTGGACATTTCAGCGGGGATTTTGACACGGTGAGATGCCTCGGCCCAGCCATGGGACGAGTAACCGGTGTCTTCTGGGGGGCCAGTCATGCCAGCCGCTCGCCTCGCACGGGACGCCGCCGCCTTCTGTGCCGCGCAGAGCGTCTACTCAGACCCCGACGGCCTCGGCCGGCTCTACGTCGGCCTGCCGGATGATCGGTCTCAACTTGCCTGCGTCGTAAGGGATCTGATGGTCCATCGCCTGGAGGGCGAACCGTTCGGCCATGTCATTCCGCAGGCTCGTCCGCACAACGACGCCGAGACGCGCTACCTCGACGACATCTTGCGGATCATCGTCGAGCGGAACGTCGCCCCGCTGACGCAGCGGCGCGAGGTCGGTGACCGGTTCGTCGGCGTCTCGTTCCTGCGCCACGCGGGGATACCCGCGCGGCTGCGGTCCGGGTTCGCCGACTACCTCGGCCCGGACGGATTCCACGGCGACCACATGGTCACCGAGTACTGGGACGACGAGCGGGGCCGGCTGCTCGCCGACCTGCAGCCGGCCGGCCCGGCCGCTCTCTGGTCGCGGGCAAGGCATGGCGGGCCATCCGGGCGGGCGAAGCGGACCCCAGGACCTTCGGACTCCATCCTCCGGAGGTGGGGCCGACGTTCGGGGAGTGGTTCGTGGCACACGACATCCGCGTCGACCTCGCGGCGCTGAACAAGGTGGAGACACTGCTGTGGGACACCTGGGGGACGGGTACGGGCGGCGACAGGGAGATGACGGCCGCGACCCGTGAGCTGTACGACCGGACGTCGCTGGTGGTGAGCGACGACGTTCCCTTCACGGCGGCGCGGCAGCTGTTCGCGGAGAACGAGGGGCTGCGTACGCCGAAGAGGGTGCTGTCGTTGGCACCCTTCAACGGACCCCGCGAAGTCACGCTCCGGTGCCACGGACGGCAGTAGCCGGATATGCACGTATATGGGCCGGCCGCCTGGCGGGTGGCCGGCCCGAACGACCGCTGCTCCTCCACAGGCGGCAGCGCCGAGGACTCAGTTCTCCGCAAGTGGCCGGAGGACGACCGGCAGTTCCCGGTGGCCGTTGGAGATGAATGACTCCGCGGGGCGCAGTGTGGATTCGGGGACGGCGAGAGTGAGGTCGGGGAAGCGGGTGAACAGCCCCCGCAGCGCGGTCTCGGCCTCCATCCGGGCCAGAGCCGCGCCGAGGCAGACGTGGACGCCGTGGCCGAAGGCGAGATGCGTCTTGTTCGCCCTGGACACGTCGAAGGAGCCGGCACTCGGGCCGTGCAGGTCCGGGTGCCGGTTCGCTGCCGCGTAGGAGGCGAGGATCGCGTCGCCCTGGCGGATCACGAGCCCCTGCGCCAGCTCGATGTCCTCGACCGCGTACCGCATCGGCAGGTTCGCGACAGGCGCCTCGTACCGCAGAGTCTCTTCGACGACATCCGTCCACGCGCTCGTGCCCTCGCGGACCAGGGCGAGTTGCCGGGGATGGGTGAGCAGCGCGGTGATGGCCTGGTCCAGCAGGTTGACCGTGGTCTCGTAGCCCGCGCTGATCACGAGGAGGAGCGTGTCGAGGAGTTCTTGCTCGGTCAGCGCGGAGCCGTCGTCGTCCCGGGTGGCTATGAGTACGGAGGTCATGTCCTCGCCGGGCTCGGCGCGCTTGGCCGCGACCAGGTCGGCCATGATCGCGTAGAGCTCCTGGGTGTTCGCGGCGGCCTCATCGGGGCTCAGCGTGGTGTCGAAGACGCCGTCGACGGTACGGCGGAAGCCGGGCTGGGAATGGTCGGGCAGCCCCATGAGTTCGCTGATGACCCGGATCGGGAGCGGATAGGCGAACCGGTCGCGCAGGTCGGTGGGTTCACCGGCAGGAGCGGTGGCGAGTTCGTCGAGCAGCGTCCGCGTCACCTCCTCGATGCGCGGTTGCAGCGCGGCGGTGCGGCGTGAGGTGAACGCCGGGCTGACCAGCCGCCGCAGTCGCCGGTGATCGCCGCCGAAGGCGGTGAACATGTTGTCGACGGCCACCCACAGCGCGAGCGGCCAGGTGCCGACGATCTTGTCGGGGAACAGTGGCCAGTGCTGTCGGGGGTCTTTGGATACCCGTGCGTCGGTGAGGAGTTGCTTGAGCAGAGCCGGGTCGGTCACCGCCCACGCGTCGACGCCCAGGACATCGACGCGTGCGGCCGGACCGCGCGAGCGCAGCTCGGCATCCTCGGCGTGCCGGTCGCTCCCGGCGGCGTCCAGGACAAGGATCTGCGGTTGGCGCATGCGAGAGCTCCTCGGAGAGGGAACAGTGGTCGGCCCCAACTAGGGCCCTTGTGACGGATCTCCGTAGGAGAAGGGCCCTAGCCCAGTATGGCGAGGAGCCGCGATCCCTGTCTGCGCGATCACGCAACCGTTTGGCCGGGCCAGGGCTCGCACCCCCGTGCTCGGCAAGGGAGTTGACGGCCTCGGCGTGGATGCGGCCCAGCTGCGCGG
>NZ_JBFAKV010000060.1:0-10661 GCF_040655895.1 Streptomyces sp. NPDC050264
TCGCGATCCACCACAGCGCCTTCAGGGCGAAGCCCGCACCGAAGAGGATCAGAGCCAGCAGAAGAACCAGAAGCAGGGGAACCATTGTTATTACCTCCTGGCCACCATGTGCTCTTAACTCACACCTACAAACACACAAAATACGCGTTTCTTCTGCTGGTCGGCGGGCATGCGATCGCACCGTGGACTGCCCCTCCCGCCCTGTTCATGCAGGTGGGATCCCGTGAACGAGACATGCTCTGTACGTGCTGACGATGTTTGCCGGGCTCTCCAGGGGCCAGGCGGAGGGTGAGTACATGATGTCGATGCCAAGGGAGCGTGAGCGGACATGACCGCCAACGAGAAGGCGAAGGCGAAGACCGAGCAGGCCACCGGCGCCGCCAAGGCAGCCGCAGGACGTGCCGTCGGCAACGAACGCCTCACCGGCGAAGGCCGCGCCCAGCAGACGATGGGTGACGCCCGCCAGGCCAAGGAAAAGACCAAGGACATCGGCAAGCACTAGATGCAGACACGATCCGTGCGGGGCGGCCTCCAGTCGGGGACCGCCCCGCACGTGCGCCGACCCCGACCCCTCGGTGACTACGACGGTCAATGCCGAGCACACGCCGACGCCCCAGCCAGAATTCCTTCACCACTCACGCCCACTCCGCACGACCGCACCGGTCGGATACCCAGAGGGATACGCGCTCACCATGCAAACCCGCGGCAACACGGCAATGCTGGCCGCAGCCGGCGCCAGCTCGGCGCTGCTCGTCATCATGGGCATCGTCGTGGCCCTGGGCCTGATCGCCATGTTCATCGGCGGAAGGTCACGAGGCGACGCGAAGCGGTCCCGGCGGACAGCCCGGGGTTGAGCTCGAGCACACCTTCCGAGGGACGCCCTTCGATCGCATCGCTCGGCTCCGTCAGCGCCGCCTGGTGAAGTAGCCGTCCTGGTACAGCTTGTAGACGATCCACGGGCCAACGATCACGACGACCGCCACGAGCACCCATTTCAGCCACGGAGGCCCGTCCGGTCTGCTGCCCTGGGCCAGTTCACCCGTCGCCATCAGTAGTGAAGTCATGTGCTGCCAATGCCCGTCCGGAAGAGGCAGACACCCGGTGCACATCCTTCCGTTTCCCCCGCCCCACGGCCTCCATAGGCGTTTCCCGGCCACTCCCCCACATTCAAGCCACTTCACATCGGACACAACAACCATTCCTATGTCCGGCCGGTCACACCAAGCAGGAGCAACCACTCCACAAACACCATGGGGGAAATATGCGATTCACCCGTTCCATGCTGTCCGTGGCCGCCGTGGCAGCCCTGACGGCGGGATCCACCGCCGTTCTGGCCTCGCCGGCCTCCGCCGCTCCCAACACCACGCCTCAGAAGGTCTGCGGGAGCGCCTACAAGACCGTCAACTCCGCGCCCGTCGGCTCACTCGGCACCGTCTACCTGACCTACAACTCCACCACCGGCCGCAACTGTGTCGCCACCATCCGCAGCACCCCTGGCACCGCCGTCGACATGTCGGCATGGGTCTACGTCGAGGACACCGACCAGGGCGACTCGGACAGCGGCACCTTCACCTCCTACGCCGGACCGGCCTCCGTGTACGGCAAGGCTCACTGCGTGGACTGGGGCGGGAACATCAAGAACGTGTACGTCTCGGTGTACGGCTCCAACTGCGCGGCCCTCAAGGAGCAGCGGGTCACCTCCATCCGCTGACCCCTCGCTTGCGCCGGCCGCCCCGGCGCAAGCACCGCCGTCTCGGCCTGGCCGCGCGTGAACCGCGCGCGGCTCAGGCCCTGACAGCCGCCTCATCCCGAGGTAAACGTTGTACTGCCCTGAGCGTTGACATGACCACCGCCATTCGGGAGCCTGTGAGTACGCGCTCTTCCAACGATGTAACAACGCGTACGGGCGGGCGTCCACGGTCAGAGTCTCCAACGCCGCAGCCTCTTGATGGACGCCGTCCGCCGCCGGCTCCCCTTGCCGGCAGGGCGTCATCCACGCAGCGGGCCGCAAGGGAAAGAGCCCATGAAGGTCTTCAGACGCTCCTTCGGTTTCGGCGCCCTCGCCCTGGCGAGCGCACTCGCCCTCCCGCTTTCCCTGTCGTTGCCCGACACCGCGCAAGGAGCACCCCCCGCGCAAGCGGACGCGGCCCAGGGTGCGACCGGTCTCAACGGCGCGGACCCCAGCGTGCTGCGGGTCGGCAGCACCTACATCGCCGTCAAGTCGGCCGACGGGGGCATCGTCGTACGGCAGGCCTCGTCGCTGGACGGCCTCGCCTCCGCGCCCGCGAAGAAGGTCTGGTCGGACACCGGCGACCTGGGCGAGGTCTGGGCCCCGGAAATCGTCCGGGACGGCGGCCGCTACTACATCTACTTCTCGGCCGGCCGCAGTTCCGCCCACCGGATGTACGTCATCAGCTCCGCCAACGCCGACAGCGGCTATACGGCTGCGAAGAAGCTGGCGCTGCCGGACGACAAGTGGGCCATCGACGGCACGCTGTTCACCTTTCAGGGACAGCGCTGGTTCGTCTGGTCGGGGTGGGCCGGTGACACCAACGTCGAGCAGAACCTCTACATCGCCCGCATGAGCGATCCGACCACGCCGACCGGCGATCGGTCCGTCATTTCGCAGCCGCGCGAGAGTTGGGAGCGCGTGGTCGGCAATCCCTACATCAACGAGGCCCCGGAAGCCATCAAGGATCCGAACGGGCAACTGCACATCGTCTACTCCGCCAACGGCAGCTGGAGCAGCCAGTACTGCCTCGCCGATCTTCGGCTGAGGGCCGGCGGCGACCCCACGTACGTATGGGATTGGTACAAGTCGAACGGCTGCCTGTTCGGTTCCCATCGGGAGACGATGATGACCGGATGGGACCCGACGTTGTACGTCGACGGCCCCGGCCATCACAGCTTCGTCCTGCTCGACGGTGACATCAACACGAGCCCGCCGGCCGGGAACAGGTTCCCCTCCATGTTCCACGCGGTGGCGAAGGGGACGCCGTACTCCTGGGAGAACCGCTACTGGTACTCCGGTACGTTCGCCTGGTGGGGAGAGACCACTTACAAGCGGGCCAACGTCCCCGGGGCGGAGACCAACACCGGGTGGAGCCTCAAGTTCTTCGAGTGACGTCCTGAGGTCCCCGTACCCAAGCGGCCGAGCGGCCCCTGCGTGTTGGCGGCTACGCGAAAGGCGGCAGGGGTGCCGTCGGGTCCTGGAGCCAGGCGCGGGCCCGCTGCTGGAGCTCGGGTGCCAGCCGGTCGCCCAGGTCGGCGATGGTGACGGACTTCAACGACTGCCGCCAGGCCTGGTCGGCGTCGCCCATGACCTGCGCGATGCCGCAGGGCGTGGTGCACCGCTCGGCGGGCAGAGCACATGCACCGCGCTGCCGGATCTCGGTACAGACGAATGCCGGCGCGGCCCCCTCGACCGCCTCCACCACATCGAGCACGCTGATCTCCTTGGGGTCCCGCGCGAGCCGGAACCCGCCGCGCGGCCCTGACGTGGCGAGCAGCACACCGGCGGCGGACAAGGACTTGAGGTGCTTGGCGAGATACGCGTCCGGCAGCCCGTAGTAGCCGGCGAGGGTGGTGCGCGGCACGGCCGTGCCGGGCTGCGCCTGGATGAGCAGCAGGCAGCAGTGCACGGCCCACTCGACGCCTTGCGAGAGCTTCATGGAAGCCGAGATTACCGCTTCGACCACTTGATAGACATTCGATGTCGATGATATCGATGGCATCCATGGCAGACACCCGGTATCCCTCTCGTCGGCAGGCAGCGCCGGCACCACGGCCCTCCCCCGCCGACTGGCGCATGCTCGCTGTCGCGCTCACCGCCACCTTCATGGCGAGCTTCGACCTCTTCGTCGTCAACTCGCCACCGAGGCGCTCCGCACGGACCTGCGGGCGAGCGACGCCGCGCTCGAACTCATCGTGTCCGGCTACGCGTTCGCCTACGCGGCGGGGCTCGTCACCGGCGGCAGACTCGGCGACCGCTTCGGATACCGCCGTACCTTCGTCCTCGGCATGGCCGCGTTCACTCTCGCATCCCTGCTGTGCGGCCTGGCTCAGAATCCCGGACACTTGGTGGCGGCCCGTCTGGGGCAGGGCGTGACGGCAGCCGTGATGGTGCCGCAGGTGTTGTCCCTGGTCACCGCCCGCTTTCCTGCCGAACACCGGGGCCGGGCCACAGCCTGGTACGGCGCGGTCGGCGGCATCGGCGCGATTGCAGGACAACTCGCGGGCGGCGTCCTGCTGGAGGCCGACGTGTTCGGGCTGGGCTGGCGTGCGGTGTTCCTGGTGAACGTCCCCTTGGGTGTGGCGGCGACACTGCTCGCCCTGCGTGTGCTGCCCCAACTGGCAGGAGTACGACGGGCGTTCGACATACCTGGTGCCCTCGGGGTGACGGCCACCTTGGCCCTGCTCCTGATCCCGTCCGCGCTCGGCCGGGAAGCGGGCTGGCCGGTATGGACGTGGTTGTGCCTGGCAGCGGCGCCGGTCGCGGGCTCGCTGACATGGCGCCGGCAGCGGCGCCTGCGGGCACGCGGCGGTGAACCGGTTCTGGATCCCGCCCTGTTCCGCAACCGCCCCTACCTGTCCTTGCTGGGAGCGGTCGGCCTCTTCCAGCTCTACTTCGGGGCCTATATGTTCACGCTGGCGCTGCTGCTCCAGGCAGGTCTGGGCATGACGCCGCTCAGCGCTGCGCTGACGTTCCTCCCCCAAGCGGTCCTGTTCAGTGTGGGTTCGCTGCTGAGCGGCCGGCTGACGGCACGGTTCGGGAGGTGGTCGCCGGGGACCGGGGGCGCCCTGGTGGTGGTCGGCCTCTCCCTGCTGATCGTCCAACTCGCCTTCTCCGGTACCGGGACCGACGCCGCCGCCCTCCTCCCCGCCCTCGCCCTGAACGGCCTCGGCAACGGACTTCTGCTCCCGTCGCTGATCGGCGCGGCCCTGACCCGGGTGACGCCGGGGTCGGCGGGCGCGGCGTCCGGCGCGGTCAACACGGCACAACAGGCGGCGAGTTCGCTGGGAGTCGCCGTGCTGGGCATGCTGTTCTTCGCCGTGTCAGGAGCAGGGATGCGGGCTGCCGACAACGGGATGGTGGCAGTGAGCTGCGTGTTCGTAGGCCTGGTGGGGGCATCGGCAGGGCTTCTGTTGCGAGAGACATCCATGCCCCGCCGCTCGTAGCGCCGATGCCATGGCACCGAGCCCAAGGGGCTGACCACACGGTCTCAACTGGAGGGCGGTTCCTCGGCCAGTTGGTTGTTGCGGTCGATCTCCGGCATATGTGTCTCGGCCCAGACCCGCAAAGCGGCGAGCGGTTCTTCGAGGGACAGGCCGAGATCGGTGAGCCGGTAGTGGACGGCGGGCGGCACGGTGGGCTCCACGCGACGTACGACCAGGCCGTCGCGGACCAGGCTCTGCAGGGTGACGGACAGCATTTTCTGAGAGATGCCCGGGATCCGGCGCCGCAGTTCCGCGAAGCGGAGCTCGTCCGGAGCCTCCTCGGCCAGCACCTTGACCGTCATCGACGTCCACTTGGTGCCGACGCGGTCGAGCAACTGGCGTGTCGGGCAGAGAGGGTCCAGCACATCACCGCGTTCACCGGGCCGCCGGCCACTCTCGTGGGGCCTCGACGTGGTCACCTGGGACTCACCACCTGAAAGAAAAGTGCCGTCTTGGGGCACTCAAGGTAGTTCCTTAAGGTGACCTTGTCACCCTCCCTCATCACACATCACACCCACACTGGGAGAGCCCCTGCATGCCTGAGCTACGACGCGTCTGCGTCAATGGAGTCGAACTGAACGTCGCCCTCTCCGGATCCGGGCCGGCCGTCCTGCTGCTGCACGGCTTCCCGCACACCTGGGAGCTGTGGACGGATGTCATGGCCGGTCTGTCGGGACGCTACCGCGTCATCGCCCCGGACCTGCGCGGATTCGGCGCGAGCAGCCGGGCCACCTCCGGGTACGACGCGAGCACCCTGGCCGAGGACGCCGAGGCACTTCTGACCGCGCTCGGAGTGTCCTCGGCCGCGGTGGTGGGTATCGACGCGGGCACCGCGCCCGCTTTTCTCCTCGCCCTGCGCCGACCCGATCTCGTCCAGCGCCTGGTCGTCATGGAATCCCTGCTCGGCAGGCTGCCGGGTGCCGAAGACTTTCTTGCCGACGGGCCGCCGTGGTGGTTCGGCTTCCATTCCGCCGAGCCCGGCCTCGCCGAGACCGTGCTGGAGGGACACGAGGCCGCCTACATCGACTGGTTCCTGCGCTCCGGCACGCTCGGCGACGGGGTGCGCCCCGTCATCCGGGACGCCTTCGTCCGCGCGTACACCGGCCGCCAGGCGTTGAGCTGCGCGTTCTCGTACTACCGGGCCCTGCATGAAAGCGCGGTACAAATCGAGCAGGCAGTCAGCACTGCCCGCCTGACCGTCCCGACATTGGCGCTGGGCGCCCACCCTGTCGGCGCGGCGCTGGAGCGCCAGCTCCGTCCGTTCGCCGACGATCTCACCGGACACGTCATCGAGGACTGCGGCCACATCATCCCGCTGCACCGACCGGACGCCCTGCTCGCCCTGCTGCGCCCGTTCTTGGCCGATGGGGAATCGACGCAGCTCAAATCTTGATGGGGTTCCGGGTGCCGTTTAGCGTCAGGGCGGTGGAATCGACGCACCGGCCCGCAGCCCGGGTCATCTGTCTGGACGCCGCCCATCGCCTGCTTCTGCTGCGCTGGCGTGACCCGTTCGACGGTTCATGGCTCTGGGAGCCGCCCGGTGGCGGCATCGAGCCGGGCGAGACGCCGCTGGTGGCGGCACGACGCGAGTTGGCGGAGGAGACCGGACTCGACCCGGCCGCGGTGCTCGATCGCTCCGTGCCGGTCGACCGTGACGTGTGGTGGAACGGCAAGCGGTACATCGGGACCGAACTTTTCTTCGTCGCGAAGTTCACCGGCGAGCGACCTCCGCTCCTGCGAACCGGCCTGCTCCCCGATGAGCAGGCCGCCTTGGACACACACGTATGGGTGGCGTGGCCGGATCTGGACTCGCTGCCGGACCCGGTGGAGCCACCGCAGTTGTTGGCCGTGCTCGACGCTCTGCTGCCGGACGGACCGTGGTCCGATCGTCATCGACCATGACTGACGGCCATAACTCCTGCCGAATGAGCGGGAGTTGAGCGCGTCCTTCTGGCGGACGCCGAATCCGTGGTGGACGTTGCGGATTCGCCGATCCGTGAGCACGCGCTCAATCGGGCGCAGTGACCGGGGACCACATGCCGAACCACTGCTCGGCGCCGTAGGACCGGAAGCGCTCTACCTCGATGAACCCCAGCTTCGTCGCGAGGCGCATCGAGCGGGTGTTGGCGGTCTGGGTGGCAAGCACGACCGGTTCGCCGGGAGCCTCGCCGGCGAACCAGTCGAGTGCTGCCGCGCATGCCTCGGCGGCGTATCCGTGGCCCCATGCCCGCGGCAGGAACAGGTAACCGAGCTCGGCCTTTCCGGCAGCCTGACGGAGGTGCCCCGTGTCTCTGTAGAGCGTGACCTGGCCGATCATCGCTCCGTCGAGATCAACCATGAAACGGCCGGGGCGCCGGCTGGGCGCACCCGGCATCTCGCGCTCGATCGCATCGCGCGGCTGGGGGCCGCCAAGGTATGTGCCCACCTCCGACGAGGCCAGCAGCTCGATGACAGCCGCACGGTCCCGGGCCTCGGGTTCACGGAGCACGAGCCTCTCGGTCCTGATCGGGGCAGGTGGCCAGGCGCCGGGCCCACGTTCCGTCATGGCGGCCAGCCAATCAGCACCCCCGTCAACGATCAAGCCCCGCGGCGAGAGTGCACGGCGCTCCCATGACGTCAGGCAGCGGCGTCAGGCGTCGTCGTCCCGGTCGGTCCGGGAGGCGCGGCGTCCTCGCGTGAGAGCCAGGACGCTTCCCGCGACGGCGATGACCGCGATGGCGATGGCGATGCTGAGCCCGCCCTCGGTGTCCCAGTAGACGTCCTCCAGGCTGATCAACAGGGCCGCCTCGTCGATGACGAGCGCCAGGCCCACTCCGTAGGCCAGCCCCATCCAGGCGCGTGCCCGCGCCGAGCGTTCGACCAGGCCTGCCGCGCCGACCACCATGAGCATGAGGATTCCCCACACATAGTGGTGAAGGTGCACTCCGCCGGCTTCCATGTCACCGACCCCGGCCACGTCGATGTGGATGAGCCACGTCAGCAGACGCATCCCGCCGAAGGTGACCGTGAACCCCCACCAGGCCAGCACGAAGCCGCGGCGCTTCGGGGAGATACCGGGCAGCAGACGCAGCCACGGGGAAGGCCGTTCTGTCCGCCCTGACTGCGAGGGGCCGGGATGTCGTGACGCCATCACGCAGGTCCTCGCAACTCGTTCGCCATGAACTTCTGGATCAGCGTCGCCATGGCATCCGGTGCGCTGTAGTGGGCCGCATGGGCCGCGCCCGGGATCTCTGCCGTTCGTCCGTCGTCGACCAGGCATGCCACCCGCCGAATCCACGAACGCGACGCGATGGGGTCGCCCTCGCCGCGTACGACGAGCGTCGGCACGCGGACCTGCGCCAGGTTCGCCTCGAACGACTCGGCCGAGTCCCGGAGGGCACGCCGGAACGAAGCGGCACAGCGCAAGGGGCCGGTCACCAGATAGTCCGACGCGGCCACTCCGAGCAGGCGTACGGGCTCACGAGGTACGTCACAGAGAAGTTGGCCGAACTGACGCCGGCCCGATGCACCCGGATCAAGGGCCGGACCGACCAGAACCAGGCCACTGACCATGTGCGGGTTACGGGCGGCGAATGCCGCGGCCACCTGGCAGCCGACCGAGTTGGCCACCAGCAGAGTCGGCCCCAGGGAGAGCCGCCGGTGCCAGTGCGCCAGGGCAAGCGCGAGTTGGGTGACACCGGGCGCACGCGCCGCGGCGGCCCGCGAACGCGCGTTGCCCGGCAGGTCGGGCACCAGCACGGCCGCCCCGCGCGCGGCGAACCGTCGCGCGAGCGGCACGAAGTACCGCCCCGAAAGCCCGAGCCCGTGTACGAGCACCAGGGCTGGGATGCTGTCGCGCGGCGGCATTCCGAACCTGCGAGTGAAGATTCCGGCCTCTGTCGTCCCATTCACCGGCCAACCATCCCCCTTCACACGCCGCGGTCGTCGTGACTCCTCCGGGGAGCGGGAACTACCACCCTTGGGATACGGCAAATGGAGGGAAGCGCGTACCGGGCCGGGCGGGGACGCCGGGCTGAACTCCGGCTCTCTCGACGCATATCGACGAGAGAGCCGGAGGCCTGGTCGGACGGGCTGCCCCGGCGCACCGGGACCTCAGCAACTGTCTAGGCGGCACGACCATGGGTACGCCGAGCCCCGCGGGTACGGAGCTGGAGCGAGGGTGCTGCTTCCTCGGTCCATTCCTGCTCGTCTTCTTCGGCGAAACCCTCAGGGTAGGCGGGCGCGACGAACAGGTTCTGCCATTGCGGCTGCGGCAGGCGTGCCTGCTCGGCGGCAATTTCGTCACGACGACTGAACTGAGACGTGGTCATGCATCCTTCAATCACTCGACAAAATCCGCCGCCATCGAATGCACGCGCGGGACCCGCTCAGAGTGCCCTTGGGGCACGGCCTTGATCAAGCGACCTCGGCGAGAGCCGAGGCCCACTGGCGCACACGCAACCATTGCATGCTGATGGCCCCTCGGAAGCACTCTGGATACGGTGCGTCACGATACCCGGGAAAGGAGCCGACGGGCGCCCTGGACCGTGCCGATTCAGGGCGCGGGAGTGCCGCCGCGGATTTGCCGAGTCACGCGCCACTCAGGCGCAGCGTGTCGATCTGGTCCCAGCCGTGGCGCTTCAGCCTTTCAGTGAGGCGGAGTTCGGGACCGGCCAGCACGCGCAGGCGCTGGGGCGGGCTGAGGCTGCGCGCAAGGGCGACGAGGGTCTCCACCACGCTGTTGGAGAGGTATCGCACTCGGGTGAGGTCGACAGTGATCTCGGCAGCGGTACGCGCGTAATCGGTCACGGCAAGCGCGAGGGGGACTTTGTGGGCGCCGATGACTTCACCGAACAGGCGTACGCCGTCGGTGTGGTGGAGCGGAGTTATCAGAAGGAGGTCGTCGATGAAGTAGCCACGCATCAGGGCGCCCCTACGGCCGTGCGCCGCATGGCAGACGACACCGGAAAGGGGGTGTTTCGCCTCCACACGCGGCGCGGTTGTGGTGGAACATCGGTCCTGCTCATCGACCGGGAAGTTGGCGTGCGTGGACGACTGCGCCCTCACCATGCCGCCCGGTCGACACACATGTCGGCCTGACGTGTGACCGACACACGCACGGGCGGCAGCCACGAAATACCTTCAGACGCCGGCACCTTTGGGACTGCGCACACACTGCGTGCCTCGGGGCGCGGCCGTCCATTGCCGTCGCATCTCGTGGGTCCCGGCGTGGAGGGGCCCTGATGCCTGTGGCACCAGGGCCCCGAAGGAACTGCTACACCATCCGCCGGCCCTGCTACTGCACCGGCCTTCTGTATCCGCCTATCCGACCTGCCTGCTGCCGGGACTGCGGGGATCGCGGTTGCTCGACCGGAGACCACCTCACCCTCGATGTCCTGCGGTACCCGGACCCAACACTTTTGCCCGGGCGATCCCGATGACGCTTCGTTCCTCCGAACTTCCCT
>NZ_JBFAKV010000061.1:0-9108 GCF_040655895.1 Streptomyces sp. NPDC050264
CGGACGCTTCCTTTGTACTCACCCTCTCGGGCTTTCCTCCGGGCGCTTCCCTTCGTGTTTCCAACCTTACCAGATCCGTTTTCCGTTCCGTTTCCGGTTCGGATTTCATTTCCGATGGCCGTTGGGGGCCTTTGCCTTTCGGCTGACCCGACTTTATCAGAAGTTTTGGGCCGGACTGACCGGCCTTGGTTTTCCGATTTATCGGGAGGGCTTCTCGAAGAATGTTATTTCGTGAAGCGCGCTAGATACTAACCATCGCGGCCGAACTTGTCGAGCTCGGGGCAACTGTTCGAATCTACCTCCCCGGTCGGGCCGTGTCAACGGTCTTTCCGGGGCGAAGAGGAGACTAGCAGCTCAGGAACCCTGCTTGCACATCAGGCGGCGGTCGGCACGACCGCGCTGCGCTCGGCCAGCTCCAGGTCACCGATTTCGCCCGCGCGGGCCGCGCGCCCGCCGAGTACGTAGACGTAGGTCAGAAAGGCGAGTTCGGCCGCGATGCCGATCCCGATGCAGGCCCAGGTCGGGAGGCCTGAAGGGGTGACGAAGCCTTCGATGGCGCCGGAGATGAACAGGACCAGGGCCAGGCCGATGGCCATGCCGATCGCCGCCCGGCCTTCTTCGGCGAGGGCCGTCCTTCGCGTACGGGGGCCCGGGTCGATGACCGTCCAGCCGAGGCGTAGGCCCGTACCGGCGGCTACGAAGACCGCGGTCAGTTCGAGGAGGCCGTGCGGGAGGATCAGGCCGAGGAAGGTGTCGAGTCGGCCGGCCGAGGTCATCAGGCCGATGCCGATGCCGACGTTGAGCACGTTCTGGAAGAGGATCCACAGGACCGGCAGGCCCAGGAAGATGCCCAGGACCAGGCACATGGCGGCAGCTTGCGCGTTGTTCGTCCAGACCTGGGCCGCGAAGGATGTCGCCGGGTGGCTCGAGTAGTACGTCTCGTACTGGCCGCCCGGGCGGGTCATCTCGCGGAGCTCGGACGGCGCGGCTATGGATGCCTGTATCTCGGGGTGCGTGCCTATCCACCAGCCGATCAACGCCGCTATCGCCGTGGAGACAAGGGCGGTCGGGACCCACCAGTGGCGTGCCCTGTAGACCGCTGCCGGGAAACCGTGGGTGAGAAAGCGGGTGACGTCACGCCATGAAGCGTTGCGGGTGCCCGTCACGGCACTACGCGCGCGTGCCACGAGTTGGGTGAGGCGGCCGATGATCCTGGGGTCAGGGGCGCTCGACTGGATGAGGGAGAGGTGCGTGGCCGTGCGCTGGTAGAGGGTCACCAGTTCGTCGGCTTCTGTGCCGGTCAAGCGGCGCCGGCGGCGCAGCAGTGCGTCCAGGCGGTCCCACTCGGCTCGGTGGGCGGACACGAAGACGTCGAGGTCCATCGGGTCTGCTGCTCCTCGCATTCCGGCACCTGTGCGGCGCGATGTGCCCTCAGCTTGGCAGACTGGCGGTTCCGAGGGCAGGTCAGGGAAGGGTGGGTGGCCGGCGTGAGTGAGCTGGTGACGGGCGAGGCCGTGGCATTGGAACTGCGGCCCGCGAAGCTGCCGAGCCGTGCGCTCGCCGTGCTCATCGATCTGGTGGTCGCGTTCTTCGTCTACATCGTCGTGACGATCGCCGTGGTGGCCGCGACCGCTTCGCTGGACGATGCCGCCGCGGCCGCGCTTTCCGTAGCGCTGTTCCTGCTGGTGCTGGTGGGGATTCCGATAGCCGTGGAGACACTGAGCCGCGGGCGGTCGCTCGGGAAGCTCGCGTGCGGGCTGCGGGTCGTGCGGGACGACGGTGGGCCGATCCGGTTCCGTCACGCGTTGGTGCGCGGGGCCGTCGGGGTCGTGGAGATCCTGATGACCTTCGGCGTCGTGGCGTGCATCGCCTCTCTGGTGTCCGCCCGGGGGCGGCGGGTCGGGGACGTGTTCGCGGGGACCCTCGTCGTACGTGAGCGGGTGCCGACCGGGCAGGCGGCGTTCGTGCCGCCTCCGCCGCCGTGGCTCGTGGGGCGGTTCGCGCAGCTGGACCTGTCCGCCGTGCCCGAGGGGCTGTGGCTCGCCGTGCGGCAGTACCTGACGCGGATGCGGCAGTTGGATCCACAGGTCGGATGGGGCATGGCCGAGCGGCTGGCCGCCGACCTCGCCGCGCACACCGGTGCGCCCGCGCCGAGCGATGTGCCGCCCGCGGCGTTCCTGGCCGCGGTGATGCATGAGCGGCAGTCGCGTGAGGCGCAGCGGGCCTTCGGCTCGGTGGGCCAGGTCGGGCAGGTCGGATTCCCCGGGGCGTACGGGGGGCACGGGCAGCCTGGTGTTGTCGTGCCGCCGGCCACGGCTCCGTTTGCGCCGCCCGCTCCTGCTCCCTCATCCGTGGCGCCGCCGGCCGGGAACCCGGCGTCGGAGACCGGGAGTTCCGAGCCGCCTGCCACTGGGTTCGCCCCGCCCGCCTGACGTCGCCGCGCGCTCCGGGCGCTTCAGCTGAACGTCGAGGGCGGTGTCTCGAGGCCCTCGAGCTCGATGCCGGGGGCCGCCAGGACCACGTCGCCGCTGATGTGGACGGTGTGCTGCTCCCCCGTGTCCAGGGCGCTGACCTGGTATTCGTCCACGGTCAGCGGTCCGTTGTCAGTGGCGTGTGCTTCGCTGTTCAGCAAGGTCCAGGACTGGTCCAGAGTGCGGGGGGCCAGGACGGGATCCGTGAGTGCGACGAGGCGGACACGGGTCGAGGGGGAATCGGGCGTGAGGCGCAGCAGACGCGCGGTGGCGACGAGGAACGCGGGGGACGTGCCGGTGAAGGCATGGGCGGGGGCGTTTCCCTCGGTGGCGTGGGTGCCGGTGGGGTCGGTGCGTACCCAGGTGACGCCGTCGATGGCGGCTCCCCTCACCTGCCAGCTCGCGGCGTTCACTTCGAGGCGGATGGGGCGGCCGAGTTCGTCGAGGGCGAGGTCGATCGAGCCGGCGTGGTCGCCGGAGGGGGTGGTCCGTTGGGCCACGTAGCGCCAGCCCGAAGGGCCCGGTGCGCAGTGGAAGTGCTCTTCACCGAGGGGGGTGTGATCGTGCGGATCATGGAGCGAATATCGGCCGCGGGGCATGGGGTTCGCAGGGTCCTCTGGCTGGCTTGATGACGGCGGCCGCCGGTCGCGGGTTTCCGGCCGTGCGGTCTGCGGGCGTCGAAGGACGTGTCCACCGTAGCCAGCGGTGTGGCCGGGTACGGGACAGGCCCCCGGCACGGGGGTGCGGGGGCCTGTCCTGTCAGCCTGCGTCTGCGACCGGCATGGCGCGCGTGGTGCGCCTGCTGCTCAGTATCAGTAGCGGTAGTGGTCCGACTTGTACGGGCCGTCGACCTCGACACCGATGTACGCGGCCTGCTCGGGGCGGAGCGTCGTCAGCTTCACGCCGAGCGAGTCCAGGTGCAGGCGGGCGACCTTCTCGTCCAGGTGCTTGGGCAGCACGTAGACGTCGGTCGGGTACTCGGACTGCTTGGTGAACAGCTCGATCTGCGCGAGGGTCTGGTCCGCGAAGCTGTTGGACATCACGAACGACGGGTGGCCGGTCGCGTTGCCCAGGTTCAGCAGACGGCCCTCGGACAGCACGATGATGACCTTGCCGTCGGGGAACGTCCACGTGTGGACCTGCGGCTTGACCTCGTCCTTGACGATGCCGTCGATCTTCGCGAGACCGGCCATGTCGATCTCGTTGTCGAAGTGGCCGATGTTCCCGACGATCGCCTGGTGCTTCATCCTGGCCATGTCCGAGGCCATGATGATGTCCTTGTTGCCGGTCGTCGTGACGAAGATGTCGACCTTGTCGACGACCTCGTCGAGCGTCGTGACCTGGAAGCCGTCCATCGCCGCCTGCAGCGCGCAGATCGGGTCGACCTCGGTGACGATGACACGGGCGCCCTGGCCGCGCAGCGACTCCGCGCAGCCCTTGCCGACGTCGCCGTAACCGCAGATCAGGGCGGTCTTGCCGCCGATCAGGACGTCCGTGGCGCGGTTGATGCCGTCCACCAGCGAGTGGCGGCAGCCGTACTTGTTGTCGAACTTCGACTTCGTCACGGCGTCGTTCACGTTGATCGCCGGGAAGAGAAGCGAGCCCTCGCGCTGCATCTCGTACAGGCGGTGCACGCCCGTCGTGGTCTCCTCCGTCACGCCGCGGATCTCCGAGGCGAGCTGGGTCCACTTCTGCGAACCGTTCGAGATCGTGCGGTTCAGGAGCTGGAGGATGACGCGGTGCTCGTCGGACTCGGCGGTGTCGACCGAGGGGACCTTGCCGTCCTTCTCGTACTCGACGCCCTTGTGGACGAGGAGGGTGGCGTCGCCACCGTCGTCCAGGATCATGTTCGGGCCGCCGGTGGGGGTGTTCGGCCAGGTCAGCGCCTGCTCCGTGCACCACCAGTACTCGTCCAGGGTCTCGCCCTTCCAGGCGAAGACGGGGACGCCCTGGGGGTTGTCGGGCGTGCCGTTCGGGCCGACGGCGATGGCCGCGGCGGCGTGGTCCTGGGTGGAGAAGATGTTGCAGGACGCCCAGCGGACCTCGGCGCCCAGGGCGACCAGGGTCTCGATGAGCACGGCCGTCTGGACCGTCATGTGCAGGGAGCCGGTGACGCGGGCGCCGGCGAGCGGCTGCGTGGCGGCGTACTCCTTGCGGATCGACATCAGGCCGGGCATCTCGTGCTCGGCCAGCGTGATCTCCTTGCGGCCGAACTCGGCCAGGGAGAGGTCGGCGACCTTGAAGTCCTGGTCCTGCCGGTTGGCGACAGAAGTCATAAGTGAGCTGCTCCTCGGTGCAGTTGCGATCGGTCGAGGTGGGCTTGGTGCGCATGCCCACGATCGGGTACGCGCATGGCTGATCTGCGGCGTCCTGGGACACACGTGTCCCCGGGCACTCACAGCACAGTCCGTCGGAGGCCCTCTCTCCCTCGGCCGGCCCGTCCCGCGGGCCGCCCGACCGCCATCAGCAGCGACGTCTGACTCATGACGAATCTACACCGATCGGCCCAGCCGGCCCCACCCCGTCCCCGTTCCGCCGCGGAGAAATCAGTGCTCCGGCGCCGGCGTCGGGCCGCCCGGCATGGCCTCGCGGTCGGGGCCCTTCGCGGCCTCGGTCTCGCTGTAGATGTCGGGTTCGAGGTAGATGACGCGGGCGATCGGGACGGCGGCGCGGATACGGGCCTCGGCCTCGTTGATGGCGCGGGCGACCTCGGCGGCGGTGTCGTCGTGCTGGACGGCGATCTTCGCGGCGACGAGGAGTTCCTCGGGGCCGAGGTGGAGCGTGCGCATGTGGATCAGACCGGTGACGGTGGAGCCGTCGACGACGGCCTCCTCGATCTTGCGCACCTCGTCCGTGCCGGCGGCCTCGCCCAGCAGGAGCGACTTCGTCTCCAGGGCGAGGACGATCGCGATGGTGATGAGCAGGAGCCCGATGCAGAGTGTGCCGATGCCGTCCCAGACCGCGTCGCCGGTGGCGAGGGTGAGGCCGACGCCCAGGAGCGCGAGGACCAGACCGATGAGCGCGCCGAAGTCCTCCAGGAGGACGACGGGCAGTTCGGGCGCCTTGGCGCGCTTGATGAACTGGCTCCAGGTGAGCTTGCCGCGCAGCTGGTTGGACTCCTTGATGGCTGTCCGGAAGGAGAAGCCCTCGGCGATGATCGCGAAGACGAGGACGCCGACCGGCCAGTACCAGTGCTCCAGGTCGTGCGGGTGCCTGATCTTCTCGTAACCCTCGTAGACGGCGAACATGCCGCCGACGGAGAAGAGGACGATCGATACGAGGAAGGCGTAGATGTAGCGCTCGCGGCCGTACCCGAAGGGGTGCTGCGGAGTCGCCTCGCGCTTTGCCTTCTTGCCACCGACGAGGAGCAGGAACTGGTTGCCGGAGTCGGCGAGTGAGTGGACCGCCTCGGCGAGCATCGACGAGGAGCCACTGAAGAGGAACGCCACGAACTTCGATACCGCGATGGCGAGATTGGCGGCGAGCGCCGCCACGATCGCCTTTGCTCCGCCTGAAGCACTCATGTTGTTCCTGGTGTCCCTTCGTACGTCCCGTGCTGCTGCGTGAGAGTCTGCCGCTTTGCCCGGCCTTTGCGGTGGGTCATTGTTGCAGCACGGGACGCGCGGGGCAGGAGTCAGGCCACGACGGTCGCCCGGAAAACCGTGCCGACTCCGGACACTTCGACCTTTTCGCCCGCGGGGACGAAGGCGGAGTCGCCGGGTGCGAGGGCGAGTTCGCCCGCGCGGACCGAGCCGGCCGTGCAGAGCAGGATCTGCGGTGTGGTGGCCGTGAGGTCGTGCGCGGGGGCGTCCTCGGGCCGTACGAAGCGGGAGAGGCGGAACTCGTCGATGGGGGTGTCGTAGAGCTCCTCGCCGTCCGGGGAGGCCTCCGGGCGCAGGACGCCGGGGTCGGTGGCCTCGAAGCGGACGATGCGCAGCAGTTCGGGGACGTCGACGTGCTTGGGGGTCAGGCCGCAGCGCAGGACGTTGTCGGAGTTGGCCATGATCTCGACGCCCAGGCCGTTCAGATACGCGTGCGGGACGCCCGCGCCGAGGAACAGGGCCTCGCCGGGCTGCAGTTGTACGTAGTTGAGCAGCATCGCGGCGATGACGCCCGGGTCGCCGGGGTAGTGGTGGGCGATGCCCGCGTACGGCTCGTACACGCCGCCGAGGCGCTGGGCGGCGTCCGTGGCGTCGGCGACGGTCCGCGCCATCTGGTCGCGGTCCGCGCTCAGCACGGCGGTGAGGACCTCGCGCAGCGCGGCCTCTTCGGGGTGGGCGCGCAGCAGGTCGGCGTACGGCTTGAGGCTGTCGACGCCGAGGCCTTCGAGCAGGCCGGCGGCCTCCTCGGGGGCGCGGAAGCCGCACAGGCCGTCGAACTCGGTGAGCGCGCAGATCAGCTCGGGCTTGTGGTTGGCGTCCTTGTAGTTGCGGTCGGGCGCGGTGATCGGGACGCCCTTCGCCTCTTCCTCGGCAAACCCCTCCTTCGCCTGCTGGAGGTCGGGGTGCACCTGGAGGGAGAGGGGCGCACCCGCGGCGAGGAGTTTGAGGAGGAACGGCAGGCGGGGGCCGAACTTCGCGACGGCCGCCTCGCCGAGCTGTCCCGCCGGGTCCGCGTCGATGACCTCGTCGAGCGGGCCGCGCCCGGTGTGCGAGGGGGCGCCGGGGTGGGCGCCCATCCACATCTCTGCCTGGGGTTCGCCGGTCGGCTCGGCGCCGACGAGGTGCGGGATGGCGGTGGTGGAGCCCCAGGCATAGGGGCGGACGGTGTTGGTGAGGCGGTCCATGAGGCGTTCTTCTTCCGTACGTACGCGGGGTGCGCGGTGCTGCGGCGGTGGCAGGGCCGCGGCAGGTGGCGGTGCGAGCGGTGGCCGGGCGTCGTCGGCCGGCCGGCCGGGTACAGGGTCGGGTCCGGGTCACGTCCCGGAGGCGAGCCCCAGGTAAATGGCGGCGAAATCCGTGACGGCGATCAGCTCGGCGAGGGCTTCGAGTTCGGTGCCCTCCTCCGGTTCCAGTTCGCTGATCGCGGTGTCGTTCGCCCCGGCGAGTTCGCGGGCGGCCGGGGCGGCGGAGAGGCCGCCGGCGGGCCGGTCCCGGAGCAGGACGACACGGGCGCGCAGTCCCTGGCCCTCGTCGACGCGGTCGCGGAAGAAGTCGTCGGGGGCGGCGCTCGCGGCGAGGTCGCTGGTGAGGAGCGCGCCGTGGGCGGGCAGCGCCTCGGGCAGGTCGGCGGCGAGTGCGGGCCGTCCGGCCAGTTCGGCGAGGGCGGCGGCGAAGCGGCGGCCCGCCGGGCCAGCGCCCGCGCCCTCGGTCCAGATCAGCGGGAGTGCCTCGGCGAGTTCGGAGGCGAGAGTCTTGGCCGGGTTGCTGTACGTGGCGATGGCCGGGCCGCAGCGCTCGGCGGTGCGGTCGAGGCGGTCGGCGACCTTCTGCAGGGTGTCGGCCGGCGCGGAGAGCACCCCGGTGCGGTCCAGGAGCGCGAGGAGGGGGGTCAGCAGGGCCCAGAGCGTGCCGGGCGCGGAGGCCGTGGCCGATTCGTTCTGCTCGTACGGGGCTGTCGCCATCGGCACGAACAGGCCGTGCGCGCCGGCGACGCCCTCGGTCAGCGGGGCGCCGGTGGGGCATACGGCGACGACGGTGACGCCGCGCCGGTACGCCTGCTCGACCAGGAGCGAGAGGCTCGGCTCGGTGCCGCCCGGGGAGGCGATCAGGAGCAGGTCGACCGGTCCTGCCCAGCCGGGCAGCTCCCAGCGCAGGGCGCCCGCGGCGGGGGCGACGCCGGTGGGGCGCAGCCGGATCACCGGGCAGGCCGCGCCGGCCAGCCGGCCGAGCAGGTCGGCGACACCGGCGGCCGCGGTGCCGGGGCCCGCGATCAGGACGGCGCGCGGGCGGCCGTCCGGTTTGAGCTCGGTGATGCCGGCCTCGGCCGCGTGCCGGGCCGCCGTGCGGACGCGGGCGCCCGCCTCCGCGGCGCCGCGCAGCAGCCCACGGCGGTCGGCCCTGGCCAGCGCCTCCGTGTCGTCCAGGAGCGTTTCGTCGAACATCGCGTCGGGCCTCCTGCTCGCGGGGACGGTTACGCGGGGCGGCGGGCCTCGTCGACCAGGAGGACGGGGATGCCGTCGCGGACCGGGTAGGCCAGACCGCAGTCGTCGCCGGTGCAGATCAGCTCGGCGTCGGCCTCCTTGAGGGGGGCGTGGCAGGCCGGGCAGGCGAGGATCTCCAGGAGGCCGGCTTCGAGCGGCATGGGGGGTCCCTTCGGGGTGCGGGGTTTTTTGAGCACCGGGTGGTGCGGTTCAGCCCGGTCAGCGTACCGCCGCTGCGCTGCGCCGGGCTTGGGCGACAAGGGGGGCACGACGGGGTTCTGGTGCGGAGTGGCAGCGGTGGACGCGGTTGCCGCGTGGCCGGGTGCGGGGCCGGGCCGGCCGTCGGGATGGGTGAGTGGCCGCCGCTGGAAGCGTTATGCCCTGATGATCGCCAGTGCCTCGTCCCGGATTTTTTCCATCAGCGCCGCGTCCCGGGCTTCCGCGTTCAGGCGGAGCAGGGGCTCGGTGTTGGAGGGGCGGACGTTGAACCACCAGTCGGTGGAGGTGACGGTGAGGCCGTCGAGTTCGTCCAGGGTGATGTCGTCGCGGTCGCCG
>NZ_JBFAKV010000062.1:0-6533 GCF_040655895.1 Streptomyces sp. NPDC050264
CGCTGGCGATGCTGCGCACCAAGCACGCCGACCTGCCGTCCCGCAAGCACGGCAATCCCCCGCAGTAACGGAGCTCTTCGATGGTGAAACAAGAACGTGCGCTGCGTACTCGCGATGCACTGATCAAGTCGGCGGCCGAGGGCTTCGCCCGCGAGGGCTTCAGCACGGCGTCACTGACCGAGATCAGCAGGCGGGCCGGGGTGAGCAACGGAGCCCTGCACTTCCACTTCGCCAACAAGGCCGCCCTCGCGGCGGCGGTCGAGGAAGCGGCGTCGCAGCGGCTGACGCTCGTGACGCTGCCCCCGGAGCAGGAGCAGGAGGAGGGCACCGCACTGCAGTCGCTGGTGGACGCCACGCACATGCTGGCGCGCACCCTGCGCGGCGACGTGGTGCTGCGCGCCGGCTTCTCCCTCGGCGCGGAGCCGACGTACGCCAACCGGCAGGATCTGCGCACCCAGTGGAGCCAGTGGGTCGAGAGCACGCTGGACCGGGCCGACGGTGCGGGCGAGCTGACCCCGGCGGTGGCCGCGGAGGACGTGACGGTCACCGTCGTCGCGACGACCGTCGGCATGGAAGCGCTGGGGGCGCAGCATCCGGAATGGCTTTCGCGGCAGACGCTCACCCGGTTCTGGCGGCTGCTCCTGCCGCGCCTCACGGAGGCTTCGGCCACGGTGCGCGTCCGGCCCGAGGGCGGCCCCGCGCGCGTCGTGGAGCACGCGAGGGGCGTCGCCCCGTACCAAGTCAGCGCCAGGCTCTGAGCGGACGCCGACGCGGGCGCGCGTCCGGTCGGTCCGGACGGCCGCTCCACCGTTCACCAAGAGACCGCCCGGTCTTTTTTGAGAGTACCTCGTCCCGTCATGTGATCATTTCGGCCGCGCGGTGCGGCGTTTCTCCGGTAGGCGGCCGATGATTTTTTACGGGGTTCCGCGGGGTGGTCACTGCCCCCGCACGCGTGTCGTCAGCCGCTGTGCAGCTGTTTGCGTATCTGATCGCGGAAGTGAATGGATCGGGAGTCGGCAGCGCGTCACTTGATGCTTAGTGGCCGGATTTGGGCAAAGTGGCATTGCTTAAGCAACTTTGGTGACCTCGGAGCGTTCTTCCGTCCGGAGCCTCGGGGTCCTCGGCGGGTGCCGTCGAGGGCCTTTCGGGCCTTCGGCCGGCAGGCCGAGATGTGCGCTTCCGATTGACAAACCGTCCGTGCTGTTTTTTTATCGAGTCGGGTCCGGAAGTCGCAGCAGCGCTGACCTGCCTGCACCTAACAGGGGAGAAACGATGGACATCGAAGTACTGGGTTCGCTGGCAGTACGGGAACACGGCATCTCGATCGCCCCCACAGCGCCCAAACCCCGGCAGGTGCTGGCCCTGCTCGCGCTCAACGCCGACCACGTCGTCCCGGTCTCGACGCTGATCGAGGAACTGTGGGACGAGAACCCGCCACGGAGCGCGCGCACCACGATGCAGACCTACATCCTCCAGCTGCGCGATCTCATCGGCGAGGCACTGCTGCGAGGCGGCGACGAACAGGCCAAGGCGAAGGACATCCTGGTCACCCTGCCCGGCGGCTACCGGCTGCAGACGCGCGGCGGCACGATCGACTACCAGGAGCTGGAGCGCCGCGCGGGCGCCGGCTACCGGGCGATGGACGCCGAGGACTACGCCGGCGCCGCGAAGAAGCTCCGCGACGCGCTGGCCCTGTGGACCGGCACCGCACTCGCCGACGTCCAGGCGGGCAGCCAGATCACGCTGGAGGTCAGCCGGCTGGAGGAGACCCGGCTGTGCGCCCTGGACCAGCGCATCGAGGCCGACCTGCGGCTCGGCCACCACAGAGGGCTGCTCTCCGAACTGACCGTGCTGGTCAAGAAGTACCCGATGCACGAGAGCCTGCACGGGCAGTTCATGCTCGCTCTCTACCGCTCGGGCCGCCGCGGTGAGGCCCTCAACATCTACCAGCACCTGCGCACCACGCTCGTACGGGAGCTGGGCCTCGAGCCGTCCGCGGCCCTCGGCAAACTGCAGCGGAGCATCCTCATGGCCCACCCCGACGTCGGTGTGACGACCGGACCGGAAAGCGGCTCGGGGCGTCTCGTCGCCCGCGTGGGCTGATCCCGGCCGCCACCACCGGGCCCAGGCACCCCCTCCCTCCCGAGCGCCCCCTCCGGGAGGGAGGGGGCACCAGCAGGCGAAGGGGCGCTTCAGGCGCGGGCCGCCTCCTGAGCCACCAGAGCGTCGAAGCGGCGCTTCAGTTCCCGCTGCTCGATCGAGAGCAGCTCGATGCGCTGCCGCAGCCGGGCGATCTCCCCGCCCCGGCCCGGCACCGTCGTCGCGGCGGCCCCGTGGGGCACTTCGGCGGTCGGGGTCACCATGTCGTGCCGCGCCAGCGCGTGGGCGCGGCGACGCAACGCCGGGCCCGGCTCCACACCCAGTTCCTGCCTCATGCGCCGACGCGCACGGTCGTAGACACCCAGCGCGTCCGCCCGGCGCCCGCAGCGGTCCAGGGCGACCATCAGCTGCTCGTGGAACCGTTCCCGCGTCGGATGAGCCACCGTCAGTTCGTCCAGCTCCCCGACGATCTCCCGGTGCCGGCCGGCCCGCAGGCCCGCGTCGTACAACGCTTCGGTGGCGAGGAGACGGGCCTCGTCCAGCTGCGCCGCCTGCACGGCGCAGATCTCGCCCCGGACACCGCCGTGGAACGCCGGACCCCGCCACAACGCCAGGGCCGACCGCAGGAGTTCACCCGCCCGCTCCGGGTCGTCCACGGCGCGGCCGCGCCCCTCGGACACCAGCCGGCGAAAGAGCTGGGCGTCGACCGTGCCCGTGCCGGGGCGCAGCTCGTAGCCGAGCGGGCCCGTCACGATCCACTCGTGCCGCGGACCGCCCGGCGCCGGGGCGGGCAGCAGCCGGCGCAGCCGCAGCACGTGGGCCTGCAGCGCGTTCGAGGCGTTGGCGGGCGGCCGGTCCGCCCACACCTCCTCGATCAGCCGCGGAGCGGGCACGGCCTGCCCGGCCATGGCCACGAGCGCGCCCAGCAGGGCCCGTTGCTTGGCGCCCGGCGGCACGATCGTGGAGGCTGTCCGCTCGTCCCGGATCTCCACGGGACCGAGAACGCAGAACTGAACCATTCCTCGCCCTTCCTCACACGCTGCCCGACCGCGCTCAGGCGGCCGCCCGATCGGGCACGGCGGCGTCCGCGAAGCGAGGCGCGACCCGTGCGGCGAACAGCTCCATGGCGCGTACCGCGCGCCCGTAGGGCACCTGTCCGGGGTTGAACTGCAGGCTCAGACAGAGGTCGGACCCGTACCAGGAGCGGACGGCCTCGATCTGGGCGCACACGTCGTCGGGTGTACCGATCAGGACCTGCGCCCCGCGGTGCTCGTCGGCGCCCGACAGGACCACGTCCCGGGCCTTGCCCACATAGCAGGTGTACGTGAGCCGGACCCGGCCCGGACCTTCGTGGCCCGCGCCGCGGTGGGCCGCGCGGTAGGCCGCGATCATGCGCGTCAGGTGCTCACGCCGCCACATCGAGGGGTCGAGCTGCAGATGGTGCCCCCGGGCGCCCGCGCGGGCACAGTCCTCGGTGCCGGCCACCGAGGTGACGTACACCGGCGGATGCGGCTGCTGGAGAGGGAGCGGGAAACCGGCCACCGGACCGGAGCGGCGCACATCTCCTTCGTGGCGCGGCGGCGCGCCGCCCCACAGGGCGACGCAGGCATCGACCACCTCCCGCACGCGGGTGTGGTCCCCGGGCACGGCGGGCAGCGAGCAGCCGAAGCCGGCCTCGAGACGGCCGTGCGAGAGGTGGTCGAGGAGCGCGAGCCGCGCCGCCGTCTCCACCGGGTGGGCGGACGCGCCGACGGCGAGACCGGCCGTCAGCCGGGTCCGGGCGGTCCGCGCGGCCGCCGCGGTCAGGAAGACCACCGGGTCGGGGCCGCAGCCGCCGTAGGGGGAGCCGTAGTGCTCGGCGCACTGCACGTGCCGATATCCCAGCACCTCGGCCAGCTCGACCAGTTGAAGGCACTCGTCGTAATAGGTGCTCGCGCTTTTTCGCGCCGGGTCGACGGTCGGGAAAAAGTTCACGCCGAATTCCATGATGCTCCGCCCCGTGATCCTTTTCCGGCTGCCCGGAAAACCGTGAAAGGCTTCGAGTAGCAGGACCATAGACGCAAACGGGCCCGTGCGGGATCCGTGCGAGCGTCCCTCGAGGCGGTGTATGCGCGGCCTCCAGGGTCTGTCTTCGAACTCCCCTCGTCGCCCGGAGGGCGGCCCGGCAGAGGGGAGTTCGAAGACAGACCCTGGGCCCACCCGGCAGGCGCGCGGGCAGCACCGGCAGGCCCGCGGCCGACGGCATCCGACGATGACTCGAAGCATTCTGGAGAACGGCACAGAAGAATCGTCGAGAACCGGTCCGGGATCTCTTGCTCCGAACTTGCGCGGTACAGACAGGAATTCGCCGTGCGCGCAAAATCGAGCCCCACTGGACACCGGTACGGAGGACAACCATGAAGATTCAGGTTTTGGGTCCGTTGAGTGCCGCCGTCAACGGGATGTCGATCGTTCCGACGGCGGGCAAGCCCCGGCAGATCCTCGCACTGCTCGCGCTCTACCCAGGACGGGTCGTGCCTGTGCCCACGCTCATGGAAGAGATCTGGGGCACCGAGCTGCCGCAGAGCGCGCTCACCACCCTGCAGACGTACATACTCCAGCTCCGCCGCAGACTCGGCACCGCCATGGGACCCGGCGTGCCCGCCGCCGCCAAGGACGTACTGGCCACCCGGCACGGCGGATACCTGCTCCAGATACCCAGCGACGCCGTCGACGTCCGCGAGTACGAGCGCCTGGTGGCCGACGGTCAGCAGGCCGGCGACCAGGAGGAGGACGAGCGGGCCGCCGCCTGTTACCGCGCGGCGCTCGATCTCTGGCAGGGCTCCGCGCTGGTCGACGTCCGCGTCGGGCCCATCCTGGAGATCGAGGTGCTGCGGCTGGAGGAGAGCCGCCTGGTCACGCGCGAACGCCGCATCGACGTCGATCTGCGGCTCGGCCGCCACGTGGAGGTCATCGCCGAGCTCACCGACCTGATAGCCCGCCACCCGCAGCACGAAGGACTGCACGCCCAGGCCATGCTGGCCCTCTACCGGTCCGGCCGGCAGGCGGCCGCGCTCGGCATCTACCAGCGGCTGCGCGGCCGCCTCATCGAGGAACTCGGCGTCGAACCCGCGCCGCAGCTGCAGCGTCTGCACCACGCGATCCTGACCGTCGACCCCAAGCTCGACGTGCTGCGCGCGGCACGCCGCTCCTCCACGTTCGACCTGTACGCCGCCTGACCGGAGCACCGGTGCGCCGCGCCACCGGTTCGAGCCGTACTCCAGGAAGTTCGGACAGGCTCGGCCCATGGACGTAAGGCTGTACTGCTTCGGGCACGCCGGCGCCGGGGTGTCGAGCTTCGGCCGCTGGCAGCAGCGCTGCGGCCCCGGCATCGAGGTCGTGCCCCTGCCGTTGCCGGGCCGGGAGAGCCGCCGCCGCGAGCCGCGGATCACCGACCGCGACGGCCTGCTCCACGACATGCTCGGCCGGCTCGCCGACGCCGCCGGGCAGGGCCCCTACGCGCTGTACGGCCACAGCCTCGGCGGCCTCGTCGCCCACACCCTCACCCGCGCCCTGCTCGACGCGGGCCTGCCCGCCCCCGAACTGCTCGCCATCGGCGCCTGCCACGCCCCGCACACCCTCGCGCCCGCGGTCGTCCGGGCCGGGAACGGCGACGCGGCCATGATGGACTTCGTCGACGCCGTCGGCGCCTCCCCGAGAGGAGCGCTCGCCGACAGCGGCAGCGTCTGGCACCGCACCGTCCTGCCCGTACTGAAGGACGACCTCGCACTGGCCCACGCCCTGCGCACCGCCGCGGTCGGCGAGGCATCCCGTCCGCTGCCGGTGCCCCTGCTCGCGGTCGGCGGCCGGGAGGACCCGCTGGTGGACGCCGCCGCACTCGACGGCTGGCGCGGCTGGACCGACGGGCGGCTGGTGCGCCGGACGGTGCCGGGCGACCACTTCTTCCATCGCGGCCCCCACCTGCCGCGACTCATCGGACGGGCCTGCCGCGTGGCGCGACGGCTGCATCCCCTGCTGCTCCCTTCCCCAACTTCCGCAACCCGAACGGAGAGATCATGGACCGCTTCGAACTCAGTGACCTGAAGACCCTGCTGCGTGAGTGTGCCGGCGAGGAGGAGGGCATCGACTGGGACGGCGACGTCATCGACGTCCCCTTCATCGAACTCGGCTACGACTCGCTGGCCCTCCTGCAGACCACCGGACGCATCGAGCGCGACCACGGGCTCACGCTGGACGAGGACGCGGTCGACGAGGCCGAGACGCCGCGCGCCCTGCTCGCTCTGGTCAACGAGGCCCTGAGCAGCACGCGGGCGGCCGCCTGACCCAGGGCCCCGGGGGGGGGGGGGGGGGGGGGCCCCCCCCCCCCCGGGGCCCGCCCCCCCCCCCCCCCCCCCCCCCGCGCCCCCCCCCCCCCCCCCCCCCCGAAAAACGGC
>NZ_JBFAKV010000063.1:0-5918 GCF_040655895.1 Streptomyces sp. NPDC050264
TATTGGAGAAAACCCCCGTCCGGGGATACCGGACGGGGGTTTTCTGCGTTTTAGGCGAGGACGCGCAATTCATTGTCGGTGAGCTGGATGGTGCCCGCCGCGATGTTCTGTGCGAGGTGCTCGGGGTCGCCGGTGCCGGGGATGGCCAGGACGTTCGGGCCCTGATGGAGGGTCCAGGCCAGGCGGATCTGGGCGGGGGACACGTCATGGGCGGCGGCGATCTCATGGAGTGCCGGGGTGTCGGCGGTGCCGCCGGAGTGACCCCCGCTGCCCGCGATCGAGAAGAACGGCACGAAGGCGATGCCCGACTCCGCGCAGGAGCGCAGCAGTTCGGCGTCTCCGTCGCGGCCGGTGCCGAGGCCGAAGCGGTTCTGCACGCACACGATCGGCGCCGCGCTCCGGGCCCGGCCGAGCAGGTCCGCGTCGACGTCGGAGACACCGATGTGGCGGATCAGGCCCGCGTCGCGCAACTCGGCGAGCGCACCCACGTACTCCTCGATGCGCGCCGAAATCCGTTCGTTCACCCGCATGTTGACCACGTCCAGGTGGTCGCGGCCCAGCTGGCGCAGGTTCTCCTCGACGTCGCCGCGCAGCTCGTCGGGGCGTGCCCAGTCGGCCCAGGCGCCGGACCGGTCGCGGCGCGGGCCGACCTTCGTGACGATGACCAGGTCGTCGGGGTAGGGCGCGAGCGCGGAGCAGATGAGCTCGTTGGCCGAGCGCAGTGACGAGAAGTAGAAGGCGGCCGTGTCGATGTGGTTCACACCGAGTTCGCGTGCCCGGCGCAGTACCCGGATCGACTGACCGCGGTCGCTGACAGAGGAGTTGTCGAAGGCGACACGGCCCGGCAGCCGCATGGCACCGAAACCGATGCGGCGGACGGGCAGCTCACCGCCCAGGAGCCAGGTACCGGACGCGGCCGCGGTGACAGGGGAGTGGATGGTCATCGGGGGAGCCTGCCATACGGGCCGTGGGGCGTTGTCAGTGACGCCGCTTACTGTGGCGGCAGTCCGCAACGACCAGGAGGCCCGCCATGACGACCCTGCCCGACCGCCCCCGTACCGCGCTGCTCGTCATCGATGTACAGAACGAGGTGGTGGAGGGTGCCGCGCGGCGTGACGAGGTCGTCGCGCGCATCAGCACCCTCGTCGACAGGGCTCGCGCCGAGGACGTCCCCGTGATCTGGGTGCAGCACTCCGACGACGGCCTCAAGGAGGGTACGCACGCCTGGAGTTACGTGCCGGAGCTGGTGCGCCGAGACGGTGAGCCCGTGGTGCACAAGAAGTACGGCGACTCGTTCGAGGCCACCGACCTGGAGGCCGTTCTCGCCGAGCGGGGCGTCGGCCGGCTCGTCGTCACCGGCGCGCAGAGCGACGTGTGCGTCCGCTCCACGATCCACGGCGGCTTCGTGCGCGGCTACGACGTGACGCTCGTCGGTGACGCGCACACGACGCAGGACCTCAGCGAGTACGGGGCGCCGGCCCCGGAGCTGGTCATCGCGCACACCAATCTGTACTGGAAATACCAGAGCGCGCCCGGACGCAGCGCGGGCACGGTGGACACGGCGGACGTGACGTTCTGAAGGTACTCAGGGGGCCGGCCGGGATCTGAGTACGTCCGCTCATGTCCCGGCCGCTGCCCGCGCGTTGGATGGTGGGCATGACATCGGACCTCGCCGCAGACGTGCCCATACGACCCGCTCAGTACGCTCGCCACTGGGTCGCTCCGCTGGTTTCCTCGGTGGTGACGCTTCCGGGGGCGTTCTTCGCGTACGTCTTTGCCGGGCTTGCGCCGATGGCGTGCGACTCCTGCACGGAGGCTCAGGTGTCGGCGTTCCAGCCGAGCTTCGATCGTGCGTACACGGTTTTCGGCCTGTGTCTGACGGTGTCGCTGCTCTGCCTTGCGACGGCTTGGCTGTTGCCCTGGCAGGAGCGGTTTGCCGCTCGCAGGGTTGGGTTCGCGGTACTGGCGCCTTGCGCGGTGCTCGTCACGTACCTGGTCTTCGTGGGGATGGTCGACTGGCCGTGACGGCCTACGCGCCCGGCGAAGCAGCCGGCGAGGCCATCAAGATGGCGGGCACGGACATGTCCCGGGCGGCACCGTACCCACCCACGCACCTGTCGGAGACGCCAGAGAGCCGCCGACGAAGCCCCAGGCGGCCACCCTCCATTCAATGCGCTGGCCTTGACGTCAGGGGAAAGGTCTACCGTCGGAGACATGCGCATCGGAGAGCTCGCGAACCGCGCCGGAACCACCACGCGGACGCTCAGGTACTACGAGTCGCGCGGGCTGCTGCCCGCGCGGCGCGGCGGCAATGGGTACCGGACCTATGACGAGGCGGACCTGCGGGCCCTGCGGCAGATCCGTACGCTCCAGGACTTCGGGTTCGACCTGGAGGAGACCCGCCCCTTCGTGGAGTGCCTGCGCGCAGGCCACCCGGAGGGCGACTCGTGTCCGGCGTCCCTCGCCGTGTACCGCAACAAGCTCTCCGAACTCGATGCGTTGATAGGCGAGTTGACTGCCGTACGGGAGAAGGTCGGCGCGCAGTTGGAGCGCGCCGAGCAGGCAGTAGCGGCACTGGGCGCGAAGCAGCCCACCCCCCGCTGCGAACTCAGCGAAGAGCTCAGCGAACGACAGGAGGAGTGACGAAGATGCGGGAAGTGACCGACGCGGATTTCCATGAGCAGGTGCTCGAGGCCGGGCGCCCGGTGCTCGTGGAGTTCACGGCCGAGTGGTGCGGGCCGTGCAGGCAACTGGCACCGGTGCTGAAGTCCATCGCGGAGGAGGAGCGGGAGCGCCTCGACGTCGTGGCCATCGACGTGGACGCCAACCCGGAGACAGCGGTGAAGTACGGGGTGCTCTCGATGCCGACGCTCATGGTCTTCAAGGACGGTGAGCCGGTGTGGTCGCGGGTGGGCGCCAGGCCCAAGCGGCGGCTGCTGGAGGAATTGGCGGAGGCTGTCTGAGCCGAACCCGCACCCCGCCCAAAGAAATGCGCGGGTTGGAATTGACCCCTGCCCGGGGTATATTCGGTGTTTCTGTGTGCCCACAGAAAAGGCCCCTCACGAGGGGCCAACTAAACACACCGTACCGGGCAGGGAGCAGTTTTGTCAAGCCGGGAATCCGCCGCATCGCAGAAAGAACTGCAAAAGGAACAGGAATTCATCGACCGGGTCTACGCACGCGTAGACGCGCTGCGCGGTGACGCCGCGGGCTCGGTCACGGACGCCCTGACGCCCGTCGGCACCGGTCAGCAGGCCCGGCTCGAGCGTGACCTGCTGGTCGTGGAGCGCTCCGGTCTGCTCGCCGCGTTGAATGCGGTCGACGGTTCGCTCTGCTTCGGCCGTATCGATCTCACGGACGGCGTGACGCATCACATCGGGCGTATCGGAATTCGTGACGACGACACCGAACACACGCCGATTCTGATCGACTGGCGCGCACCGGTGGCCCGCCCCTTCTATCTCGCGACGGGCCATCTGCCGATGGGCCTGCGCCGGCGCAGGCACCTCACCACAGAGGGCCGTACGGTCACCGAACTGCATGACGAGATTCTCGATCTCGGTGATGACGAGCGCACCGGCTTCGAGGACCCGAGCGGCGACGCGGTGCTGCTCGCCGCGTTGAACTCGGCGCGTACCGGCCGCATGGGCGACATCGTGCAGACGATCCAGGCGGAGCAGGACCGGATCATCCGGCACGACCACCGCGGCGTACTCGTGGTGGAGGGCGGCCCGGGCACCGGCAAGACGGCGGTGGCGCTGCACCGCGCCGCGTTCCTGCTCTACGAGCACCGGGAGCTGCTCGCCAAGCGGGCGGTGCTGATCGTCGGCCCGAACCCGGCGTTCCTGTCGTACATCTCCGAGGTGCTGCCCGCGCTCGGCGAGACGGGCGTGCTGCTCGCGACGGTGGGCGAGCTGTACCCCGGGGTGCACGCCACCGCTGTGGACACCCCGCGGGCGGCGGCCGTCAAGGGCGCGGCGGCGATGGCGGAAGCGCTCGCGCTGGCGGTCCGGGACCGGCAGCAGCTTCCGGAGCCGGGCGCCCCGCTGATCATCCGGCACGACGACGGCGACCTGATCCTCGACTGGGAGATCGCCTACGAGGCCCGGCAGGCGGCACGCGACACCCTGCTGCCGCACAACCTCGCCCGGCCGCACTTCGCGTTCCGGATCCTCGACGCGCTCACCGAGCAACTCGCGGAGCGGATCGGCGCGGACCCCTACGGCGGGCCGAACTTCCTGGGCCCCGACGATCTGGCCCAGCTCGGCAAGGGGGTCGCCGGCAGTGCCGACGTGCACGCCGCGATCGAGGACCTGTGGCCGACGCTGACCCCGGAGGGGGTGGTCGCCGACTTCCTCGCCGAGCCCGTGCGCCTGGCGGACGAGGACGCGGAGGCGGTCTGCAGGACGGTCACGGGTCCGGCGGACTGGACGCCCGCGGACGTGCCGCTGCTCGACGAGGCGGCGGAGATCCTCGGGTACGACGACGCGGCCGAGCGGGCCGCGGCGGAGGCGGCGCGCCAGGAGCGGATCGCGTACGCGCAGGGCGTGCTGGACCTCTCGCGGGGCTCGGAGACGTACGAGTTCGAGGACGAGGACGAGTCGGAGGTGCTGGCCGCGCACGACATCGTGGACGCGGACCGGGTCGCCGACTGGTACGACGAGGAGGACCACCGCAGCGCGGCGGAGCGGGCCGCGGCCGACCGGACCTGGGCGTTCGGGCACATCATCGTCGACGAGGCGCAGGAGCTGTCGCCGATGGCGTGGCGGCTGCTGATGCGCCGCTCGCCGACCCGCTCGATGACCCTGGTGGGGGACCCGGCGCAGACGGCCGAGGAGGCCGGGGTCGGTGCGTGGGACAAGATCCTCGCGCCGTATGTCGAGGACCGGTACGAGCACACGCGGCTCGGGGTCAACTACCGGACGCCCTCGGAGATCATGGACGTCGCGGCGGCCGTGCTGCGCGAGGGGGACCCGGACTTCGAGCCGCCGTCGTCGGTCCGCTCGACGGGCGTACGTCCCTGGCGGCGGGCGGTGACGGGTGATGTCGCGCAGGCAGTGGCGGAGGTCGCCGCGGCCGAGACCCCCGAGGAGGGGCGGCTCGCGGTGATCGCGCCGCGCCGGCTGCACGCGGCGCTGGCCGCGCTGCTGCCGGACGTGGTGGCGGGGGCCGAGCCGGACCTCACCCGGCATCTGGTGCTGCTCGATCCCCGTCAGGCGAAGGGGCTGGAGTTCGACCGGGTGATCGTGGTCGAGCCGGGGGAGTTCGGGGTGAGTGACCTGTATGTGGCGCTGACGCGGGCCACGCAGTCGCTGGGCATCGTGCACAGCGCCACCGAACTCCCCTCCTCACTGGCCGGGGCGCACCTCAGGCAGGCCTGAACCAGACCGTGGCCAGCGGCGGCAGGGTCAGCCGGATGCTCGCCGGACGGCCGTGGGCGCCCACGTCGTCCGGCTTCACCGGTTCGGGATTGACCACGCCCCCGCCGCCGTAGCGGGCGGCGTCGGTATTCAGGATCTCGTGCCAGGCCGGTACGTCGGCGGGAACGCCGAGGCGGTACTCGTGGCGTACCACCGGCGAGAAGTTCGACACCGAGAGCAGCGGGGCGCCGTCGGCGGCGTGGCGCAGGAACGCGAAGACGTTGTCCTCCACCGCGTCGCCGGCCACCCACGAGAATCCGGCGGGGTCGGTGTCCCGCTCCCACAGGGCGGGCGCCTCGCGATAGACGGTGTTCAGGTCGCGGGTGAGGTCGCGGACGCCGCGGTGGTCGGGCTCGGCGCCGTATGCCGGGTCGAGCAGCCACCAGTCGGGGCCGTGCGCCTCCGACCATTCGGCGCCCTGGGCGAACTCCTGCCCCATGAAAAGGAGTTGCTTGCCGGGATGGGCCCACATGAAGCCCAGGTAGGCGCGGTGGTTGG
>NZ_JBFAKV010000064.1:0-5738 GCF_040655895.1 Streptomyces sp. NPDC050264
AGCCGCAGTCCGGTGAACGTCTCCACCCACACCCGCTCGGCCCTCAGCACTCCAGCCATACACCGGAGATGCCCGGTCCACGGCCTTGTGCTACACGCTTTAGGTGATCGAAGACCAGATCGATGTCGTTCAGGTCTTCCCCAACGACGACGCTCTCTTGCGGCTGGTCACCGCCGTCCTCGTCGAGATGCTTACCAATTTGGAAGTCAAGTGGCGTTGGCGGTTGGCGGGGTGACGGTGTGGCACCGTCGGTCGCGGATCAGGGCCCATGGGACGTTGACGCGGCGGCGGGCCAGGGCGAGGACGGCTTGGACGTGGCGTTTGCCCTCCGCTCTGTTCCTGTCGTAGAAGCGGCGCGAGCTGGGGTCACAGCGGATACTGAGCAGGGCTGATTGCTAGAAGACGCGTTGCATGCGTCGGTGGTATCGCTTGGGGCGGTGGAGGTTGCCGTTGACCTGCCCGGAGTCTCGTGGCGCGGGCGCCACGCCGGCAAAGGCGGCGAGCCGGTCCGGGGTGGGAAACGCGTCCACGCTGCCGCTGGTGGCGGCGAGGAGTTCGGCACCCAGGATGGCACCGATGCCCGGCATAGAGGTGATCACATCGGCGAGCTCGTGCTCGCGAAACCGGGCCTCGATGGCCCTGTCGACCTCGGCAATCTTCTCGTTGAGGGTCAGCACATCCCGCGCCAGCGTGTGCACCATCTCCGAGATCGCCTTCTCGCCGGCAACGGCTGTGATTGATCCGCTGCACCATCGCAAGGGAGACGACCCGCCAACGACCCCGCACTCCCGCCTCTTGAAGTCCCGAACCGCCGCGCCAGGTGATCGACTGAGCGGTCACGTCCGTGGACGTGATCCAGTTGTCGAGGTGCCCGTTGCCCCTCCGCCCCGCGCCGGTGAGCAAGTCCCGCCTCTGACTGCGCAGGTCGCGCGGGCGAGCAACCCGAACGGAACAGGATCAATGGCTGCAGTGCCACACAGCCCCGGTGATACGTCTGTGCCTCGAGCTTTCCCTTACGAGCCAGTAACACGAGTGCGGGTGCACTTCTGGTGCGGCGTCACCGATGGCATGCTGCGTTCTCCGGTCTGGTGCGGGCGGCCAATCCCGAGTGTCACGACTGGCCCGGCCATGACGCCGGTTGATCGGGATTCGTCGAAACGGTGGCGATATTCGCGACGAGGGCCGCGAAGGTTCCCTCCATCAGGCGGCGACAGGTTCGCTCTGAATGTGACCAGCGCCATAAATGGCCACTACAACCTTTCCTTCGCGTGGCGAAGATCACAGTCAATGCGTCCGGGAGTTGCATAAATGAAGGGAATTATCAGACGGCTGACGAGTGGTCAGGGCGCATAAAGGCGGCTTAAGTTCATGCTGTCAACAAAGGCACAGTGTGAGTGGGGCGGGAAGAGCATGTACAGGAGACGTCACAGACGCCAGCGATGGTGGGGGGTGGTCGTCGCGGCGGCGCTCGGTACGGGTGTACTCCCGGGCCTCTCTGTGACTGCTGCCGTTCCGGCGGTTGCGGCGAGCAGTGACGATGGGGGGAGCAGCGCTGCGTCGGCCGGGGTGGCTACGGAGGCGGAGGCGCTGCGGGCGGCCAAGAAGTCCGGTGAGCCGGTGGAGGTGCTGGCGCAGCGGGGGGAGTCGCGGGAGGTTTACGCGACGCCGGACGGGAATCTTGAGGCGCGGGAGTATCTGCGCCCCGTCTGGGCCCGGTCGGGCAAGAGCTGGAAGCACGTCGACACCACCCTGACGCGGCGTGAGGACGGCACGGTGGAGCCTGCGGCTACAGCGGTGAAGCTGGCCTTCTCCGGTGGCGGGGACAAGCAGCCGCTGGTGCGGATCGAGCGGGCGGGGAGGGAGGCCAGCCTGTCGTGGCCGACGTCGCTGCCGACTCCGGTGGTGGAGGGGTCGGTGGCGACGTATCCGTCGGTACTGCCCGATGTGGATTTGCGGATGACAGCGCAGGAGGACGGCTTCTCGCAGCTGCTGGTGGTCAAGTCGGCCGAAGCCGCGCAGAGCAGTGAGCTGGCCGAGCTGCGCCTGAAACTCGGGACCGAGGGCCTGGACGTCAAGGAGACCGACGACGGCGGTCTCGAAGCGGTCGACCATGGCGCCGGCGGTACGGTGTTCGAGGCGCCGCGGCCGTTGATGTGGGATTCCAGCGCAGGCGATGCGCAGGCGGCGCAGACTCTCAGTGCCACGGAGGATGACGGCAGCACGGGGGAGCGGGGCGAGCCGGGGGCGGCGGAATCGGGGCAGTTGGCGCCCGTAGGCGTGGATGTCACCGATGCCGATGAACTGGTGCTGACTCCGGACGCGGAGGTGCTCAAGGGCGAGGACACGAAGTATCCGGTGTTCATCGATCCGCAGTGGTCCTCCCCGCGGGCGACGGCATGGACGATGGTGTCCAAGTACTGGGCTTCCTCCCCGCAGTACAAGTTCAATGGTGACTCCGATGCGGGCATGGGCTATTGCGGCTGGTCGTACTGTCAGCCCTACGACACCAAGCGGCTCTTCTACCGGATCCCGGTCTCCACGTTCGCCGGCAAGACGATCCTGTCCGCCGAGTTCGTGGTGCACAACACGTGGTCGGCGTCGTGCAGCGCGCGGAGCGTGGAGTTGTGGCAGACGAAGGGCATTTCGTCGTCGACGACCTGGAACACGCAGACGGCGTCCGGGTTCTGGGTCAAACAGCTGGCCTCGGACTCGTTCGCCTACGGCTATTCGGGCTGCAGCGCCAAGGATGCCGAGTTCAGCGTGAAGTCGGCGGTGCAGTCCGCCGCGAACGCGCATGACTCGACGATGACGTTCGGCCTGCGCGCGGGCAGTGAGAGTGATGCCTATGCGTGGAAGAGGTTCTCGGACAAGGCGTACCTGCGGGTCAAGTACAACCGTCCGCCGGCGCAGTTGAAGGCCTCGCAGCTGACGATGGAGTACGGCGGTACCTGCAAGCCTTCCTCGAACCCTGCACGCGTGCGCACGCTCGGGAAGATCACTGCCAACAATGTGACGGACCCGGACGGCGACAGCGTCTCGGTGCAGTTCCAGGCGAAGTGGGACGGCGGCTCGTGGAGCCCGGCCAAGACCACCGCCAAGTCCTCGGGATCCGACTTCACGATCAGTCTGCCGTCCACGATCCCGCAGAACAAGACGGTCAACTGGTACGCCCGCGTCTATGACGGCGCCCAGTATTCGCCCTGGTCGTACGCGGGAGACCCGCAGGCCTGCTACTTCATCTACGACACGACTGTGCCCAAGGCGCCCACCGTGGCATCGGGCCAGTACCCGGAGTCCAACCCCGATGATCCTGATGACCCGTGGTACGACGGGGTGGGTCAGTATGGGTCGTTCACGATCGACTCGGCCAGTTCGGATGTGACCACCTACTGGTACGGAATCAACACGGACCCGTCCTCCAAGAACAAGATCACCACCTCGGGCGGGGCCGCGGAGATTGCGCAGGTGCTGCCGTCCAAGGCGGGCGTGAACTTCGTGACGGCGCAGGCGTTCGACTCGGCCGGCAACGGCAGTGAGATCCGCACTTACCAGTTCCGGGTGAAGGCCGGGCAGCCGGCTCGGGCGACCTGGCAGCTGGACGAGAACGCGGGAGCGAGCGAGGCCAAGGGCACCACGCCCGCACGCACGCTGGCCCTGCATGGCGGGGCGACCCCTGGCGCGGCAGGCGCGGATGGCACGGCAGTACAGTTCAACGGCACCGACGCCTACGCCTCGACCGACCTCTCGCCGGTTAACACCAGCGGCGGGTTCGCCGTCTCGGCGTGGGTGAAGCTCGACAAGATTCCCACCGCGACGGCCGACGTGGCCCTGATTCCGGGCAACAACGCGCCGGGCATGGAGCTGTACTACTCCACCACGTACGGCTGGTCGTTCAATCAGTACAAGTCCGACGACTCGGCCGGCGGCCTGGTGCGCGCCGACCAGGGCGACACCAGCAAGGTCAAGGCCGGTACCTGGACCCACCTGGTCGGCTCCTACTCCTCCACCGCCGACCAGCTGCAGCTGTTCGTGGACGGCGCGCTGGCCGAGACGGTGTCCTACGACGCACCATGGACCGCACGGCGCGGGCTGCTGGTGGGCGGCAAGAACTTCACCGGTACCCCCAGCAGCTTCTTCCCGGGCACCGTCGATGACCTGCAGCTCTTCGACAAGCCGCTCGCGCAGGACGAGGTCGACAAGCTGAAGGCCAAGCAGAGCGTCGGCGATCCCGGCCGTCCGGCCATCGCGATCTTCGACATGGACGATGCGGCGGACGCCACCGAGCTGACCGGACACGCAGGTGTCCTGCCCGCGAAGTACAACGGCACGGTCACCACCGGTGTGGAGGGCATTGCGGGCAAGGCCACCAAGTTCAACGGCACCAGCGGCTACGCGAAGATCGGCCAGACCAGCGGCCCGCACATCAACACCGAGCGCAGTTTCACCGTCTCGGCGTGGGCGAAACTGGACAAGAAGCCATCCGGTGCAGCGGTGATCACCGCTCAGGCCGGAAGCCAGCGGCCCGGCTTCGAGCTGTACTACTCGGCCGGCTACGACCGGTGGGCGTTCAACCAGTACTCCTCCGATGACGCGGATGCCACTCCAGTGCGAGCGATGCAGGCCGACGGCGTCACCGCGCCGGTCGGCGAGTGGGTGCAACTGGTCGGCGTGCACGACACCACCGCAAACACCCTCACCCTGTACGTGAACGGAGTGAAGGCCGGAACGCAGACCCTGGTCGATGCCTTCTACGCGGACCAGTCGATGTACATCGGGGCGAGCAACTACAGCGGCGCGGTGAGCAGTTACTTCCCCGGCACCATCGACGACGTGCGGGTGATGGACCGGCCCGTCTCCGCCGAAGAGGTCCAGCAGATGTTCCGCCAGCGACCGCTGGTCAAGTCCCGCTGGAACTTCGAAACCGTCACCTCCACCACCCCGGCCACCAGCCCGGACGCCTCGGACAACGCCAACGCGATGACCATGGGCGGGCAGGCAAAGCAGGGTACGGGCTGGATCGACCTGGGCGGGCTTCAACTGGACGGCGTGGACGACTACGCCACCGCCACCACCCAGCCACTGGACACCTCGGCCAGCTTCACCGTCACCGCCTGGGCCCAGGCGGCCGCGCTCCCGACCGGCACCGCGAGCGTGGTCTCGGCCGCAGGCACCCACACCAGCGCCTTCGACTTGCACTTCACACCCGACGCGGCGAACCCGGACGGACTGGGCAGCTATAGCGCGGACATCCGCTCCAGCGACACCTCCGGCGCCAGCACCGCCAGCGTGTCCAACACGGAGTTCTACGACGCACGCGACTGGAACCATCTGGCCCTGGTCTACGACGGGTTCGCCAAGGAAGCCCGCCTCTACGTCAACGGCGTGCTGCAGGAAACCGCCTGCACCGACGCGGACGGGGACGGCGGCGCGGACGACAGCAGCTGCCAGGACCTGATCGCCTGGGCCGACAACGTCCTCGCTTTCAAGGCCGGCGGAACCCTGCAGGTCGGCCGCGCCAAAACGGCGGACGCCTTCGGCCAGTACTTCCCCGGCGTCATCGACGACGTGTGGGCCTTCCAAGGCGCGCTGAACGACAGCCAGGTCGAAGAGCTGGCCGGCTCGTTCTTCGACGTCCCCACCGACGTCCCCGCCGGCGCCTGAACCCCCGGGTGTGGTGCGGGCCCGTTTTCTAGATGTCGAAGTACAGCTCGAACTCGTGCGGGTGCGGCCGCAGCTGG
>NZ_JBFAKV010000065.1:0-4721 GCF_040655895.1 Streptomyces sp. NPDC050264
ACTCACCCCACCACGACGAGCAGACCTCGACCAACTCGGCATGCGCTGGTGAACGGTTGTTTGGCCCGCCGAACGCGGTTGCCGTCCTCTCCGGCAGGCCGCCGCTGTCTGACGCGTACCGTCAACTCTCCCGGGCGCGGCCAATGGCCTGCGGGTGGGTGAGAGTGGCGCGTGCCTTGCGTTCGACGAGGACAGGAACGAAGTCGCGCACGGGCCGGCCGTGGAAGGAGGCGTGGGCATCTGCGACGGCTGCGGCGACTTCGTCGGGCGTGCGCGTGGTGCGATGGGCCTTCGTGAGGCGTTCAGCGAGCGCACGGATCGCTTCTTCTTCACGCGGAGCGGTAGTCACTGCAGCCCCTGGCCTGGAGGTACTTTCGTCAGCCGTCACCGACATTCTCGCGCGCGAACGCCCTCGCTGGAGTGGTCGTTGCAGTGCACAGTCGGCCTGTCGCTGGCATCCGGCCACCCCTGGTGGGCCCGCAGCTCGACGCTCATCAACGTCACAAGGAGCTGGTGGTTCCGGGCTCCGCGGCGTCCAGTCGGCAGCGGTTGACGCCGGTCACGACGCGCTCGCCGGAATCGGTCTCCTTGTGTCGACAGCAATCGTTCAGCTGAATCGTCCGTCACCCGTCGTCGCCCTGCCGAGCCGTGGACGTGGACGAGTGCGTGGCCTCTCCGTCCTCGGGCACGCCCTCTCGCAGGCCCGGCCGCCGTTCGGCGGCCTTCCTGTACCAGGCGCCGTACCGTTTCGCGAGGGCCACGGCCGACATGCCGTGCAGAAGGATGCTGAGCGCGACAGTTACCGCTATCACCCGGCCGAGGAGCTCCATGCCCGGGACGTGTTGTTCCTCCACCAGAAGGAGCCCGAAGACGACGGAGGCGAGTCCCCGCGGCCCGAACCACCCGATGTAGAAGACCGTGGGAAGGGCCAGACCGCTCCCGGCCAGACAGAGCGCGACGGGCAGCATCCGGATCATCGTGAGGCTCAGTACGGCGTAGGCGATGATCCTCCAGTCGAGGCCTTCCAGGGCCGGCCCGAGCAGAACGGCGCCGAAAACCAGGAAGCTCAAGGAGGCGAGGAGTTCGGCAAGATGTCCGGCGAGGTCGACGGTGCCGTCGTCGGCGGTTCGTGTGTGCGCCGGCGCGCCCGCCGGTACGGCGCGCCGTAGCGAGACATCGAAGGCGAAGCCGGCCACCCAGGCCGCGATGAACCCGCTCCCCTCGGTAGCGGCAGCCAGTGTGTACGCGCCGACGGCCACGGCCAGGACGAACGTCTGCCGCCAGTCACGACTGACCCAGCCCCTCTCACCGCACCGGCGCAACAGCCACCCGCCGAGTCCTCCCACGGCCATGCCCCATGCGGAACTGAGCACGAGCGCACGCCAGAAGACTCCGTCGGCTCCTTCCTCCGCGGCTGTGGTTCCGGGCAGAGCCGCGAGGAAGAGCACGTAGAAGGGCAGTGCCATACCGTCGTTGAGTCCGGATTCCACATTCAGGCCGCCGCGCACCATCGTAGGGACACGCGGATCGGAGACCGCTGTCTTGCCGAGAGCGGCATCGGTCGGCGCGAGAACGGCCCCGAGCAGGGCTAGCTCCCACAGGGTCAGGCCCGGCAGCAAGGGCCATGCCAGGAGCCATCCTGCTCCGATCGTCAGCGGCAGGCCGATCCCGAGCAGGCGGCCGGCAAGGAAGCCACCGAGGCGGAGATCCCGTCGGCGTATGGACGTCGCACCCGTGAACAGGACCAGCGTCAGAGCGGCTTCGACCAGGGTGAGCACGGGGCCCGCATCGCTCTCCAGGTCCAGCAGGCCCAGCCCGGCGGGGCCGATGGCCACCCCGACACCGGTGAACACCATCGGCGTCGAAACGGCGGTCATGGTCAGCCGCCCGGAGATGAGGGCGTACCCCGCCGTCACGGCGGCCACGGCCGCTCCCGTCCACGCGCTGTCACTCACCGTGCTCTCGCCGCCGTCCCCTCGCCGCCTCGGCGCAAATCCTGGCCGCCGCCGAAGTCACTGCCGGGAGTGCCGGAACCACGGGTGACAACACGACAGCGGTGGCAGCCAGGGGCGGGGCACAGGCAGGGTCCATCGCGGATTTCCCGCCGCACACAGAACGAGCATGCGCTGCCTGAACCCCCGTCGAACACAGGCCTTTGATCCACACATCGGTCACCCCTCAGGAAGAAACATGCAGGCTGAGACCGGGGTCGTACGCCGTCACCGCACGACCCCGGCTCCACCGGCTCCCGTCCAGACACCCTCACTCGCTGAACAGGGACCGGAGATCTCCCCCGGCAACACTGCAGATGACACCTATTGCCGGGAGCCGTTCATGAGGGGGCGAGCGGACCCTGGCGACACCCACGCGGTCCGAACGGCCAGCCGTACCTGCCCATCGAGGGTGCGATGCACCAACAACGAATCATCCGCAGCCGCACTCACCAGAGGATCTCCAGCCGCACGGCCGTCCCACTCAAGACAGCCGCTGTCGGACACCGGCAACCAGGCGGGAGAGTCCGGCTGCCCAGCAGGGACGCAGTCGGACACCGCGACGGTCACCGCGACGGCATCTGCCTCCACCCGCAGCTGGATACGCCCTCCGGCACCGTGCCCGATGACATAGTGGGCAGCGATCCGGGCTATATCGGCTGCCCGGCCGGCCACCCACGACGGCGCGCCCACACTGGCGAGCGCAGCAGCCGCGACATCTGCGAGAAACGGCATGTCCCGTGGAGCGGGATCCACCTCCACTATCAGCGACAAGCGCCGATCATGCCGTCCCCGATCCTCACCCAGCTCCGCGTCATGGCTGGTGATCCGAGGCAATCGAGACATCTGAACGGGCCGTCCCACCGGCGCCTCCTCTGCCCAGAGGGAAACGCTGTCAACAGGTCCACAATTGATGAGCCTGAACCGCGTCAACACCCGCCAGGGTCCGGGGCATGGTCCCAGGCTAAGACACCGCCCCGATAGGGCTCCCCGCACAGCAGTGTCAACAACAAGATGGCCGAAATGAGGCAACTCCCGCTGGCCCCGCCCCTCGCGTCAGGAGGACACCTCGCGCGCGGACCGCACGAAGGGGAGCCCCGGTCTCCCCGCGTCCTCCGGTCGCCGCCGTTTCCTCGTCACCCGGGCCCTTCCAGCCTCCCACCACCAGGGCGACAAGTCCGCACAACCGTCCCCAATACCCCGCCCTCGACCGGGAATGGAGGCACGGCCAGGGGTTGGGAAACTGTCTGGCATGACCGGTCAGGTTGGACGGCGCCGGCCTCGACGGCCTCACCGCTGTACGCGAGATCGCCCAGGCTCATCGCCACCGGGTCCTGCTCGGCCCTGCCCCTGCCGCAAGGGCCCAGATCGAGAGCTGGCCGCTCTGGCAGTGCGGAGCCAGATGCGCATCGAACGCGTCCTGACCGACAACGCCTGGCCCTACCGCAAAAGCTTCGCCTGGCAGCGGGCACTGGCCGACCTCGGCGCGAGCCGCAGACTGACCCGCGCCTACCGGCCCCGGACCAACGGCAAAGTCGAACGGTTCAACCGCACCCTGCTCGAGGAGTGGGCCTACCTGAGGCCCTACCTCAGCAACGACGAGCGGACCGCAGTCCTCGATGCCTTCCTCCACGCCTACACCTACCATCGCGGACACACCGCACTCGGAGGCCAACCCCCGATCAGCCGCGTCAACAACCTTGCGGGTCAATACACCTAGGACCTGTTGCGAAAGTGGATCAAGAGCCGTGGGCGGCCGGGGTGGCCTTGAGTGGCTCTCCGGTCCGGCCAACCGGTGCTCGGGGGCTTCTCCTCGTACCCGCAATTCGGCTCATACATGCCGTAGTTGGTCCGGATCAAGAATTACTAGGATGTTCGGCAGCAAAGTAGTTTTGATGCTGTTCTTGACCCGTGGCATACGGCGCGCTGGTACTCGACGGCATGCTCGCGTCACCACGCTGCCGGCCACCCCAACTCGGAGGTGTTCCGATGCTCCTGCCCATCGGGCAAGAGATTCCCTGCTCCGGCTTTGCAGTCAACGTGCCGCTGCAGATCAACGTCCTCGGCCTCATCACCCTGGACTTCAGGGGTGGCGTCAGGTACCGCGTCGAGGCCAACCCGTCAGGCGGCCTCGATGGGGTGAAGCTGAAGATCATCGGTGAGGAGTACAGCGCCGACTCGCCGATCCTGGGCAAGGTCACCCTGTCGCAGTCCGACAGCGACTCCACCCCGCTCAGCCTGCTCGAAGCCACCAGCAAGAACCCCGAGAAATACCGCAACACCGTCTTCCACGACTTCACCCTCACGATCGAGAAGCCACCGGGAGGCGGTAAACCGATGACCCTGACCAACACCAAGACGATGACCACCCTGGGCGAAACCCTCACCACCTTCCCCCCGCAAGGCACCGTCTACCAACTCCAGCAGCCGGTCGACTTCGCCCCAGTCGACTCACCCGACCAAGTCGTCGCCCAACTACTCCAGCTCCCCATGACCATGTCGGGCAACTGACGCCCTGAGCACCGCAGTTCGTCCGCCAGTCCCGGTTCTGGCCGGGTACGGCGGTCAGCCACCGAGGCCGGCCACGCGCCCCACCCTTACTTGGTCGTGTGGGTGGGGTAGACCTGCACGTCGGTGTACGCGCCCTTGATGTCCCCGGCCCCCGCGGGCCAGTTCAGGGTCACGGTGTGGGTCTCGTTCGGGGGCGTCACCAGGATGTTGGTCGGCGAC
>NZ_JBFAKV010000066.1:0-3276 GCF_040655895.1 Streptomyces sp. NPDC050264
TGGTCCTGTGCGTCCACAATTTCTCCCGCTTCGCCCAGCCCACCGAACTCGACCTGCAGATGTTCAGCGGCCGGCACCCCGTGGAACTGATCGGCGGAGTCCGCTTCCCGGCCATCGGTGAGCTTCCCTACCTGCTCACCCTGGCCGGACACGGCTTCTACTGGTTCCGCCTGCGCAAGGACTGACAGCGGCACGCTCCACAGCGAAACGGCCCACAGCGACACGACCCACGCACCACGTTCTGCAGCAGATGCTCCACAGCCCGGGGCGGGACAACCGGCTTGTTCGGTTTCCCTCCCCGTGCCCTGGGAACTCTCCCCGCATACCCGGCACTTCCCCATTCCTGGACAGCATCTCGGCACCCGGAGTCCGCTCGCACCGCCCGACGCGTTCCCGGGGAAAGGACGCGACGCCATGTCGGAAGCCACAGCCCGGCCCGCCGCTCCGCCGGAGGGCCACCACTCCGAGCTGCTCATGTCCCTGGATCCACTCCTGCGGGAGTGGCTGCCGCGCCAGCGGTGGTTCGCGGGAAAGGGCCGCCCGATCACCGAGCTCACCCTCGACTCCGTCACCCGGCTCCGCGCCGAGGACGCCCTGTTGCATCTGCTGGTGCGCGCCCATCAACCTCCGGCGGACGAGGGCCCCGGCGACTGCTACCAACTCCTCATAGGCACCACCGACGCCCTGGCCCCGCATCTCGCACCCGCCGTCATCGGCCACATCACCCGGGGCCCGCTGGCCGGACGCACCGCGTACGAAGCGCTGCACGACCCCCGCCAGACCAGCGTCCTGCTGGAACGCCTCCGCACCCCCGGCACCCTCGGCGACCTCCGCTTCCACCGGGACGCGGGCGGGCAGATCGCCCACGACCTCGACCCCCGCCCGCTCGTCGCCGAACAGTCCAACTCCTCGGTGGTGTACGGCGATTCACTCATAGCCAAGGTATTCCGCCGGGTCCTGCCCGGTATCAACCCGGACCTCGAACTCCCCCTCGCCCTCGCCCGCGAGAACTGCGACCGGGTGCCCGCGCCCCTCGCCTGGTACGGGACAGCCGACGGCGGGACCACGCTCGGCCTGCTCCAGCCCTACCTCAAGGGCGCGGCCGACGGCTGGGACCTGGCCCTCAAGCACCTCACCAAGCAGGAGGAGTTCGTCACCGAGGCCCACGAGCTGGGCCGCGCCACCGCCGAGGTGCACACCGCCCTGGCGCGGGCCCTGCCCACGGTCACGTACACCCGCGTCCAGACCGAGCAGCTGGCCGCGACGATGACCCGCCGCCTGGAGACGACGGCCCAGCAGGTCCCCGCGCTCCTCCCCTACGTGCCCGGCCTGCGCACCGCCTTCGAGGCGCTCGCCGACCTGGCGGGCGAAGGACTCACCTGGCAGGCCCAGCGCATCCACGGCGACCTGCACCTGGGCCAGTGCCTGCGCGACCCGTCGGGATTCTGGCGGCTGATCGACTTCGAGGGCGAGCCGTCCCGGCCGCTCGCCGAACGCCGCATGCCGCACCCGCCGCACCGCGACATCGCCGGCATGCTCCGCTCCTTCGACTACGCCGCCCGCACGCACCACCCCTGGAACCCGGCCTGGTCCGACGCCTGCCGGTCCGCGTACTGCGTCGGCTACGCGGACGCCTCCGGCTGGGACCCGCGCACGGACCCGGTCCTGCTGCGCGCGTACGAGACGGACAAGGCGATCTACGAGGCCCTGTACGAGGCCCGCCACCGCCCGGACTGGCTCCCGGTGCCCCTCGCCGCCCTGGGACGGCTGGCGCAGCCCGACTAGCCGCGCGGGGCCGGCAGGGGCGCGGCTCCAGCGCGTGAACACGACCGGCCACACCCGCCCACGACCACCGACCCGGCAGACGTGCAGGCCAACTAGGAGGCCCACCCGTGACCCGCCGCCCCACCAAGACCCGGCCCCCGGCGCCGGAGAGCGCCCCCGTCCCGGAGGGCGACCGCACCCGCCTCCTGTCGGCCACCCATCACGACCCGCACTCCGTCCTGGGCGCCCACCCGGCGGGCACCGGCACCGCCGTACGCGCCTGGCGCCCGTACGCGCGAAAAGTCGCCGTCATCACCTCGCAGGGCCTGCGCACCGAACTCCACGACGACGGCGACGGATTCTTCTCCGCGCTGCTCCCGCTCCGCGAGACCCCCGCGTACGAACTGGAGATCACGTACGGCGACACGGTCCAGCGGATCGCGGACGCGTACTCCCTGCTCCCCGCCCTCGGCGACCTCGACCTGCACCTCATACGCGAGGGCCGGCACGAGCAGCTGTGGACGGCGCTCGGCGCCCGCCCGATGGAGCACCAGGGCGTCCGGGGCACCCGCTTCACGGTGTGGGCGCCGAACGCCCAGGGCATCCGCGTCGTCGGCGGCTTCAACTACTGGAACGGCGCCGGGCACAGCATGCGCTCGCTCGGCTCGTCCGGCATCTGGGAACTGTTCGTCCCGGACATCGGCGAGGGCGAGCTCTACAAGTACGAGATCACCCGCCCGGACGGCAGCAGGACACAGCGCGCCGACCCGCTCGCCACCCGCACCGAGACGCCCCCGGCGAACTCGTCCGTCGTCCACGCCTCCCACCACACCTGGCACGACGACGCGTGGCTGCGCTCCCGCGGCAACCGCCCCGTCCACGAGTCGCCCTTCTCCGTCTACGAGATCCATCTGGCGTCCTGGCGCCCCGGCCTCACCTACCGCCAGCTCGCCGAGCAACTCCCTTCCTATATAGCTGACTTGGGCTTCACACACGTAGAGCTGATGCCCGTGGCCGAGCACCCCTTCGGCGGCTCCTGGGGCTACCAGGTGACCGGCTTCTACGCGCCCACGGCCCGCCTCGGCACCCCGGACGACTTCAAGTACCTCATCGACGCCCTGCACCAGGCCGGCATCGGCGTGCTCATGGACTGGGTCCCGGCCCATTTCCCGCGCGACGACTGGGCGTTGGCCGAGTTCGACGGGCGCACCCTGTACGAACACGAGGACCCGCTGCGCTCGGCGCACCCCGACTGGGGCACCCTGGAGTTCGACTACGGCCGCAAGGAGGTCCGCAACTTCCTTGTGGCGAACGCCCTTTACTGGTGCGAGGAGTTCCACATCGACGGCCTGCGCGTCGACGCCGTCGCCTCCATGCTCTACCTCGACTACTCGCGCGAGGAAGGGCAGTGGACCCCGAACCAGTTCGGCGGCCGGGAGAACCTCGACGCCGTCGACTTCCTCCAGGAGATGAACGCCACCCTGTACCGGCGGGTGCCGGGCGTCGTCACCA
>NZ_JBFAKV010000067.1:0-3221 GCF_040655895.1 Streptomyces sp. NPDC050264
CGGGCCTCCCCCCCCCCACACGGCTCGGGGGACGCCGCGCCCCGCGCGGGGGCGGCCCGCCGACCTCAAGGTCGGCGGCCCGCTCTGCCGTGCTCGGTTCTTTTCGTTCGGCCGTCCCTACGCCGCAACCTTCTGCTGCCCCAGCCACACCGGCAGCCCCGCGCGCCCGTCCGTCCCCAGCGACAACAGCATCGCGTCGGCGGGCGTCGGCTCGAACGGCTGCCGGAGCAGCGGCATCCCGGCCTGCTCAGGCGTCCGGTCGGCCTTGCGGTGATTGTCCTCGGCGCAGGACGCCACCGTGTTCAGCCACGCGTCCGCGCCACCCTGCGACCGCGGCACCACGTGGTCCACGGTCGTCGCCCGCCGCCCGCAGTAAGCGCACCGGTGCTGGTCCCGTACGAGCACACCCCGCCTCGACCACGGCGCACGTCTTCGGAACGGCACCCGGACATACCTGCAGAGCCTGATCACCCGAGGCACCGGTATGTCGAGGGCCGCTCCCCGCATACGCAGCTCGGGGTGGGCCTGCTCCACGACGGCCTTGTCCTGAAGCACCAGCACGACGGCTCGGTTCAGCGTCACCGTCGAGAGCGGCTCGAAGCTCGCGTTCAGCACCAATGTGTCCCGCACCCTGCCCACCTCCCGTACGCAGCGGATCACCCCTCGGCGTCCGTGCGTCAACTCTGGCCGTGCACGCCGAGATGGACAACGCAATAAAAAATGCCCGCCCCTGATCAATTCCAAGACCAGAGGCGGGCAAACGTTCAATGAACGCTAGCTCTCCGCGGGAGCCGCGTATTCGGCGATCACCTGCGCCCGCGCGAGCGTGTGGAACCGCAGATTGAAGCCGACGAACGCGGGCGGAGCGTCCGCGTCAGGACCGAGCTTCTCCTGGTCCACCGCGTACACGGTGAAGACGTAACGGTGCGCGGGATCCCCGGCCGGCGGCGCGGCACCGCCGAACTCCTTCGTCCCGTAGTCGTTACGGACCTGCACGGCGCCCTCGGGAAGTCCCTCGAACTTGCCGCTGCCCGCGCCCGCCGGCAGCTCCGTCACCGACACCGGGATGTCGAACACGGACCAGTGCCAGAACCCGCTGCCCGTGGGCGCGTCCGGGTCGAAGCACGACACGGCGAAGCTCTTGGTCCCGGGCGGGAAGCCCTCCCACCGCAACTGCGGCGAGGTGTTCCCGGCCGCGTGGACCTGAGCGTCGTCGAGCACTCCACCCGGCTCGAAGTCCTCGCTCACGACGGTGAACGACGGCACCTGCGGATGAAAATCATGCGGGAGCGGCGCCCGCTCGGGCTGCTCGGTCACGACGACACCTCCTGGATCACGGGTTCGACAGAATCACGGGTTGCACGGAGCCTCGCCCCTGAAACCCTAGAACCAGTTCCGCCGGCTGCCGACCTCCGACAGCCACTGGTGCAGATACGCCGACCAGTCGGTGCCCTGGAAGTCGTTGTGCCCCACGACGAACGAGCGGAACGTGTCACTGCCCTCGCTGAACAGGCCGGGCTTCTTGTCCATCTCCAGGACGACGTCCATCTCCCGGTCGTCGGCCACGAAGCTCAGCTCGACCTGGTTGATCCCCCGGTACTGCTGCGGCGGGAAGAACTCGATCTCCTGGTAGAACGGCAGCTTCTGCCGGGTGCCCCGGATGTGCCCACGCTCCATGTCCGCACTCTTGAAGCGGAACCCGAGCGCGATGAAGGCGTCCAGGATCGCCTGCTGCGACGGCAGCGGATGCACGCTGATGGCGTCGAGGTCCCCGGAGTCCACGGCCCGGGCGATCTCCAGCTCGGTGGTCACACCGATGTTCATCCCGCGCAGCTGCTGCCCGTCGATCGTGGTGACCGGGGTCTCCCAGGGGATCTCGAGCCCGAACGGCACCGCGTGCACGGCGTTCGCCTGCAGCGCGAAGGCGCCCCCGAGCCTTACCTTGGTGAACTCGATGTTCTGCTTGGTCTCCTGCTCGCCGCCCTCGACCTCGACCCGCGCCTGCAGGCCGACGGAGAGGCCCTCGATCTCCTGGTCCACGGAGCCGCCCTGGATGCGCACCTCACCCTGTACGACTCCACCGGGCACGACATTGGCCTCGGTGAGCACCGTCTCGACGGACGCCCCGCCCGCACCCAGACTTGCCAACAGCCGCTTGAAGCCCATGACTCGATCTCCTCCATAGGTGAACCGTGAAATCGCGATGACGGAACCTGCTGGTCCTGCTGACTACAAACGCGGTACACCGGCGCCCGGTTCCGCAGACCCCCGGCCCGCCCGTTCCGTTACCCTCGGACGGCATGATCGCGGCCCCTGACCGTACGCCCTTGACCCACAAGTTCTTCGACCGCCCGGTCCTGGACGTCGCCCCCGACCTCCTGGGCCGCACCCTGGTACGTCACACCGCCGACGGCCCGATCGAGCTCCGTCTTACGGAGGTCGAGGCCTACGACGGCGCGAACGATCCCGGCTCCCACGCGTATAGAGGACAGACCGCCCGCAACAGCGTGATGTTCGGTCCGCCCGGACACGTGTACGTCTACTTCACGTACGGCATGTGGCACTGCATGAATCTGGTGTGCGGCCCGCCGGGCACAGCAAGTGGAGTCCTCCTCCGTGCCGGCGAGATCACCGAGGGCGACGAGTTCGCCCGCAAACGCCGACTTTCGGCCCGTAACGACAGGGAACTGGCCAAAGGCCCTGCGCGCCTGGCCACGGCCCTGGACGTGGACCGGACCCTCGACGGCACGGACGCCTGCGTCCCCGCCGACTCCCCGGTGACGATCCTGCACGGCACCCCGGCCCCGGCTGACCAGGTACTCAGCGGACCGCGAACCGGAGTCTCCGGCGACGGCGGCGTCCACCCGTGGCGCTTCTGGATCGCCAACGACCCGACGGTGAGCCCTTATCGGCCCCATACCCCGCGACGGCGCCGAACTTGACGCGGTCTTGCGGGATCCGTAACGTAGCCCGAGCCGCTTGACCGGGTATGGCGCTCAGCCAGCAACCGGAAGCGGCCAAACCACTACCTACAACTTCCCTCAGCGGGGATCATTTCGGCGTGCCCGCATGCCGAAATGCGAACTCGCGAAACTCGATTATGAGTAACCGAGGGAATCGGCTAACGTAGTGAACACGCCGAAAGGCAAAGGCCCCCAACGGCCACCGGAAATGAAATCCGAACCGGAAACGGAACGGAAAACGGATCTGGTAAGGTTGGA
>NZ_JBFAKV010000068.1:0-2602 GCF_040655895.1 Streptomyces sp. NPDC050264
TGGTCCTGTGCGTCCACAATTTCTCCCGCTTCGCCCAGCCCACCGAACTCGACCTCCGGGTCTTCGACGGCCGCCACCCCGTGGAACTGATCGGTGAGGTCCGCTTCCCGGCCATCGGCGAGCTTCCCTACCTGCTCACCCTGGCGGGACACGGCTTCTACTGGTTCCGGCTGCGTGGCAGTTGCCTGACGCCGCGCACGGCTCACCACGATTGGACCTGATATATGACTTCGCCTCTGCTGTCCGATATTGGCGTCGGTCCCACGCAGGTACCGGCCTCCTCCCTCGTGGCGCTCCTCGCGCGCTGGCTTCCCCGGCAGCGCTGGTTCACCGGACAAGGCCGTGACATCACCGGTGTGTCCGTGGCCGCGGCGACGAAACTGTCGGCCGACTGCTACCACCTGCTGGTGCGCGTCGATCAGCGCGGTTCATCGGACGGCGCCCATTACCAGGTGTTGCTCGGCGTGGCGGCCCACGTGCCGCCGCGCATGGGTCCGAGCCTGATCGGGGAAGTGGAGGCACGACCCGGCGAGCGACTCCTGGTCTACGACGCCGTCCACGATCACCGTGCGGCGATCGTGCTCCTCGAACGGCTCCGCAGGGGCGGCTCCATGGGCCACCTGCGCTTCGAGTCGCTGCCGCGCACCTCGGTGCCGTGCGGTCTCACTCCGCGGGTCCTCGACGTCGAGCAGTCGAACACGTCGATCGTCTACGGCGACGAGCTCATCCTTAAACTCTTCCGCCACATCCAGCCGGGCATGAACCCCGACCTGGAGGTCACGGGAGCGCTGGCCCGGCACGGGTTCAACCAGGTGCCCGCGCCCGTCGGCTGGTTCCAGACCGAGGCACCGTTCTGGAGCACCCTGGGCATGGTGCAGCCGTTCCTCACCGAATCGACGGACGGCTGGGCGCTGGCCCTGGAATCGGGCGGCCGCCGGACGGGCTTCGCCGACGAGGCGTACGAACTGGGGCGTACGACAGGCGAGTTGCACGTGGCCCTCGCCAAGGTGTTCCCGACCGACATCGGGCCCGTGGACCTGCCGGTACGGCTGGCCGACGCGATGACCCACCGGCTCCTGCGGGCGGCCGCTTCCGTGGCGGAGCTGCGCGCGCACGTGCCGGCCCTCCAGGAGATCTACGCGGCCGTCGTCACGGCGGGCGGCGACCCGCCGCTGCAACGAACCCACGGCGACCTGCACCTGGGACAGGTGCTGCACGCCCAGGGACGCTGGCACATAGTCGACTTCGAGGGCGAGCCGGCCAAGCCCGTGGCGGACCGCCGGGCCGTCCGCTCGCCGATCGCCGACGTGGCCGGCATGCTCCGGTCCTTCGACTACGCCGCCCAGTCCGGCGCGGTGTTCCTCCCGCACTGGGCCGACCGCTGCCGGGACGCGTTCTGCGCGGGCTACGGCGAATCGGGCGGCTTCGACCCGCGCGCCGTCCCCGCCGCACTCCGCGCCCATGAAGCCGACCGCGCCGTCTACGAGGTGGTCTACGAGTCGGTGTACCGCCCCGACCGGGTCACGGTCCCCATGAACGCGGTGGCACGGCTGTGCGCCGACCCCGGAGCCCCGGCACCGGTGCTGTCCGACGGCCGCGCCGAGGAGGCCTGACATGTCCGTTGCCGAACCCGTCCTGGAGGCCGACGGCACCCGCCGCGCCGCGCGTCCCGCCCCGCTGGACGACGACGTGCGCGCCCGGCTTCTGGGCGGCGCCCACCACGATCCGCACGCGGTCCTCGGCGCCCACGCGGCGCGCGGCGCACTGGTCGTGCGGTGCCTGCGCCCGCAGGCGATCGCGGTGTCCGCCGTCATCGGCACCCGCGCGTGGGAACTCCACGACGAGGGCGACGGTCTGTTCGCGGGCAGCATCCCGGACCAGGGCTTCGCCCCCCACCGCCTGCTGGTGACCTACCCGGACGCCGTCACCGAGACCGAGGACCCGTACCGATTCCCGCCGTCCCTCGGCGAGTTCGACCTGCACCTCATCTCCGAGGGGCGCCACGAGGAACTGTGGACGGCGCTCGGCTCCCACGTGCTGGAATGCCAGGGAGTGCGGGGAACACGCTTCACGGTCTGGGCGCCGAACGCCCGCGGCGTCCAGGTCTGCGGCGACTTCACCCACTGGGACGGGACGTCGCTGCCGATGCGCTCCCTGGGTTCCTCCGGGGTGTGGGAGTTGTTCGTCCCGGAGATCGGCGCCGGAGCCCAGTACAAGTTCGCCATCACCGGCCCCGACGGTGCCCGGTTCGAGCGGGCCGACCCGATGGCCCGCAGGACGGAGCCGCCGCCCGCGACGGCCTCGATCGTGACCGACAGCCAGTACGTCTGGGGCGACGAGAAGTGGCTGCGGCAACGTGCCGACCGTCCGGTGCACACCAGCCCTCTGTCCGTCTACGAAGTGCACCTCGCGTCGTGGCGCCCCGGCCTCACCTACCGCCAGCTGGCCGATCAACTTCCCGACTACGTATCCGAGTTGGGCTTCACGCATGTAGAGCTGATGCCCGTCGCCGAGCACCCCTTCGGCGGCTCCTGGGGGTACCAGGTCACCGGCTTCTACGCGCCCACGGCCCGCCTCGGCACCCCGGACGACTTCAAGTACC
>NZ_JBFAKV010000069.1:0-2210 GCF_040655895.1 Streptomyces sp. NPDC050264
TTCACACCCGTCACGGCCAACCAGCACGTTTCACCAAGATCGTGTTACGAGCTCTTAGGGCTTGACGAGAAGAGCTGGTATGCACGTCGAAGGACGTAACAGAACTGGCCGTCGTTAAAGAGGTTCTGAGCGATCACGCGGCAGATCCCGAAGAACACGCCATGTCCCGCAGTGCCGCGAGAGCCGGTTATTTCCCAGAGCGAGTCGCGGCCCCAGGAGTCCAACGCCAGAAGATTAGGCTGCTGCGCGGAACCGAGGGCAAGTTGCAGGAGTTGTGCCTGGGTCCGCGACGCATCACGTTGGTGCGTCAGTATCTCCACTGCCTCCGAGACGCTCTCGACTCGAGTGATGGCTTCCGTGGCTGCGTCAAGATGCCGCTGTGCTCGAGCACCGTGGTTCTGGGCTTGGAGGGGGGTGCTTGCGAGCAATGTTTCGAGGTATGCGCCGACCATTGATTCGAGCTCAGCTATGAGGCCCCTGAGTGCTGAAATGAGCTGCCGCATGGGGCGGCGGTCGTCGGCGCGGTGAAGGGCAGCTCTGAGACCAACCAACTCGGTCACAGAGTCTTTGAGCCGCTGAGCGCCTTCTTGGCTCTCTGCTGCTGCGGACACGGCATCGAAGAAGCCAGTCATCCATGTGTGGAGGGCTGCGTATACCTCGGCATGCAAGAACTCAGGAGCTCCAAGTTCTCTGTGCTCGGACTGGTCTGCTGCCTGCGCCAGTATCTGCTGAGCCTCAACCGCTCTCTGTCGGCGACAGAGTGCTGCACTGTCGACCTCCCACGGCTCAGGGCGGCGCTCGCAGTCGGCACACGGCACGCCGCGGATCCGCTTGATGCCACACCCCTCACAACTGATCACGTTGAATGAGAGGTGGATCGCGAACTTCGACATGAGACTTGACCGAACTCCACTAAAGAAGCGCTAGGGCGCTTACCTGACAGTCCCTGAACTATCAGCACATACTCTCGTGATCCGACGTGTGAGACACCCGTTTTTGTCCAGTCAGGCACACTTCAACCGCCGGCACTCCGATGATGGCACCGACCAGACCGTCCACGATCTGCTGCGCTGGCAGGGCCGCGAGTCGAAGGGCCGACGCGAGGACCCGTTCGCGGTCGTGATGGACAGCCAGACCGTGCACGCCTCGGTCAACGCACCGAAGACGACGGCCGTGCTATATCCGAGCAAGAAGAGCCGGGCCGCAAGTGGGGCATCGTCACCGATGTGCTCGGTCTGCTCATCGCCGTCATCGACCAGGGCCGGTTGCTGGGCATCGACGCGTCACAATTACTGCGGACCTCGGCTCCGCGTGCCTTGATCCCTGATGAGTTCGCGTCGTTGCCTCATCGCAGGTATCCCGCAAACAAGTGGCCGGCCGGCTGAGGGTTGGTCCGGTGCAGTCAAAGGCGGCCCAGCGCACCGCCCAACTTCGGAGATCCCGATCTCTGGGCGCCGGCTCCTCGAGGTGCTCCGTGCGCGGTCCAGGCCCCTGCGTCGAGCCCCAAGCTCTTCCGAGAGTAGTTACTGTCATTGTTGATCTTGACGCGAGGCCCCCTGCTGACAATTCGACTCAAGGGTACGAATTACGTACGTGCAAGGCCTTCGCGTCGAGGCCCGCCCCGTCGGCGAAGTGGCGTTTTGTGGGAACTGGGCAAACGGCCGCGCAAGTCAGCATCGTTCCGCTCGGGATGCAGTGCTGTACTGGTCCGGCTCCCGCGCCCTGAGTATTGGTGTAGTGCTCAGGCCGGAGAAGCAGGAGCTCAGCATGCTGCGAGTGAGCGTAGTTCGGAAGTCGGCCGAGAGCTGACGGGGCGTCATGAACGTCAGCATTGGGTCAGCATCAGTCTGGCTAGAGCTGCCTACCGCTGGCGAAACATGCGATTCGAAGACGTGGACTCAGGCGCTGCGAGAGGCGTTTGCGATCGGGGCGAAGCGAAGTCGAGCGGGTCGACGAAGTCACTCGCTCGACTTCGTCAGGGTCAGGCTATGGAAGTCCAGTTCAGCGCACTCGACCCCGGGGTTTAAGCGGCACAGGCGGCACCTCAGGCGCATCCAGCCGCCCTCCGTCGTACCCCTTTACGTCCCCAAATCGCGACCCGCTCATCCACTCCTCCCGAGCCTGAGCGATTTCGTCATGTGACCGTGCCAGGAAATTCCACCACATATCACGGTTCTGACGGTTCTCCCCAGGTCAGAGGCGTGACAGAC
>NZ_JBFAKV010000071.1:0-1413 GCF_040655895.1 Streptomyces sp. NPDC050264
TGAGACCTGATGCCGAGCCGATTGTGGTGAAGTGGATGATCCTATGCTGTCGAGAAAAGCCTCTAGCGAGTTTCATGGCGGCCCGTACCCTAAACCGACTCAGGTGGTCAGGTAGAGAATACCGAGGCGTTCGGGTGAACTATGGTTAAGGAACTCGGCAAAATGCCCCCGTAACTTCGGGAGAAGGGGGGCCATCACTGGTGATCCGATTTACTCGGTGAGCTGGGGGTGGCCGCAGAGACCAGCGAGAAGCGACTGTTTACTAAAAACACAGGTCCGTGCGAAGCCGTAAGGCGATGTATACGGACTGACGCCTGCCCGGTGCTGGAACGTTAAGGGGACCGGTTAGTGCACTTTCGGGTGTGCGAAGCTGAGAACTTAAGCGCCAGTAAACGGCGGTGGTAACTATAACCATCCTAAGGTAGCGAAATTCCTTGTCGGGTAAGTTCCGACCTGCACGAATGGCGTAACGACTTCTCGACTGTCTCAACCATAGGCCCGGTGAAATTGCACTACGAGTAAAGATGCTCGTTTCGCGCAGCAGGACGGAAAGACCCCGGGACCTTTACTACAGTTTGATATTGGTGTTCGGTTCGGCTTGTGTAGGATAGGTGGGAGACTGTGAACTCTGGACGCCAGTTCAGGGGGAGTCGTCGTTGAAATACCACTCTGGTCGTGCTGGATGTCTAACCTGGGTCCGTGATCCGGATCAGGGACAGTGTCTGATGGGTAGTTTAACTGGGGCGGTTGCCTCCTAAAGAGTAACGGAGGCGCCCAAAGGTTCCCTCAGCCTGGTTGGTAATCAGGTGTTGAGTGTAAGTGCACAAGGGAGCTTGACTGTGAGACCGACGGGTCGAGCAGGGACGAAAGTCGGGACTAGTGATCCGGCGGTGGCTTGTGGAAGCGCCGTCGCTCAACGGATAAAAGGTACCCCGGGGATAACAGGCTGATCTTCCCCAAGAGTCCATATCGACGGGATGGTTTGGCACCTCGATGTCGGCTCGTCGCATCCTGGGGCTGGAGTCGGTCCCAAGGGTTGGGCTGTTCGCCCATTAAAGCGGTACGCGAGCTGGGTTTAGAACGTCGTGAGACAGTTCGGTCCCTATCCGCTGCGCGCGCAGGAGTCTTGAGAAGGGCTGTCCCTAGTACGAGAGGACCGGGACGGACGAACCTCTGGTGTGCCAGTTGTCCTGCCAAGGGCATGGCTGGTTGGCTACGTTCGGAAAGGATAACCGCTGAAAGCATCTAAGCGGGAAGCCTGCTTCGAGATGAGGACTCCCACCCCCTTTGAGGGGTTAAGGCTCCCAGTAGACGACTGGGTTGATAGGCCAGATCTGGAAGCCCGGTAACGGGTGGAGGTGACTGGTACTAATAGGCCGAGGGCTTGTCCTCAGTTGCTCGCGTCCACTGTGT
>NZ_JBFAKV010000072.1:0-1393 GCF_040655895.1 Streptomyces sp. NPDC050264
AGAGCTCGTAACACGATCTTGGTGAAACGTGCTGGTTGGCCGTGACGGGTGTGAAGATTCGGCCGTTCGTGATGGTGTGGGTACTCGACCATGGATCGTGGACGATGAGTTGTGGGCGCTGATCGAGCCGTTGTTGCCTCCGTGGCCGGAGCGGTCACCGGGGCCTCGGCCGGTGTCGGACCGGCTCTGTCTCCAGGGCATCCTGTTCGTCCTCTACAACGACATAGCCTGGCAACTTCTACCCCCGGAACTGGGGTTCGGCTCGGGACAGACGTGCTGGCGCCGCCTGGACCGGTGGCAGAAGGCGGGGGTTTTCGACCGGCTGCACCGGGTCCTGCTCACCGAGCTGAACGCGGCGGGCGAGCTCGACTGGTCGCGGGCTTGCGTGGATGGTTCTCACATCCGCGCGAAAAAGGGGGCGCCGATACCGGTCCGTCGCCGGTCGACCGGCGGAAGACGGGCAGCAAACACCACCTGATCTGCGACGGACGCGGCACCCCGCTCAAAGTCATCACCACCGCGGCGAACGTCAACGACATCACCCAGACCCTCAACCTGGTCGACGGCATCCCGCCCGTCGCTGGCCGGCCCGGCCGACCGCGACGGCGCCCCGAGGCTGTCCTGGGCGACAAGGCATACGACTCGAAGGCCGTACGCCTGGAACTGCGGCGCCGCAGGATCCTGCCGGTCATCTCCCTCAAGGGTGCCCCGAACATCAAGGGCCTGGGCAAGCTCCGCTACGTCGTCGAGCAGACGTTCGCCCTGCTCCACCAGTTCAAACGTCTCGCCATCCGATGGGAACGACGCCTCGAACTCCACGACGCCTTGGTCTCGTTGGGCTGCAGCCTCATCTGCTGGAGACGCCTGAAGAAGTTCGGATCATGAATCTGCGCTGCAGTTCTAGGAGTTACGGCTCACGATCGAGTTGGCGTATGACGCAAGATCCTGGACCCAAACCTGCAGATGCCGTCTCCTGAGCACGTCCAGGAGAGGGAGGGTGTGTCGGTAGGTCGCTGACCAGGTGATGTCGGTGCCGCCATGGGGGGCTCGGGCCAGGTCCACAGACCCTCGATGAGAGGTGAACAGTCCTGCGGCCTGTTCGTAGCTGAACCGCTGGTCGGGAACCATCTCGACGACGCGCTCGCGGCAGCACACACGCCCAGTAAGGGAACGGATGGTGCGCAGGTCATCCACGCGTGCCGGCCGGTCGACTCCCGCAGGCACATCCCACTCGACGTCGGCGTAGGCGGACCACAACGGCCAGGATTCTGCATCCAGGAGCGCCGCGTAGACGACGGCGGGAGACGCCGATGAGTGCGAAGAAGCAGTAACAGCGAGGGACGACACCCCAACAAGGGTAGACCGCGTCTCACCATGATCGTGTTACGAGCTC
>NZ_JBFAKV010000073.1:0-1344 GCF_040655895.1 Streptomyces sp. NPDC050264
GGAGCCTCCCCCTGATTGGTGGACACGCTGATACTGGATCTGCTTGATCCGGAGGAAGCGAGAAGACCGCCGATGGCGATGAAGGACTATTCGGACGAATTCAAGGCCGATGCCGTGGCCCTGTACAAGTCCACCCCCGGGGCGACCTACAAGAGCATCGCCACTGACCTGGGCATCAACCGGGCGACCCTGCGTGAGTGGGTGCTGCGGGACCGCGAACGCCGTGGCGTCACCGCCGCGGCTGCGCGGCCGGCCGCCCGGCCGGCGGCGGAGGCGTCCGCCGATCCGGATGAACGGGTCCGCCGCCTGGAGGCCCGCGTGGCAGAGCTCGAGGCTAGTGAGCGCAAGCTCGCGACCGAGCGGGACATCCTGCGCAAGGCGGCCAAGTATTTCGCCGGGGAGACGAACTGGTGATGAGCCGCTTCCAGTTCGTTGACGACCACCGGGACACCTACGAGGTGAAGCGGCTCTGCCATGTCCTGGACGTGAACCGGTCCAGCTACTACAAGTGGCTCGCCGGCGCCGGGGCGAGGGCCGCCCGGCAGCGCCAGGACCTGGTCCTGGCCGAGGAGATCCGGCAGGTCCACGGCGAGTCCGGCGGCGCCTACGGCTCCCCGCGGGTGACCGCCGAGCTCCGCGAGAAGGGACACCGGATCAACGAGAAGCGGGTCGCCAGGGTCATGCGGACGTACTCCATCACCGGGGTCCGCCTGCGCAGACGCGTTCGCACGACCGTTCCCGACCCGGCATCCTCACCGGTCGAGGACCTGTTCCAGCGGGATTTCACCGCCGGCGAGCCCGGGCGCAAGTTCATGGGCGACATCACGTATCTCCCGCTCGCGGGAGGGGAGTTCCTCTATCTCGCGACCGTGCTGGACTGCTTCAGCCGCAAGATCGTCGGCTGGTCCATCGCCGACCACATGCGCACCGACCTTGTCGCCGACGCCCTGCGGATGGCCGCCCGCACCCGCGGCTCGCTGGACGGCGCGGTCTTTCACTCCGATCACGGAGCCCAGTACGGATCCAGGGCCTACGCTGGCCTCTGCGACCAGCTCCGGGTGACCCGGTCGATGGGCAAGGTCGGCACCAGCGCCGACAACGCCGCCTGCGAGAGCTTCCACGCCTCCCTGAAACGCGAGACCCTCCAGGGCGCCCCCGATTACGGCGACGCCACCACCTGCAGACGCACAGTCTTCGCCTGGCTGACCCGCTACAACACCCGACGCCGCCACTCCACCAACGGCCACCTCAGCCCCGACGAATACGAACGACGACACCACGCCGCTAAACTCACGCTCGCCGCGTGACCAATAACCGCGTGCCCACCTTCGTGGGGGAAGGCCC
>NZ_JBFAKV010000074.1:0-1093 GCF_040655895.1 Streptomyces sp. NPDC050264
AGGGAAAGTCACCGAAGTAGTCGACGACGTCCTCGGGCCACTGATTGGCCTCGGCGAGGATGACCACGTCCGGGTACTGGGCGTCGATCTCCTTGCGGACCCGCTTCAGGAAGTGGTGGGTGGCGGGCAGGTTCTCGCAGTTGGTGCCCTCCTCCGCGTACAGGTAGGGCACCGCGTCGAGGCGGAAGCCGTCGATGCCCAGGTCGAGCCAGAACCGCAGGGCGGCCAGGATCTCCTCCTGCACGGCCGGGTTCTCGTAGTTGAGGTCCGGCTGGTGGGAGAAGAAGCGGTGCCAGAAGTACTGCTTGCGGACGGGGTCGAAGGTCCAGTTCGAGGCTTCGGTGTCGACGAAGATGATCCGGGCGTCCTGGTACTGCTTGTCGTCGTCGGCCCAGACGTAGTAGTCGCCGTAGGGGCCCTCCGGGTCGGAGCGCGACTGCTGGAACCACTCGTGCTGGTCGCTCGTGTGGTTCATGACGAAGTCGATGATCACGCGCATGCCGCGCTGGTGCGCCGCGTCCACGAACTCCACGAAGTCCGCCAGATCACCGAACTCGGGAAGCACCGACGTGTAGTCGGATACGTCGTAACCGCCGTCCCTCAGTGGCGACTTGAAGAACGGGGGGAGCCAGAGGCAGTCGACCCCGAGCCACTGCAGGTAGTCGAGCTTCGCCGTGATGCCCTTCAGGTCACCGACGCCGTCGCCGTTGCTGTCCTGAAAGGAGCGGACCAGCACCTCGTAGAAGACGGCACGCTTGAACCAGTCAGGATCCCGGTCCTTGGCGGGGGTGTCCTCGAAGGTGTCCGGGACAGGCTCATTCATGATCATGGTGTGGGTGACCCTCCGATTCCCTTTTCCAGAGAATTCATCGCGGCGTGGACGGTCGCAGGACGGTGAGAATGTGCGCGGGGGCGGTGCCCGGTTCCAGGCGCACGTAATTCGTCCTGCCCCAATGGTGGGTGTCGCCGGTGAGCTCGTCGCGCACCGAGGTGGACTCGTGCCAGCCAAGCCCTAGTTGCGGCATGTCCAACGAGACGGTCGCCTCCTGGGTGTGGTGCGGGTCGAGGTTGACGACCACCAGAACCGTGTTGG
>NZ_JBFAKV010000075.1:0-1015 GCF_040655895.1 Streptomyces sp. NPDC050264
GGCCCTAGGCGCCGTTTCTCGGATCGCCTGACGTGGCAGGGTTGTTGAGGTCAGGCTGGAGACATGGGGCGTGGGGATTTAACGAATGCGGAGTGGGATCGACTGGAGTCGTTCTTGCCTCGGGGCGGGACGCGTGGAGGCCGGTGGAGTGCCCACCGACGGGTGATCAACGGGGTGCTGTACCGGGTGCGGACGGGCGTGCAGTGGCGGGACCTGCCCGAGCGGTTCGGGCCCTGGGAGACCGTCTATAAGCGTCATCGTCGCTGGTCAGCGGACGGCACCTGGAAGATGCTGCTGTCACAGATCCAGGCCGCCGAGGATGCGGCGGGTGAGATCGACTGGGACGTGTCGGTGGACTCCACGTCAGTGCGAGCCCACCAGCATGCCGCCGGCGCGAGGAAGGCCCCGCCGGCCGCGGTCCCTCAAAAGGGGGCCCGCGCGGCGATGAACCAGCCCGATCCGGTCCTACGGAAACTGGCCGTCCGGCTGGCGGAGGTGGTCGCATCGGCGAATGCCTGGGACGCTCCCGCGGCGGCTTCACCACCAAAATCCATCTCGCGGCCGACGGACGGTGTCGGCCCCTCGCGCTCCTGCTGACTCCAGGCCACTACGGCGACGGCCCCCAACTCGAGCCCGTACTACGACAGATAGCCGTCCCCCGCACCGGAGTCGGACGGCCGCGCACCCGACCTGACCGCGTCCTGGCCGACAAGGCCTACACGTCTCGGGCCAACCGTCGCTACCTGCGACGACGCGGCATTTCCCACACCATTCCCGAGCGGCGTGACCAGCGCAGACACCGGCTCAACCGCGGTTCCCGCGGCGGTCGGCCCACCGGATTCGACGGCGAGCACTACAAGAAACGCAACACCGTCGAACGCGCCATCAACCGCTTGAAAGGCTTCCGCGCCGTCGCCACCCGCTACGAGAAACGGGCCTACATCTACCTCGGCACCGTCACCCTCGCAGCCCTCATCATCTGGCTCCGCACATGATCCGAGAAACAGTGCTTAGG